>NZ_CAIKKU010000037.1 GCF_903828115.1 uncultured Thiodictyon sp. | reverse complement strand
GCTTGCCCCCACTCATTCACCCTTTGCCCACACTGCGCCGCGCGGGCCACAGCGCTGGCTGAGGACGCCTGCGGCGCAACAACAATCAACTTTTTCAACGTTGCGACGGCCGCCGGATGGCCCCCGTCCGACCCCAACCAGCACCGGCACGCGCCACCGCGCATTGACGGCGGGACCCATCACAGCGTAAACAGCATCACCCCCGCGCGGCGCTTCGCTCCGACGGTCCAGTTTGACCTGGAACAGCCGTCCAGTTTGCGGCGGAACAGGTGTCCAGTTTGCGGTGGAACGGCTGTCCAGTTTGCGTGGAATACGCAACTGGGGATGACGGACACCCTGATCTACAATGCCGAGGGCCTGGCGCCAGCCCCTGATCGTCACCGGGCTCGGGGATCAGTGGCGTTGCAGCCACGTATCCAGGTTGGCGAGCGCGCTGAAGTCCACCTGGTCCTCAATGAGGCTTTCGATCCGCTCCAGCGGCAGCGTAGCGATTCGATCCTCAAAGTCTTGGGGGAGCGGGCCGAAGCGACGCTTGAGCAGCCGACACACCAAAGCGCCTGCCTCCTCGCGGCGGCCTCGCTGGTAACCGATGCGTTCGACAGATGACACGTAGGGCATGGTCTTGTTTCGCTCCAGGGTGCTGATCTCCTGCCAAAGCTTGTCCTGAAGCCCGGGCGGCAGATACATCATCCAGTCAATGACAAAATACAGATCGATGATCCGCTGGCGGTCCCAGTCCCGTTCGTAGAGTAGCCGCGTCAACCGCCATTTTGCCGCGTATCTCCGCTCGGCGTCACCGCGGGTTTGGCGGGTCAGCAGGTGCGCGGCGGTGACGATGGCGAAGGGGTTGGGGTCCTCCAGCAGGGCGTCGAGTCGCGCGGCGTGGTCGATCAACTTGACCAGCGGATACTCCAAGAAGTGTCGGCAACCAAACAACTCGTAGCCGTAGGTGCTCGGGCGCCAGTCGGGGCTGTCGTCCGCCAGGACCGCGAGGCTGGCGACCGGCCGGTCGTAGCGTTCAAAGAGCCGATAGTTGTAGACAAACATCCGCTTGGCGAAAGCGCTGTCGTGGCCGCCCTGGATCTCGATATGGATGTAGACCCAGTCCTCTGCGCCGTCATGGCGGTGGACGGCGACCAGCTTGTCCACGTAACGCTTACCCAACTCGGCGTCCTTGGTGACCTGAGCCAGTTCCTTGTCGAGAAACTGGTAGCCCCGGCTCCAGTCGATCCCGGCGTGAGCGTCCGGAAAATAGAAGGCAAGAAATTCCGGGAAGTGGTGCTCCAGGGCGTCCTTCCAGGGGGTGTCGTAGTCGTCGGCGGGTAGCGGCTGCTTGGTTTCATCGGCCATGGTCGGTCCTCGTCATGTCGGCACTGGGGGGCCGGGCTGATATTGCTACAGGATCTCAGGGGCGCAGTCCAGCACGGCAGCGGCTTGGCGACGATGCTCGGTCACAACCGCCGAGGCCGGGAAGCCGACAGGTGTCCGAAGTGCCCGCCCCCCTTGGTCCCAGCCCCCGCTTGCCGCATCATGCACGGCTGACCCCCGCCCACCGGACTGAGCATGACGGACACCCTGATCTACAACGCCGAGGGCCTGGAGCGCCAGCCCCTGGCCGTTTTTACCGAGAAGGCGTACCTGGACTACTCCATGTACGTGATTCTGGACCGCGCCCTGCCCTATGTGGGCGATGGGTTGAAGCCCGTGCAGCGGCGCATCCTCTACGCGATGTCTGAACTGGGGCTCTCGGCGGCGGCCAAGTTCAAGAAGTCGGCGCGCACCGTGGGCGACGTGCTGGGCAAGTTCCACCCGCACGGCGACAGCGCCTGCTATGAGGCCATGGTGCTGATGGCCCAGCCCTTCAGCTACCGCTATCCGCTGATCGACGGGCAGGGCAACTGGGGCTCGCCGGACAACCCCAAGTCTTTTGCAGCCATGCGCTACACCGAGTCGCGTCTGACGCCCTACGCGGAGCTGCTGCTGGGCGAACTGGACCAGGGGACGGTGGACTGGCAGCCCAACTTCGACGGGACCCTGGAGGAGCCGAAGCTCCTGCCCGCGCGCCTGCCCAATCTGCTGCTCAACGGGGCCAGCGGGATCGCGGTCGGCATGGCGACCGACATCCCCTCCCACAACCTGCGCGAGGTGGCGCGCGCCTGCATCCACCTGCTCGACCACCCGGACGCGACGGTCGCCGACCTGACCGTCCATGTCCCCGGTCCCGATTTTCCGACCGCCGGTGAGATCATCACGACGCCCGCGGAACTCCTCAAGATCTACGAGACCGGCAACGGGAGCCTGCGCCAGCGCGCCCGCTACGAGGTGGAGCAGGGGGATGTCGTCATCACCGCGCTGCCCTATCAGGTCTCAGGCGAGCGGCTGATGGAGCAGATCGCCGCCCAGTTCAACGCCAAGAAGCTGCCGATGATCGAGGACTTCCGGGACGAGTCGGACCACGAGTTCCCGACCCGGCTGGTCATAGTCCCGCGCTCCAACCGGGTGGACATCGAGCGGCTCATGTCGCATCTGTTTGCCACCACGGATCTTGAGCGCAGCTACCGGGTCAATCTGAACCTGGTGGCCGGCAACGGTCGACCGCGGGTCATGGATCTCAAGGAGATCCTGGGCGAGTGGCTGACCTTTCGCACCGCCACCGTGCGCCGCCGCCTGGAGCACCGGCTCGGCAAGGTCCTGGACCGACTGCACCTGTTGGAAGGCCTGCTGATCGCCTATCTCAACATCGATGAGGTGATCCGCATCATCCGCACCCAGGACGAGCCCAAGCCGGTCCTGATCGAACGCTTCGCGCTCAGCGACACCCAGGCCGAGTACGTCCTCAACACCCGGCTGCGCCAGCTCGCCCGCCTGGAGGAGATGAAGATCCGCGGTGAGCAGGCGGAACTGGCCGTCGAGCGCGACGAACTCCAGGGCATCCTGAATGAGGAGTCACGGCTGAAGCACCTGATCCGCGACGAGATCATCGCCGACGCGGCGAAGTACGGCGATGCGCGCCGCTCCCCCCTGGTCGCGCGGACCGCCGCCGCGGCCCTGGACGAGACCGAGGTGTCGCCGAGCGAGCCGGTGACCGTGGTCCTGTCCGAGAAGGGCTGGGTGCGCGCCGCCAAGGGCCACGAGATCGACGCCGTGGCCTTGAGCTACCGCTCCGGCGACCAGTTCCTCACCGCCGCCCGCCTGCGCAGCAATCAGACCGCCGTGTTCCTGGACAGCACCGGGCGCAGCTACTGCCTCCCGGCCCACACCCTGCCGTCGGCCCGCGGCCAGGGGGAGCCCCTGACCGGGCGGCTCGACCCGCCCAAGGGGGCGAGCTTCGTCGCCGTGTTGGGCGAGCCCCCCCAGACCCGGTTGCTGCTCGCCAGCGACGCCGGCTACGGCTTCATCGTGCGGATGGAGGAACTCTACGCCAAGCCCAAGGGCGGCAAGGCGGTGCTCACCCTGCCCGCGGGCGCCCGGGTGCTGCCGCCCATGCCGATCCCGGACCTGCCGAACCCCCGCCTGGCCGCCGTCACCAACAGCGGCCACCTGCTGGTCTTCCCGGTCTCCGATCTGCCCGAGATGCCCCGCGGCAAGGGCAACAAGATCATCAGCATCCCTGCCGCCAAGGGCACCGAGCGGCAGGACTGGCTGGTCGCCGCCGCGGTGGTGCGTGAGGGCGGGAGCCTCATCATCGCCTCCGGCAAGCGGACCTTCACCCTCAAGCCGACGGATTTGGACCTCTATCAGGGCGAGCGCGGGCGGCGCGGTAAGCCGTTGCCGCGGGGGTTTCAGCGGGTGGATGGGTTGACGGTGGACTGATGGCGCCGCGCCGCGTCAATAGCCCTGCGTGAGGCGTCGGGCGAGACGGCCGAACTCGTCGGCGCGGGTCTGTGCCGGTTTGTGCATCACAAGGCATGTCGCCGCACTCCGTGCCACACAAAATCCGCACAGCGTCCTGTCGTCCAGATAGCAGGCCCAGTCGAGGACCGCCGCCGAAATCAGACACGGATCGCCTCGTCCCGACCGACTTAAGCCCGCTGATCGGCCTTGCCCGGATCGACGGACTGGTGTGCCTGGACGAACTGTTCGGCGTGGTCCGGATGCCCCCGGAGGTCCGCCGGGAGGTGCTGCCGACAGCACCGAACGCTCGGAAGTCAGCGACCATTCGCGCTCAGAGCTGTGACCGGGCGGCAGGTTAGGAGACAACCAAGAGCCACTGCGCCTGGAAATCCTCACCGTCTGACGTTAGCCTAGAGCAACCGTCACAGCGAGTTTCCGCCATGTCCGACCACACCAACTGCGTCTTTTGTGGCATCGTTCGAGGAGACATCCCGGCGGTCAGAGTGCATGAGGACGAACAGACCTTGGCCTTCATGGATATCCAGCCGGCCAGTCCGGGCCATACCTGAAGACCTCAAGGCCTTTGCGGCGAACATTCAAGCTGCCATAAGACCTTGACGCGGAAGAATTAGAGGATTTCCGGCCGTGACCTCCTTCATCCAGAGTGCAGTCGATCAGGTGATGAACAGCCGTTACTCCTGTCGCGCCTTCCTGTCCACTCCTGTTTCCAGAGAAGTAGTGGAGGACATTCTCTCGATCGCTTCCCGAGCCCCTTCGGGCACCAACATTTAGCCATGGAATGCATGGGTATTGACCGGGCAGAGCAAGACCGGCCTGAGCGAGCGCTTGCTCGCCGCCTTTGACGATCCAGAGGAGGCATCGACGCACAGCGACCCTTTTCAGTATTACCCGAAGAAGTGGGTGTCACCGTACATCGATCGCCGTCGTAAGATCGGTTTTGAACTTTACCGTCTGCTGGACATTCAGAAAGGCGACGCCAAACGGATGCACGAGCAACACGCCCGGAACTACAAGTTCTTCGACGCACCGGTCGGGTTGATTTTCACGATCGCTGATGTCATGGGACAGGGCAGTTGGCTGGACTACGGGATGTTTCTCCAGAATGTCATGCTCGCAGCCAAGGCGCGAGGTCTGGATACCTGCCCGCTGGCCTCACTCAACCAATCGTTAAACCATTACATTCCGGAGAAATCGTTCTATGGGTGCCATTGCTGACGCTATGACTCGTTTCGCACAGCCCCTGCTCGATGCGAGTGACGGTTCGCCAGAGCAGTTGCAGCGAGCACTTTCGCTTCGATGATCCTGCGACACCAGGAGTTGTTTCCAAGCATGAACCAGGTCGGTGCTATGGCTCCCTCGCGCATTGTGCCCGGCCATGAGATTCCACCGCCAGCACCGCGGCGCCTCGTCAAGAAATATGCGGGCACTGGGCGAAATGAGCCCTGCCCGTGTGGCAGCGGGAGGAAGTACAAGCTCTGTTGTGGGCGTTGAACCACCGGCTTTAGCTCAACGCCGAAACGCCAACATCTTAAGACCAGTACCTCGTTCCACCTAATCCGACGGCTACTTACACCGCCAAAGTGTGCGATCCTGCGGGGGCCACTCGGAAAAATATGGCGGAGCGAGCAAGACCAAATGCGGGGAAGGGCCAGCTCTTGTAACCGGCAGAGGTGATGTCAAAGACGACTTGGTAGTCCATATCGGGCGCTTATGCATATAAACGAAGCAGGCTGGCAACATTGAGCTACAGGTGGGGCCCGGTTTCCGACTACAGGCGGTCGACTCTCATCTGCATCCGCAAAGAATTAGGGCGATTATACCTATAACCGATCGTTCCGTGCTGCCTGCTCCCTCGCATAAAGGGGGTTCGCCCATGGATGATCAGGGGCGGACTGTCCACCCCTGACATCACCAAGCGAGGTATCCCATGAGCTCAAACTGAAGGCTCCTAAACCCGTCTCGCTGCCGGCCGGCTGGCACTGCCCGAGGATGCTCAGAAGGGCCTGGGCTTGATGGCAACACATGGAAGGTGCTCACCGAAAGCATCTTCCCGTCGGCCAAGACAGTGGGAGGCATCCTGCCCCACGCTGCTGTGACTCAGAAAGGCACGCGGAAGCGGCGCGTATCTCTGCTAAGATTATTTCCATCAGATATCCCCACGGGAGCCAGGCATGGAGACCGTCAACGTCAGCGGACTCAAGAACAATCCCAGCGAGGCCCTGAGCAAGTCGCACCGAGACTTGCTCGTGGTCATGAGCCTGGACAAACCCGATGCGCTGTTAGTCGGGGTCGGGCTCGCGGGCGAGTTGGACGCGAAGGGCGTCAGACCAGCCCTGGCCACCGTGCTGTTGCGTGACGGCAACCTGTCGCTGGCGCGTGCCGCCCAGTTGGCCGACATGGCGTTGGGCGAGTTCGTGGTGCACCTCTCCCGCCTGGGGATTGCCGTGGTGAGGCTGGACGCGCAGGAGGCCGAACGAGACCTGGATACACTGGAATCATGGCTCGCCTCGTCCTGACCGACTTAAGCCCCCTGATCGACCTGGCGGGGATCGACGGGCTGCCGTGGCTCTGCGCAACGCGGGATTGAGTCGAAGCCCATGGTCGCTCCCTATTCACCACCCTTCGCGATCACCCCCGCCATCGTCGCGCTCATCGCCGACATCGCCGAGCGGGTCGGCCAGTATGCCCAGGCCGCGGATTCCGCCGCCCTGCGACTGCGGCGTATCAATCGCATACGTACCATTCAGGGCTCGCTGGCGATTGAAGGCAATACCTTGAGCGAGCAGCAGATCACCGCGATCCTGGAAGGGAGGCGGGTGATTGCCCCGCCCCGTGAGGTCCAGGAGGTTCGCAACGCGCTGCTGGCCTACGACCGATTCGCGACCTGGAACCCAGCGTTGGAGGATGACCTGCTCGCCGCCCATGCCCTGCTGATGGCCGGCCTGGTGGAGCGGCCTGGCGCTTATCGCAGCGGTGGTGTCGGGGTCATGTCGGGTAGCGTCGTGGTCCACATGGCTCCACCGGCCAGCCGCGTCCGCGGCTTGATGGAGGGCCTCTTCGGCTGGCTGCACGGGTGCGAGGTCCACCCCATGATCGCCAGTTGTGTCTTCCATTACGAGTTCGAATTCATCCACCCCTTTGACGACGGCAACGGGCGCATGGGTCGGCTATGGCAAAGCCTGATCCTGAGCCGCTGGAAACCGCTGTTTGCCGATCTGCCGGTCGAGAGCATCGTCCATGCCCATCAGGACGATTATTATCGGGCGCTGGCCGACAGTACCCGCGAGGGCGCATCGACGCCCTTTATCGCCTTCATGTTGGGGGTGATCCGTGAGGCCCTGAGTGCCCACCCGACCGAACAAGCAACCGTACAAGCTACCGAACAAGTTCGGCGACTACTGGCGTCGGTGGGGGACGGCTGCTACTCGGCCAAGTCGTTGATGCTAATGCTAAGAATGTCCCATCGCCCAACCTTTCTCTACGACTATCTGCAACCGGCGCTCGCCGCCGGTTGGCTGGAACAGACACACCCCGACACGCCGACGAGTCCCAGACAGCAATACCGTCTGACCCGGTCAGGACAAGAGGCGGCACAGGACTTTGCCCAGGACATTCACCGATAGCCGGTGTGATCGCCGTAGCCTGACTTAGCGGGGCTGGACGCAGCACCCGCGGATGCCCTGGAGGATCAGGATCTGGATTTCAAAGAGTGGCCCGAGCGCAGCCGCGAGAAGGCGGTGGACCAGGTGGTCGAAATGGCCGTCTGCATGGCCAACGGCGGCGATGGGACCCAGCGAATGCGCCGTTCCATTTGTTGCGCCATTTTTCCGGACTAAATGGCCGAAGAATGGCCCAAGGCCATTACCTGGGCCCATTGCAACGGACAGTTCCCCCTGCGCGACCAACTGGCCTTCAGTCCGCTAACGCCTTGAGCAGCGCGTCCCGACCGTCCTGATAAAACTCGATGTCCAGCTTCGTGGCCATCTCGTCCGACAGGTCAAACAGCTGTCGGCGGCACGCGACGGGCAAGAGCAGCGACTTGGCACCTTTCTCGACCGCCAACTCGGCCAGCGTGACGGCGTTGTGAATCGGCTCGATGGTGCCGCCGAGTGTCACCTCGCCGACGACCACCAGTCCGCCGCGGACCGACTTCTTCAGCAGTGCGCTCGACAGCGCGATCAACGCCGCCACCGCGGTCTTGGCACCGGACTTCGCTGCGTCGAACCCCCGCAGTTGCACCGAAAACTCATGTGCTCGCGGGTCCCGGTCGCCGACCAGCTGCTGCGAGCGCGCGTAGAGGTTCTGCTCGGCACACCGGATCGACTCCTTGAACGCAGGTGGCACCGGGTTATTCAGCACCCGCACCCCGCTGCCCGGGCCTTCGGTCACCTCCAGCCGGAAGAGCCCCGGATGCTCGTCCTGCCCGCCGGGGCTCAGGGTCCAGATCTGGCCGCACTCCAGGGGCTCGTCGCCGATTTCACCCTGGCTTTGCAGCTCGGGCGTCGCCACGAATTTCTCGACGCCCTCGGCGCCCATCGTGTAGCTGAAGTGCGTGTTGCGAAACTCCGCGGCGCCAATGCGCTTCTGCTGTTCCTTGACGCGGCGCCGCACCTCCAGGGCGAGGCGCACCGCCCACTCCAGGTCCTCGTCGCTGACCGAGGCGCCGGCATCCGGTTGCAGCAACTTGAGCAGCCCACTGACGGTCTTGTTGACGCCGTTGATGTCGCGGCCGGACAGGGCACCCCCCCAGAACACGCGCCCCTGAAGCACCGACACACGACTGCCGTTGCGCAGTTGGGTAAAACACTCCGACAGAAAATCGCTCACTAAACCGAAGTGCTGGGTGAAGAGGCCCGGATTCAGCTTGGGCAGGTCCCAGCCCGGCAGGAAACAGTGGATGCGGTCCATGAAGGCGGTGTCGTTGCGCATCTCGGGCGGCAGCGGACCGAACAGGTGACCGATGCGCTGCTGGTGCTCCACGTCCACCTCGAAGTTGCCAACCATGACCACCGAGCCATCGGCGCGGATGCTCTCCTTGCCGCGCGAAAACTCACCGCTCTCCATATAGCCCTTCATGATGTTGACACCGTCCTTCTGGTCGAAGGAGACGCCCGATACCTCGTCGAAGCAGACCACGTCGTACTGACACACCAGGCCGCGTTGGCCGGTGGAGTTGTTGACGAACATGCGCGCCACCGTGGCTTTGCCGCCCGAGATCAGATGGGCATAAGGCGACACCTGCTGGAACAGGTGCGACTTGCCGGTGCCGCGGGGCCCCAACTCGACCATGTTGTAGTTGCGCTCGACGAACGGCACCATGCGCAGCAGCAGGGCATCCTTGGCGCGTTCGGACAGGGTGCCCGGCTCGAAACCGACGCTGCGCAGCAACAGGTCGCGCCACTGCGAAGTGGAAAAGTCCTGTCGTCCCTTGGCCAGCACGTCCAAGACCTCACGCTTGGACAACTGGATGGCGCGCAGGGAGTCGACGCCAAAGGGCCGCCCACCCTTTTCCTGCGCGGTCGAGGCGTCATAACTCAACGTAATCTCGGCGTAGAAGCCGCCCGTCAGCATCCGCTCATTGTCCGTGACCATCTCCGGGGTCAGCCGGACATCCGTCAGTCGCAGGCTGGGCAGGGTCGCGACATAGGAGTCGGTCTTCGCGTCCAGGCGCGCCGTGATGATGTCGATGATCTTGACCGACCCCGACTCACGTGCGCGCGCCTTGAACAGTTCCTCCTCGCCCGCCTTCACCGTGCGGGAGCCGAGTTGCCGCTGGACGATGTCCAACCCCTCTTGAATCTCCGCCTCGTCGATGGTCGCGCAATAGCGACCGAGCAGGAACTCCACGACATAGGTAGGGACCGGGAACTGCCGGCTGAAGGTGCGGACCAGGTCTTTGCGCACGACATAGCCATCGAAGGCGGTCGCCGCTTTCCGGTCCAGGTCGTCGAGTTGCATTGAGGATGTCCTCTTTTCGTTCGTCGTTCCCGCCAGTCGAACTCGCCGGGCGCGTAGTCGGTGTGCGTAGTCAGGCCTGTGCGTAGTCAGGCCATCCTGGCCTGACATCTTGGCCTGACATCGTCAGGGCTGGAAGCCCTGACTACGCAAGACGTCAGGGCTGGAAGCCCTGACTACGCAAATGGTCAGGGCTGGAAGCCCTGACTACGCAAGCTGGCCGGGATGGCGATCGAGGCCGTGCGTCTAGGCCCCGACCGTGGTCGCCATCTTCTGCACGACCTCGCCGCCGGGGCCCAGCACGACCACCACGGCCGCCGAGCCCTCCTGATCGTCGTCGGCAACCGCCAGATTGGCCTTGCCACCTTCCAAGCCTTTCCGGCTAGCCACCAGCGAAGTGGAAGCCAGCGCCGCCTTGGTTCGGATGTCGACCTGGAGCCCTTCGGCCATGGTATCCACCTCCACCAGACAGCGCAGGCCCTTCCAGGTCACGGCGCGGATGTCGGCCGTCACCGCCGCCGCCGCGGTGCCCTCGACCTCCAGCGACAGCACCGGCACCAGGCACTCCTGAAGGCTCAAGCCCCCATGGGCGTAGTCGACCCCGGCGATGAAACAGGATACGCCAGGTGCATAGGCCACCTGCACAGCGTCGCACCAACTCCAGCCAAAGGTGAGCGGCGTGCCGTGTGCATTGTCCTTGAGGACGGCGCAGCGCCCCCATTTCGTCTCGGTCTCGTGCGTGGCCAGCTCGGACTTGGGCAGACCGCCAGGCATCAAGAGCCAGCCGTGATCGGTCACGATGCGCAAGTGCTTCCACCCCGCCTGCTGGAGCTCGCAGATGCGCTCCAGCACCTGGGCCAGTTGGGTGTCGAGGTCGCGGGCCAGCCGCACCCCATGGGCATGGCCATAGTGATCGAGATCGCCGGCCTCGGTCCAGGCCTTGCCTGACGGGTCGCCGGTCTCATGGGTGTCCAGGGGTTGGATGCCGTGGTCGGCCAGCAGCTTGCGGAAGTGGTGTCCGGACAGCGGCTTGCCGTCAGCCGCGATCCGTGGCTCGAACTCCTGGTCGGTCTGGTCGCCGGACACCAGGTGCGCGACCGGAGAACACCAGGCCTTGCCGGACGCCGTTACCGACGGCAGGCTGGTCCAGCGCGCCTGCAAGTTCACCTTGCCGATGACGGCCAGACGCTCCTTGAGTGCGACCGCCACGTCGTAACGCAAACCGTCCACAAAGACCGTGCAGACCCCAGCCGCCGGAACAGTTGTGGCGTCCGACGCCACCCCGGCTGCGTCGAACCCGCCTGACGCCATCAGGGCAGTCTGCAGCCGCCTGGCAGACTCCTCAACCCAGGGTAGATAGACGGCGCGCAGCGCCGCGGACACCGCATCCAGATCCGCCTTGGTCTGGACGGCCCCCAATACCCGGAGCGCCGCGGCGTCTACCTGCCACCCGCTGTCCTGGTAGCCCTGGGCCAACTGATCGGGGACCGAACCGGTCGGCAGTTGCGCGCTGCGCGCGGCCACCTCGGCCAGGTGAGCCAGGGCCACCCCTAGCGGCGACTGGCCCATGCGCGTCCACAGCCAGTCGCGGCGCACCGCGTGGCCCTGCTCGGCCGCCAGAATGGCCGCGCGCGCGTGAGGTCCGGTCATGGCGCCGCACGCCGCCAGCGCGTACCGCAGGGCCGCCTCCCGCTGCTCGTTCACCTGGGGATAGCCGGCGAGCGCCCCGGGGGCGTCGAACAAATCCTGCTGCTTCGGCGGCGTAACCTTCAGAAGCAGTCCGTAGACCTTGGGGAAGCTCGCGAACGAATCGCGGTAGAGTTCCGCCACGGCCGACCACTTGCCTTCCCCTTTGGCCAGCCGCTCGGCGGCGGCCAATGGCCCGTCGCTCACCGGATGGAAGCCGAAGTCAGCCTTGCAGCGCTTCAGGAACAGGTCCCAGCGGACGCTTCCCCATTGCGCCTGTGCCGTATCGGGATCGTCCATCCACACCAACATGTCCCGCGTCGGGTTCGGCGCCAGGAGGCTGTGCAGCCATTCGGCGTTGATCTGGCGGCCCTTCAGGTCTTCCACCTGCCGGTCCAGCAGCACGCCGGCGGCCAGGGCCTGGCCCAACGCCTCTTGCGTGGCTTTGTCCTGCGCCACGTCCAGGCCCAGGCCACCGTTCCTGGAGGTCAGGAAGGCATTGATCGTCCAGTCCTTACCATTGAGCTGACTCCAGAACACACCGCGATACTGCAACTCCGCCAGCGGTTGGAGATCGCGCGGGCAGCTTTCGATGGCGCGCAGGTCGGCCCGGCTTACCCCGGGCAGGTAGATGACGCACAGGGCATCGGCCGGCACGATCTCCGGAAATAGCCCGGCAACCGCACACTTGAGCCAGATGGCCGGCCCCTGCGCCTGCTCCGCATTGAATGCGCCCAGTTGAAGCAGACCAGGCAGGTCCGGGCGCAATGCGGGGAAGAGCGCCCGCCAGGCCGATTCGGCGTCGGTCCACAGCACCGCGGCCGGCCTGGCCAGAACGGAACGGTTGACCTTGGCGCTGGTCGCGAGGCTTTGCAGCAGCGCTTGTTTGAGAGTGCTCATGGCGCCCCCTTGCCCTTGAGCTTTGCGGCCCTGCCCTCTGCCCCTTCGGCATGCGCCATGGGCGCCGCGGCCACCGCCATGGCGAGCATCAGAAACAGACTGGAGGAGAATTGCATGGGTATCTCTGGTCAGGGAAGGGGTTCGCCCGCCGCTCGGAGCACAGCGCATCGGGTCGGGTGGCTCAATCGAAAGCCCCGGCGTTGTAGCTCGTCGATCAGGGGCGTGACAGACGCGATCAACCCGGCGCGTTTGGCATCCAGCAGGATTCCAAGGGTGCCGGTGAGACGCAGGCCCAGCAAGCTGGCGTGGCGACGGGCAAGCGCATCGTCCAAGATCACCACCGGATCTCGACAGTCCAGCGCGAGTGCCAGAACCCCTGTTTCGCCGGGACCGAGTGCCGCAACCAGCCGGAGCAGTCGCACATGGGGCGGTGGACGCAGGTCGATCCATGCCAGGTCTTCGGGTACCGGCAGATCGCAACCCAGCCGTCGGCCGTCGCTGAGCTCCTCAGCCACCGTGGTCGGGACGATGACCCGGCCCACCAGCCGCGGCAGCAGGTCCAGTTGCCCGATCTGGTGCAGATACTGGAGCGGCGAGGTGTTGCAGATGACCTCAGACAAGGGATGCCTG
>NZ_CAIKKU010000036.1 GCF_903828115.1 uncultured Thiodictyon sp. | reverse complement strand
CGTTGTCGAGATTATCGTAGCGCCCCGGATTCTCTCGACATCGCTTCTCCGATTACGACAACGACAACGACAACGACAGCCGCTGCCCTGCTGACCTGGCAGAAATCAGTAGACTGCCCCGGAATTCCCGCCTTCAGACCTTTCGTCTTCTGCGTATGAAGAGCAGGGTCAGCCCCCCCGCGCCGAACAGGAACACGACGGCCGGCTCAGGGGTCTCGGCAACGATGATATCGATCGTACTGGTCAGCGTTTCATCTTCGGCCGCCCCACCCGTGTAGGTCAACTGGAGCTTGCCGCCGGACAGGATGAGGTCCCCGGTGATCCTGACCGCCAGCCACGGATCGATAAAGTCCAGCGTCCCCTTCTCGGTCAGGGTGTCGAACAGCAAACCATAAGCGGTTATCCAGTGACCCCCTGTCTCTCCGGGGGTGGTCCAGGTCACTCCCACCTCCACATCGAAGGCGCCCGACAGCGCCTCGTATAGAAACTCGATCGTGGGCACGGTCCTCGCCTGGTACCAGTCGGGCTGCATCCCCGAGGGCCCGTCCCAGGCCCCCTCGGCGACGGCGCGGTAGAGGGTCTTGTCCGGTATTTTTTCCTCCATGTACTTCTCCTTACCATAGGCCATGTAGCCGTCCTGCGTTCCGCTCTGCTCGGTCGTAGCCATGTAATTCGGACCGGCCAGGGTCAAGGCGACCGCCCTCAATTCCGCCGTATCGTACTGGTCGTCAACGGTGATTTCGGGCACCAGACTCCGGCCAAAGATTGCCGGATACCGCTGCTCCAGATAAACAAAAGAATTGACGACCGAGGTGGGTGCGCAGGCCGAGTCGCCGATCAAGACCACATCCTTTTGGTTGAGCGTCCCGAACAGGTTCGGGTCATTGTAGGCCGCGATGATGGCCGCGTTGCCTGGCAAGGGCAATAGCGCGAGCGAGGCGCCGGCGAGGCACAGCGGCCAGAGTCGGCGCAGGGCCGCGCGGGGCACGGCTGAACAAAGGGTGCTGAAGGCACCGGACAGGTGCCGTGGTCGGGCGTGTGATTGTTGCGGCATTTGACGTATTTCCCGTAGATTTGATCAGGCAGGGGGCTGGAAGCTGTCCCTTCGGGCACTGTGCGGGACATTCCGGCCGGGACCGATGGGCCTTGATGCCCTGGCCGGTCGGCAGCCCCGGGCCCGCTGCCCCCTCATGCGCGAACGCCGGGCCTGGACGCCTGGGTTCACTCGGCAATGGTCTAAGCGAGGAATGTGCCAGGTCCATGCGGGGAGTCTGGAAATAGTCAGGGGATCAAGCAACGGCAAGGCTTGCGGGGCAGCGGGTGCCGCGGGCGGCTTCAGCAACAAGTGTACGCCGGGACCCATGGTGTAAAAAAAGCTGACAGGTGTGTACCCGGAGTCCAAGGCTTCAGCCTTGGCGCCCCTCCAAGGCTGAAGCCTTGGACTCCAGGAGGTGGTGCGGCGCTCAACCTAATGGCAGTGTCGTCCAGCGTAGGACCTGCGGTCAGGACGGGAATCCGGTAAGATCCCGGCGATTATCCCACAAGGCCCTTCCTCCCAACGATGGTCAGCAATCTGCTCAAGAAGATCTTCGGCAGCCGCAACGAGCGGCTGGTG
Organism: uncultured Thiodictyon sp.; assembly: GCF_903828115.1. Lineage (GTDB taxonomy): Bacteria > Pseudomonadota > Gammaproteobacteria > Chromatiales > Chromatiaceae > Thiodictyon. Next base: position 5,809 of record NZ_CAIKKU010000036.1, on the reverse strand, counting down.
AGGAAGCTCCTGAAATCCGTTAGCCGGATCAATGTCCTGGAGCCGGACCTCCAGGCCCTCGGCGATGCCGCGCTCGCCGCCAAGACCCAGGAGTTCCGCACCCGGCTCGCCGCCGGGGAGGACCTCGAGGCGCTGCTGCCCGAGGCCTTCGCGGTCGTGCGCGAGACCGGGCGGCGGGTGCTCGGGATGCGTCACTTCGATGTCCAGATGGTCGGCGGCATGGTCCTGCACCAGGGCAAGATCGCGGAGATGCGCACCGGCGAGGGCAAGACCCTGGTCGCCACCCTGGCCGGCTATCTCAACGGGCTGCCCGCCAAGGGGGTCCATGTGGTCACGGTCAACGATTATCTCGCCCGGCGCGACGCCTGCTGGATGGGCCGCATCTACCACGCGCTGGGTCTGTCGGTCGGGGTGATCAACTCCTCCGGCATGATGGGTCCGGACGCCGCCTCCTATCTGTTCGATCCCTCTTACGAGCCGGCGGCCGAGGGGCAGGGCTACCGCCACCTGCGCCCGGTCAGCCGCCGCGAGACCTATGCCGCGGACATCACCTACGGCACCAACAACGAGTTCGGCTTCGACTATCTGCGCGACAACATGGCCTTCGAGCCGGGGCAGCGCAGCCAGCGCCTCCCCTTCTACGCCATCGTCGACGAGGTGGACTCGATCCTGATCGACGAGGCGCGCACGCCGCTGATCATCTCCGGCCCCTCCGAGGGCGACACCGACCTGTACCGGCAGATCGACGCCATCATCCCGCGTCTCACCCGCCAGTCCCCGATGACCAACGAGGAGGGCAAGCCCGACTTCGGTCCCGGTGACTACTCGGTCGACGAGAAGTCCCGCCAGACCTTCCTGAGCGAGGAAGGCCACGAGCACGTCGAGGAGATGCTGACCGAGATGGGCCTGCTGGCGCCGGGCGAGAGCCTCTACGACGCCACCAACATCGCCTTGATGCACCACGTCTACGCGGCCCTGCGCGCCCACGCCCTGTTTCAGAAGAACGTCGAGTACATCGTGCGCGACGGCCAGATCATCATCGTGGATGAGTTCACCGGCCGCACCATGCCCGGCCGGCGCTGGTCCGAGGGCCTGCACCAGGCGGTGGAGGCCAAGGAGCGGGTGCCGATCCAGCAGGAGAACCAGACGCTCGCCTCCATCACCTTCCAGAATCTGTTCCGGCTCTACCCCAAGCTCGCGGGCATGACCGGCACGGCGGACACCGAGGCCTACGAGTTCCAGCAGATCTACGGGCTCGAGGTGGTGGTGATCCCCACCAATCAGCCGATGATCCGCAAGGACAACGGCGATCTGGTGTACCTGACCCAGGAGGAGAAATACAAGGCAGTCGTCGAGGACATCCGCGACTGTGTCACCCGCGGCCAGCCGGTGCTGGTCGGCACCGCCTCCATCGAGACCTCGGAACTGGTGTCCAAGCTCCTGATCGAGGGCGAGGTCCCCCACGAGGTGCTCAACGCCAAGCAGCACGAGCGCGAGGCCGGCATCGTCGCCCAGGCGGGCCGCCCCGGCGCCGTCACCATCGCCACCAACATGGCCGGCCGCGGCACCGATATCGTGCTAGGCGGCAACCTGGAGGCGGAACTGGAGCAGGCCGGTCCGGACGCCGACGCGCAGGCCATCCGCACCGCCTGGACGGCGCGCCACGCGGCCGTGGTCGCCGCCGGCGGGCTCCATGTGGTCGGCACCGAACGCCACGAGTCCCGGCGCATCGACAACCAGTTGCGCGGTCGCTCCGGGCGCCAGGGCGACCCGGGTTCCAGCCGCTTCTATCTGTCGCTCGAAGACAACCTGATGCGCATCTTCGCCTCCGAGCGGGTGGCCTCTATGATGCAGCGGCTCGGGATGCAGCCGGGGGAGGCGATCGAGCACCCCTGGGTCACCAAGGCGATCGAGAACGCCCAGCGCAAGGTCGAGGGGCGCAACTTCGACATCCGCAAACAACTCCTGGAATATGACGACGTCGCCAACGACCAGCGCAAGGTCATCTATGGCCAGCGCCGCGAGCTGATGGACACGGGCGACATCTCCGAGACCGTCACCGCCATGCGCGCCGACACCCTGGAGCGCACGCTCAACGCCTGCATCCCGCCCCAGAGTCTGGAGGAGCAGTGGGACCTGCCCGGCCTGGAGGCCGCGCTGACGGAGACCTTCGGCGGCGACTGGCCGGTCCGCCACTGGCTGGACGCCGACCACGACCTGCACGAGGAGACCCTGCGCCGGCGCATCGCCGACACCCTGACCGCGACCTACGCGGAGCAGGAGGCGCAGGAGGGCGCCGCGCGCCTGCGGCAGATCGAGAAGGCGGTCATGCTGCACTTCCTGGACACCCACTGGAAGGACCACCTGGCCGCCATGGACTACCTGCGCCAGGGCATCCACCTGCGCGGCTACGCCCAGAAGAACCCCAAGCAGGAGTACAAGCGCGAGGCCTTCGAGATGTTCTCGGCCATGCTCGACGACATCAAGCACGACGTCGTCGGCACCCTGTGCAAGCGCCAGGTGCAGGCCGTCGAGCGGCTGCCGGAGTTGGCGTCGCACGCGCCGCCGGCCCGGGAGTTCGAGTTCAGGCACGAGGAGTTCCGGGGCTTCAACGCCGCCGACGATGAGGACGCCCCCGCGGACGGGGACGCGCCCGGGGCCGAGGCCCACCAGCCCTTCGTGCGGGACGCCCGCAAGGTCGGCCGCAACGAGCCCTGTCCCTGCGGCTCCGGCAAGAAGTTCAAGCAATGCCATGGCCGGGCCGCCTGAGGTTCAGCCATGACCGAACAGCCCGAACTGCACTTCCTGCCGGTCGGCGGCGTGCGCCTGGCCGTGGGCGCGGCCGGCATCCGCTACCGCGACCGCAACGACCTGGTGCTCGTGGAACTGGCCGCGGGGACCGACTGCGCGGCCGTCTTTACCCGTAACGCCTTCTGCGCCGCCCCGGTCACCCTGGCCCGCACCCACTTGGGCGCGGGCGGCGCGCGCTGGTGGCTGATCAATGCCGGCAACGCCAACGCCGGCACCGGCGCCCGCGGCCTGCTGGACGCCGCCGCGAGCTGCCAGGCGATCGCCGAATTGACCGGTGACCCGGCGGGGAGCGTCCTGCCCTTCTCCACCGGCGTCATCGGCGAGCACCTGCCGGTGGAGCGCATCGCCGCCGCCCTGCCCCGGCTCCTGGGCCAACTCGCCGCGACCCACTGGCCGGAGGCCGCCCGCGCCATCATGACCACGGACCGGGTGCCCAAGCTCGTCTCCCGCCAGTTCGCGTGCGGCGGGCGCACCGCCACCCTCACCGGCATGGCCAAGGGCGCCGGCATGATCTGCCCCGACATGGCCACCATGCTCGGCTTCCTGGCCACCGATGCGGCCGTGGCACCCGGCTTCCTCACCGCCTGTCTGCACGCCGCGGTGGAGCGCTCCTTCAACGCCATCACCGTGGACGGTGACACCTCCACCAACGACGCCTGCGTCCTGGCCGCTACCGGCACCCTGGGCAACGACCCCATCGCCGCCGCCGTGAGCCCCGACTATGCCGCCTTCCAGGCCGCCCTCGACGCCGTCTGCATCGAGCTGGCCACCGCCATCGTGCGCGACGCCGAGGGCGCCACCAAGCTGGTGACGGTCCGCATTGAGGGCGCCGCGAGCCACGCCGAGGCGCGCCAGGTCGCCTACACCATCGCCCACTCCCCGCTGGTGAAGACCGCGCTCTTCGCCTCCGACCCGAACTGGGGCCGTATCCTCGCGGCCGTCGGGCGCGCCGGCATCGCGGATCTCACCATCGCCGGGGTCCGGGTCTGGCTCGGTGACGTACTCATCGTCGATGGCGGCGGGCGCGCACCCACCTACACCGAGGCGGCCGGCGCCGCCGTCATGCGCGCGCCCGAGATCCTCATCCGCGTCGCCCTGGGCCGCGGCGAGTCCGCCGCCGAGGTCCTCACCTGCGACCTGTCCTACGACTATGTGCGGATCAATGCGGAGTACCGGTCTTAGTAACGAGCCAAGAACAATTTAAGCACAGACACGATCGTTGTCGTTGTCGTTGTCGTAATCGTAATCGGAGAATCGCTGCAACTTGGCGTGCGAGGGAATCCGCGGCGCTACGATAACCTCGATTACGACAACGACAACGACAACGATGCGAACAGCATCTCCTAATGGACTGTTCCTTACGGGACCAAGCAGTGCCGATGCCCAAGAAGCAGATCCACGTCATGGCCGGCGCCCTCCAGGACGACCAGGGCCGGGTCCTGGTGACCCGCCGCCGCGAGCAGGCCCACCAGGGCGGACTCTGGGAGTTCCCCGGCGGCAAACTGGAGCCCGGCGAGACCCCCGAACAGGGCCTGGCCCGCGAACTGGATGAGGAACTCGGCATCCTGGTCTACACCAGCCGCCCCCTGATCCGCGTCCACCACGACTACGGCGACCGCTACATCCTGCTCGATGTGCGCCGCATCGGCGCCCACGCCGGCGTCCCCCAAGGGCGGGAGGGGCAGCCGCTGGCCTGGCTGCACCCGGACGCCATGGACCCGACCCGCTTCCCCGCCGCCGACCGCCCCATCATCACGGCCCTGCGCCTGCCCCAACTGCTGCTCATCACCGGCCCCGACCCGCGGGACCCCGCAACGCTGCTGGCGCGGCTCGAGCGGGCCATCCGCGGCGGCGTCCGGCTGGTACAACTGCGTGCCCACGAGATCGACGACGCCGCCTACCGCGACCTGGCCGTACGCGCCTATGCGCTCTGCGCCGCCAGCGGCGCCCGCCTTCTGCTCAACCGCGACCCCGCGGGCATCGCCGACGCCCCCCGCCACGGGCTGCACCTGAGCGCCCGGCGTCTGACCGCCCTGAGCGAGCGCCCCGGCCAGCCCGGCGAACTGGTCGGCGCCTCCTGCCATGACGCCGCGGACCTCAGCCGCGCCGCCGCCTTGGAACTCGACTACGCCCTGCTCTCCCCGGTCAAGCCCACCGCCACCCACCCCGCGGCCCACCCGCTGGGCTGGCCGCGCTTCGCCGCCCTCATCGACCCGATCCCGCTGCCGGTCTACGCCCTGGGCGGTCTCGCCCCCACGGACCTGTCCGACGCCATCCGCCACGGCGCCCAGGGGATCGCCGCCATTCGGGGGTTGTGGCCGGCGCGCTCCCCCGTCAGATGCGACAACGCCATCGTCGAGCGCCCACGATGATTCGGACTGCCGCCGCGGGCGGGACGATGCGAATGCCGCAGTGCGATTCGAGATCAAGCAAGTGTTTATCCCCCGAGACGATCAAATCGGCGTGCGCGGCGATGGCTGCCGCAACCACACCGCCTGTCGGCGACTGGCCGACCGAAGGCCGACGCCCCGGGGACTGGCACCCCCGGGCAGCGGGTCAGACCCGCAGCAACAACCGCGCCGGCTCCTCCAGCGACTCCTTGATGGTCACCAGAAACTGCACCGCATCGCGCCCATCGATGATCCGGTGATCATAGGTCAAGGCCAGATACATCATCGGCGCGATGACGACCTGCCCCTTCTCGGCAATCGGGCGCTCCTGCGTCTTGTGCATCCCCAGGATCGCGCTCTGCGGCGGATTCAGAATCGGCGTGGACAGCAGCGAGCCGAAGATGCCGCCATTGGTGATGGAGAAGGTGCCGCCGGTCAGGTCCTCGAAGCTCAGGGACCCGTCCTTGGCCTTGCGCCCGAACTCGGTGATGCCCTGCTCGATGTCGGCCATGCTGAGCTGGTCGCAGTTGCGCAGGATCGGCACCACCAGGCCGCGCGGGGAGGACACGGCGATGCCGATGTCGTAATAGCCGTGGTAGAGGATGTCG
>NZ_CAIKKU010000035.1 GCF_903828115.1 uncultured Thiodictyon sp. | reverse complement strand
GTCGTTTTCGTGATCGGATCGTTCGATTACGACAACGACAACGACAACGACGCCCGGTCCGTGAAAAAATCCGGTCGCTGTAGGGTGCGCATCGCGTACCTGGCCCCAGAGGTTGCTGCGGCTCGGTGGGCACGCGATGCGTACCCTATGGGATCGGCGTCAACACATCAGTTCTGACGGCACCCAGGTCCGCACCGGGTGCGCCGACCCGGGAAGACCGGGGCGCGCCGTGGCCGTGCGGCGCCGCTGCGCGGTCGCCGCGGGCGTGCCGTTTGCGATGCCTTCTCGCTTCCGGCGGGGGTCTTGGCCTATCATGGCGCTAGAGAATTGACGTTCGGGACCGCGTTGAACCGCCCAGGTTCCACCGTCCCACCCTGCCCATCCGGAGAGCACCCATGACGACCCCCATCAAAGACCTCGAGGGCGCGATCGACGAAGTTGTTGCCAAGCTGCACGAACGGGGCATCAGGGATAACGAGCAGTTGGTCAGGGCCGCGGCCACCCCCGCGCTGCGCAAGGAGTTGGCCGGCTTCTGCGGCTGCGAGAACGCGGACATCCTCCACCTGGCCAATCGCTCGGACTTGGCGCGGGTGCGCGGCATCTCGGGTGTCTACTCGGACCTGCTGGAGATCGCGGGGGTGGATACGGTCAAGGAATTGGCCAGCCGCCGGGCCGACCACCTCTACGCCAAGATCAACGAGACCAACGAGCGCGACAAGCTCACCACCAAGCCGCCGACCCAGTCCATGGTCCAGAACTGGATTTCACAGGCCAAGTCACTGCCCCCGATCCTGACCTACTGAGTCGCGAGTCGGCGGCCATCAGTGGTGTGCGGGGGCGACGGGCCTGTCCCAAAAAAAAGACCGCGACGACAGACATGCGACTGTTGTTGCGGCCTTAAAGGCTTGCTGCCTGTGAATCGTCACGTCGGCCGGGCGTTGCATCGCGGGCGGCGGCGCCCGGCAGAGACCAGCGAGCGACGGACGTTTTGACTTGTTGTTAAGAGGGGCCGGTCAGCGGCCGTACGCTGTTCTGGTCCTGATCGCGGTCCGGGCGCTCAGGGTTCAGTCAGGCTTGCAGGGATGCCGGTCAGCGGCCCTTCGCCGCCGTACACTGGGCCTGCGCGCAACTCACAGGCGTCGTTGCGGGAAACGAGGGCGATCAGGAAACCGCCGCTCAGGATGCTGGTGAAGATGCCGATCATGGTTAGTGCGTCGAAGCTCATGGTTTCGCCTCCGGGAACTGCTGTTGCGAAAATTACGACGCGAGGGGGCGTCGATCCGGCCGTCCAGCCTGATGCAGCGCGCGCCCGATTCTGTCGGAACAGGGATGATCCGGTACTTTAGTATACGCTAATACTTTAACATTGTATCCCTCCGCGATACCTTGCGAATCCGCAATGACAGACTGCGGCTGGTCACCGGCGTGTTGGGGCTGGGGTAACGATGTGCCGTGCACGTCCGGCCACCGCCCCGCGTTGGTGCCCGGTTCGCTCAGGGATTGCGGGGGCCGTCCAGGAAGGCCACGCCACGCTTGCGGTTGACGACGGCCCCGGGGCTGCCTAAATTCCGGGAGCGCCCCCCCCACCACCGGAGTGAGACCCTATGCTTGAGCCTGGCGACAAGGCACCCGTCTTTTCACTGCCCGACGCGGACATGGAGCGGGTCAACCTGGAGGCCCTGATCGGCAGGCGTAACCTGGTGATCTATTTCTATCCCAAAGACGATACCCCGGGCTGCACCATGGAGGCGCTGGACTTCAGCGATCTGCAGCCGGAGTTCGAGGCGGCGGACACCGAGGTGCTGGGCATCAGCCGCGATACCTGCATCAGCCACGGGGCCTTTCGGGACAAATACGGACTGACCCTGCGCCTGCTCGCCGACCCCGACGGTGAGGCCTGCGAGGCCTATGGCGTCTGGCAGGAGAAGGAGGCCCACGGCGAAAAGCGCATGGGCATCGTGCGCTCCACCTTCGTCATCGATAAGCAGGGCCTGATCCGGCACGCCCTCTCGGACGTCAAGCCGAAAGGCCATGCCGCGGTGGTTCTGGGCCTGGTGCAGGCCCTGTCGGCTTCTTGAGCGAGCGGACTGCTCGCCGCGGTTGCCGCCTTGCGCCTTGGTCTATCCGCGGGACGGCGGCCGACGGGCCGGTCTGTTTGACGCACTGTCGCACGGGTGACCGACAGCCAATGGCCACACCGCACGGCGCGTCCGCGGCGCGGCGGCTCCGCGACCGGGCTGTCTCCTCGCCGTGAAGCTGCGTGCCCTCATCCTGGTCTTCCTGCTGGTGTTCGGGCTCACGCCCCTGCTGCTGGCGGTCGCCATCAACCTGCCCCTGGTGCTGGAGCGCACCGCGCTCTTCTATCAGCGTGCCTACCTGCTGAATCTGCGGGCAGACTTTCGTGACCTGGACCAGCACCTGGCGAGTTGTCACGAGATGATCCGGCTGCTGGCGAAGCTGCCGGAGCCCGGGCTGATCCTGGGGGCCCAGGGGGAGCGGGACCAAATCGACCTGGCACGCGCCCGCTACACCGGCTGGGTCAATCAAATCCTGGGCGACCAACGCGACATTATCGCGGTCCTGTTCCTCGACGACCACGGGGAGGAGCGATTCTGGCTTGCCCGGGACCCGCGTACCCTGGAGTGGCAGCCGCCGCCGCAACCGCCGCCCGATATGTCCCAGGCGCCTACCGATGAGTTCGTCACCGCGGGACTCGCCCTGGCGCCCGGGGCGGTGCTGGTGAGCCGCATCCGCGTGGACCCGGCGGCCGGGGTCAAGGACCCGCGCCGTTTCATGACCCTGAGCCTGGTGAGCCCCATCGGCGGCGGTGCGCGTCAGCCGCAGGGGGTGGTGGTCATGGGGATCGACGTGGGCGGCCTGGCCCAGGCCTACCGCGATACCCTGTGGGTCAATCAGGACGGCAGCTACCTGCGTCCCGGCCAGCCGGTCGGGGGTGCGCCGGCGGCCTTTGCGGCCTTCCCGGGGCTTGCGGAGATCTTCAGCCAGCGCACCCTGGCCCTGTGGCAGGGGGGCGGCCGCCAGTTCCTGTGGGTGCCCATGTTCGCCACCGAGGACGGTGAGCCCCTGTGGGTGGGGCGCGCGGTGGACCCCTCGCCGATCGAGAATTTCCGCAATGCCCTGATGGTGCGGGTGCTGTCGATCATCTTCGTCCTGGTCCTGGTGGTCCTGGTGCTGGCGCGCTGGATCGCCCGGCGACTCGAGCGCTTCGGCCAGGCCTTGACCGGCGGGGTCGGGCGCATCCTGCGCGACGGTTTACCCCTGCGCCTGCACTGGCGGGGACCCCGGGAGGTCCGGGAACTGGGCGAGCAACTCACCGCCCTGTCGCAGACCCATGCCGAACACCTGCGCGCCGGGCGCGAGCACACCGCGGCCCTGGAGCGCTCCAACCGCTACAAGTCGGAGTTCCTGGCCAACGTGAGCCACGAACTGCGCACCCCGCTGAACTCCATCCTGCTGCTGTCCAAGATGCTGGCAGCCGCGGGCGGCGGCCTGTCGGAGGCGCAGCGCCGTCAGGCGCAGGTGATCCACGCGGCCGGGACCGATCTGCGCACCCTGATCGACGATATCCTCGACATCTCGCGGATCGAGGCCGGCCATGTCCCGGTCAGCCTGGCCTGGGTGGACCTGCCCGCGGTGCTTGACGAGCTCATGGAACTGGTCGCCCCGCTGACCGGGGACAAGCCAGTCGCGCTGCACCTGCACTGCGACCCCGCGGCCCCGGCGCGCATCTTCACCGATCGGGAAAAGCTGCGGCAGATCCTCAAGAATTTCCTCGCCAACGCGATCAAGTTCACCGACCGGGGCAGCGTGACCTTGAGCCTGGCGGCGAGCGAAGAGCCGGCGCGCCCGCTCGCCATCAGCGTCACCGACACCGGGATCGGGATTGCGCAAGATAAGCAGGAGATCATCTTCGAAGCCTTCCAACAGGCCGATGGCTCCACCCGCCGCCGCTATGGCGGCACCGGGCTCGGGCTCTCCATCAGCCGTGAACTGGCCAAGCTCCTGGGCGCTCGCATCGAGGTGCGAAGTGCCCCGGGTGCCGGTTCCTGCTTCACCCTGCGGCTGCCCCTGTCCGCGCAGGAGGGTGCCGCCGCGGCGGCAGCGCCGTGCTTACCCGCGGCGTCGCCCCCGGACGCTGCCCAGGAGGTGCCGAACGCGCCGACTGCGGCACGGGCTGGTCAGTGGGTCCTCATCATCGACCGGGACGTCCCGACCCTGGCCCACTTGGCGGGGCTCATCAGCGCCTATGGGCTCGCGGTGCAGAGCGCGGCGGACCTGGACGAGGCCTTGGAGACCTTGCGGGAGGAGCCCCAGGGTTGCCTGCTGGTGCTTTTGGCCGCACGAGTGTCGGCGTGCGAAACCTGTGATACGATCATCCGCCTTTTGAAGGAAAATCAAGCCCAGGCAATCGCCGTCGCGGTCATTGGGGACGCCCTCGCCGCGGCCCAGGCCGACGCGTGTCGCGCGGCCGGCGCGCTGGCCTTCCTGCCCACACCGGTGGCGGCGGCCGGGCTCCGGGCGATCCTGCGTGCGTTGCCGCCCGGCGGTGGTTCCGACCAGTCCCCGCACTGAGCGCAGTTGGCGTGACGCGCGGCGGGGCGGCGCCAATAGACCTTAACTCCGGTTAATTCCTTGAGCGGCGCACGTCATCGCGGGTGACACCCATTATTTGCGTTTATTTGCGTTCATTTGCGGACATATGATCTTCTTGGGATGAACGGTTACGCCGGATTCAAGCTGCTGATCGTCGATGATCACGCGCACAACCTGTTCACGCTGCGCACCCTGATTGCGGCGCACCTGGACGCGCTCGTGCTCGAGGCCACCTCCGGGGCACAGGCAATCGACCTCACCCACCGCCACCCGGACATCGACCTCATCATCCTGGACGTGCAGATGCCGGAGATGGACGGCTTTCAGACCGCCACGCTGCTGAAGCTGCGCAAGCGCACGCGCGACATCCCGATCATCTTCCTCACCGCCGCCTTCAAGTCGGAAGAGTTCCAGCAGCGCGGATTCGCCGTCGGGGCCGTGGACTACCTCCTTAAACCGATCGATGACAGCCTCCTCATCAACAAGATCAGCACCTATTTCCGGCTGATCGAGAAGGAGCGCGCGCTCAACCGGGTGCTGGAGCAGCGGGTCGCCGAGCGTACCGCGGAGCTGGCGCAGGCGCGGGAATACCTGGAGAACATCATTACCTACATGGGCGAGGCGCTCCTGGTCCTGGAGCCCGGCGGCGCCATCAAACTCACCAACCCGGCCGCCTGCCGGATGCTTGGCTATGCCTCCGCGGACCTGATCGGGATGGGTATCGGCGACGTCTTTGAAGAGGACGGGGACGAGGCGGCCGGGGCCTTCTGGGGTACCTGGCTCGAGGCCCTGATCCGCACCGGAGCGCTCAGCAAGATCGAGGCGCGCTTCATCGCGCGCGACGGGCGGCGGGTGCCGATTCTGTTCGCGCGCACCGCGGTCACCGACAGCGCCGGGGCGATCAGCGATATCATTTGCATCGCCAAGGATATGACCGGCTATGTCCGGGTCGCGACGGACCCCGACCCCGCGACAATCCAAGAGCGCGGTGAGCGCGAACAGCCACAGGAGGCCTCATGATCAACGACCAGACCGACCCCGACCCCGACCTGCCGCAAGATGCGCATACCGACCTCACCGCCAATGCGCTCAAGGCCATGGCCCACCCCCTGCGGTGGAAGATCCTGTGCTCGCTGGGGGACAAAGAACTCTCGGTGGGCGAGATCGTGGAGCGCACCGGCACCTCCCAGAGCAACATCTCCCAGCACCTGGAGCAACTGCGCAACAAGAACATCGTGGTCGCTCGCAAGGAGGCCAACCGCATCTTCTACCGCATCCGCAACGGCCAACTGCTGGACCTGATCGGCATCATGCGCGAGGTCCTGTGCCCGGCCAATCTGGACGACCGCTTCCCGCGTTAGTGCCGCGAAGCACCGTTGTCGTTGTCGTTGTCGTTGTCGTAATCGAGGTTATCGTAGCGCCCAGGATTTTCTCGCACTCCAAAGTGAATCGCTTCTCCGATTACGATTACGACAACGACAACGATTGTGTTCAACTTGTTCTTGACTCGTTACTTAGCCGCTTCACCCACCCGCTTCACCCACCCGTTTCACTCCGAGGGAGTGCGCCATGCTCGAACCCAACGAATGGTTTACCGAGATCGTCGAGGACGAGGGCTCCGCCTTTTCGCTCAAGGTGACCGAAAAGCTCCATGAGGAGCAGACCCCCTACCAGTTGATCCAGGTCTACGCCACCACCGGGTTCGGCAACCTCATGGTGATCGACGGGTTCGTCATGCTTACCAGCCGGGAGAATTTTCTCTACCACGAGATGATGTCCCACCCGGCGCTCTTCACCCACCCGGACCCGCGGCGCGTCTGCATCATCGGCGGCGGCGACTGCGGAACTCTGCGCGAGGTCCTGAAGCACCCCGGGGTCGCGTCCGTGGTCCAGATCGACATCGACGAGGGCGTCACCCGCGCCGCCGAGTGCTTCTTCCCCGAACTCACCAATGCCAACCGCGACCCGCGTGCCCGGCTCCTGTTCGCCGACGGCATCCGCTGGGTTCAGGAGGCGCCGACGGCCGGCCTGGATCTCATCATCGTCGACAGCACCGACCCCGTGGGCCCCGCGCTCGGACTCTTCAGCGGCGACTTCTACCAGGACTGCGCCCGGGCGCTCGCCCCCGGCGGCATCCTGGTCCAGCAGAGCGAGTCGCCCCTGTACCACATGCAGATCCTCACCGACATGCACGCCGCCATGCGCCGCGCCGGCTTCGACGCCACGTGCAGCCTGTTCTTCCCCCAGACCGTCTACCCCTCCGGCTGGATGACCGCCACCATGGCCCGCCAGGGCGCCTCCCTGGAGGCGTTTCGCACCGCCGACGCGCGCGACAAGCCCTTCGAGACCCAGTACTACAACGCCGAGATCCACCAGGCGGCCCTGGCCCAGCCCGAGTTCTTCCGGCGCGCGCTGGCGCAGGCGCTGGCGCTGTGAACAGTGGTGTGGTCGCGTAACGATTCGTTTCCTATCGCAAGTTGAATCGAATGGGGACCCGCATCGGCCAGCGACTGCGGCCAATGGACGACGGGATGGGCCTGAAACGCCCCAGTCGGGAAAGGGTCTGAATGGCCGCCTGATCCAGGGCCGGGTCTCCGGAAGACTGGCCTATTCTCACCTGATCGATCTGTCCATTCGCCTGGACCACGAAGGCGACGGTGGCAACGCCGGTCGCGTGGCGGCGCCGCGCCTCCTCCGGAAATCGTTGATGGCCGGCGATGGCACGCCGAAGATCGGCCAGATAGGTGCGCTCCGCACTTGCCCGGGCGGCCGGCGAGGGCCCGCTGTCGGCGGTTACGGAACGTTCGGCGCGTGGTGAACCGGGAGCGGTTCGCAGCGGGGCCCCGGGTCTGTCCGTCGGCGCTTTTCTCTCGACCAGGGGGCGGGGTTCGGCTGGCCGTAAGTCACTCGGGGTCCGTACCGACTCGCGGGGAGGTGTCGGTGTCGGCGGCACCCGGCGCCTGGGTTCGGACGCCCGTTCCGGATTAGGCTTGGGCCGCGGCTCGGGTCTCGGCTTCTGGACCTGGGACGGTATCAGTCGCGTTTTCTTGGGTTGGGACGCATGGGTCACCTTGGGTGACGACCTGGGCTCCGCGCCGGGTCCTGGGGCCGGCTGGGTGAGGGATTGCGGTTCGTCGGGCTCCGGCCAGGGCGGTCCTGGCGATGCGGTGGCTGGCGCGGCGGCGGGGGTTGTCTCGGGGTCGACTGGCCTTGGCGTGGACTCCCCGGCAAGACCACCGTCGCTGGCGTTGTCCGGGGACGCGAACATGGCCAGGTCGAGATCCAGCGATATCATCGCCGGGGGTCGCTCGGGAAGGGGCTCGGGGGGCAGTCCCAAGCGCAGCGCCAGGACTGCAGCCAGTCCGTGCAGCAAGGCCGACACCAAGAGCCCGAGGGTGATGCAGATGCGACAGACCGGGGGCAGGGTCACGGTCGGCGGGTGAGTATCGTCAGGCGGTCCAGTTCCCGAGCCTTGAGACGTTCGACGACCCCGATGAAGTGCCCGAAGTGGGCTTGGGCATCCACTCGCAGTACGATGGGGGTTTCCGCCACCAAGGCGTTGAGCAGCGGTTCCAGGGCGGCGAGCCCTGCCGCACTGGTGCCCAGGCTCTGCGCATCGCAGAAGATCCGGCCGTCCGCGTCGATCGCGATCTCTACCGGCTTGATCTCCTGCGGTGCGGCTTTGGTCTGCGCCGCCGGCAGGCGGATCTGCAGGCGTCCCTCGACGATGAAGGTGGCAGTGGTGAGCACGATGGCCAGCAGTACCAGCATCACGTCGATGAAGGGGATGACGTTGATCTGGTCCATGCGCCTCATCGCCGATCCCTCACGCGCACGCCCGTTGGCCCCAGCGCGCCTTGAGTACGTCCACGCGCCTCAGCAGTGCGTTATAAAAAACGATGGAAGGGATGGCGACCAACAGCCCGAAGGCGGTAGCCTTGAGCGCCAGGGCCAGTCCGACCATGATGACGGAGGTCTCGATGACGCCGCCCCGCCCGATGTCGTTGAAGGTGATGAGAATGCCCAGCACGGTACCGAGCAGCCCCACATAGGGTGCATTGGCCCCGACGCTGGCGATCACCGTGAGGTAGCGGGTGAGTGAGATCTCCAAGTCCTCGGCCCGTGCGAAGGACCCCAGATCGACTCGTGCGAAATAGAGGTAGCGTTCGACGGTGAAGGTGATCGTCAGAAAGCTCATGAACCCAAGTACCCCAATCAGCCCGAGGTCCAGATTGGCCTTTAGAAATTCCAAGGAATCGCCTCCCGTGAAAAATGGTGTAACCCGCGCAGCGCTGAGCCTGAAAACACAATGATACAATGGCTGACCGTCCGCGTCATCCCGACTCTCCAGCGTATGCCGACGCTGAACCTCAGCAACGGCATCCATCCGGCGGAGGCATCTGCAGGCGCTCGCGCGCGGGAGGAACTGGACTATCCGGTGATCGACTCACTGATCGGAACGACCCAGTCCCACCTGCTGAGGCTGCGCTGGTTGTCGGTGCTGGTCATGGTACTGGCGGCCCTGGCCAGCCCCTATCTCTTCGGTGCGTCCGAGTTGATGATACGCCTTCTGGTGTGTGCCATGGTGGTTGGCGGCGTCAACCTCGGGTTGGCGGTCGCGGCCAGGTCTTCACCGGGTACTGACGACGCTACACCGATGAGGTCGCCCTTGGTTGCGCTGCTCTTCGAGCTGGCGGCCTGGGGTACCTATATTTACCTCTCGGGCGGGGCGACCAACCCCCTGATAACGGTCTTTCTGCCTCTGGTCGCCATCGGCGCTATCGTCCTCACCGAACGTCAGGCCTGGTTCCTCGGGGTCTGCGCTATCGGGCTCTATTCATTTCTGTGGCGTGTCTATGTGCCGCTGATCATTACCAATTCCCAAACGGCCGTCAACCTGCACCTCTTCGGCATGTGGATGGTATTCGCGCTATCGGTCGTGGTACTGCTCTGGTTTATCCTGCAACTGACCAGGAGTATTCGCCAGCGCGAGCGTGCGATCGTGGCGGCCCGTGAACAGGCCATGCGTGACGATTTGCTGATCTCTTTGGGTAGCCAGGCGGCCGGGGCCGTGCATGAGCTGAGTACGCCGCTCGCCACCCTCAATATTCTGGCCGATGACTTGCTGGACGACGGTCGGTTGCCGTCGGCGCTGGTCCCTGATGTCCGGTTGATGCAGGATCAGATCCAACGCTGTAAGCAGACCCTGAGCCAACTGGCGGCGCGGGCCGGGCATGTGCGTGGTGACCAGAGTGAAACCAGTTCCGCCGCGGCATGGCTGCACCGCAATCTTGCGACCTGGCAAAGTCTGAATCCGGACCTCGCACTCGGGATCGCTATCAGCCCGCGTCTGCATACCCGCTATGTAACTCCCGATTTCGCCATTGAACGAGCGATTGCCAACCTGCTCGACAACGCGGTAAAGGCGACGGCCACCTGCATCCAGATCACCGCAGAAGAAATCGGCGGCTGCCTGGAGTTGACCGTGGCGGACGACGGGCACGGCATGTCGCCCGCGGCCATGGCGGCATTCAATCAGCGGTGCCCCATCGCTTCGATTGATGGCATGGGGGTTGGTCTGTTCTTAGGGAGGGCCGCCGTCGAGCGCCGGCGGGGCAGCCTCGATTTCGCGCCGCGCGACTCCGGCACCGCGGCCAGGCTGCGCCTCCCCCTTGCAAGTGCTCTGGAGGTTACCTGTGGAGACTGACCCTCGACCCTTGCTGATTGTTGATGACGACGGTCACTATCGGGAGGTGCTGGCGCGCTCCCTGGCCCGCCGCGGATTTCAGGTCTGCGCGGTCGGCACGGCCTTGGCAGCCTTGGTCGCCTGCCGGGAACAGGATCCGGAGTACATCGTCCTCGATCTCAATCTCGCCGGGGAGTCCGGCATCAACCTCATCGCACCCTTGCTGGCGATCTCGCCGGGCGCCCGGATTCTTGTTCTCACCGGCTATGCCAGCATTCCCACCGTGGTCAGTGCAATGAAGCTTGGTGCTGCTCACTACCTTGCCAAACCAGCCAATACGACGGATATTCTTCGCGCCCTGGTGGATGACGGCAGCGAGGCGGCGCAACTGCCCGTTGACCAACACATGACCGTACGGAGCATGGAATGGGAGTACATCCGGCGTATCCTGGCCGAACACGGCGGCAACATCGCGGCGACCGCCCGCGCTTTGAAAATGCACCGCCGTACCCTCCAGCGAAAACTATCCAAACGACGCCCGACCGCGTCGTGAGCGGTCGCGCGATCCCTGCGGTTCAAAATGTCACGGTCACACCGGCATAGATGGAGCGGCCCGGTCCGGGGACGGGGGTGCCCCACTGAGGCTGATTGGGCGCCGGTGGTATGGTCATCGTCGTGCCCTGACCAACATAGGCCCCGCCCAAGGGCAGGTCATAGGAGCGGTCGAACAGGTTGGCGATGCCGACTTCCAGGCTCCAGGTCTTCTTCTCGTAGCGGCTGCGCAGGTGGACAAGGCCATAGCCCGCGGTCTGCATTTCATTGCGCACCTGGGAAATATGGTCCTTGGCGTCGACGAACTCGCCCTCGAGGGTGTTGCGCCAGGAACCGAACACCTGAATCAGCGAGACCTTTGCGTTCAATGGCATGATATTGTAAAGATTGTCGCCGGTATCCAGGTTTTCGCCTTTGGTGTAACTCGCCACGAGTTGCGCCGTGAAATCGCCGCCCCTGGTGCCGCGCGCCACCAGGTAGTGCGCGGAGAGGTCAAGGCCATAGAGTTGAGCGGATTGGTTCACATACTTGAGCACCGTGAAGTCATCGACCACGGGTACCCGGCGCGGGGCGTTCGTGGTCGAGTCCCATTGCATCGCGTCGATGTAGTCCCGCACGTAGGTGTAGTAAGGAGTGACCTTGACGTCCCAGATAGCTTCGCCGGCATCGTGCCAGTTAGCCGTGAGGCTCAGGGTGCCGGCGACCTCCGGTTGCAGGTCAAGGTTGCCGACATAGCCGTTGCCGTCGCCGACGAAGTTGTTCATGAAGGCCGCCATCTGCCAGGTGGACCAGGAATAGCGCTCATAAAGATTGGGCGAGCGGGTCTTTTGCGCCAGCCCCAACTCGTAGGCCTGGTTGGCGTCCGGCGTGAAACGGGCGAGCCAGGACAGGTCCCAGTTGTTGTCGGTCTGCTGGCGGGACTGGGCGTTGAAGAGTGCCGCATCACGGGTTTGGTTGCCCAGCCCGCCGCTGCCGCTGGTCGGGTAGGTCGCGAGGTTGTAGCCGTGCACCGGGCCTGCATTCATGTCCAGGTTCTCGAAGCGCAGGCCCAGGGTGTTGGTCCAACGTTCCCGGCGAATCTCCCACTCGCCAAAGACGGCGAAGCGGTTGCGCTGCCCATCATTGATGTTCCAGAAGGTGAAAGGCCACATGCCGGCGCCGGAGGGGCTCCACCAATCGTCCAGGCGATAATTCTGGTACTCGGCGCCGACGCGCAAGAGATGCTCCAGGGACAGTGAGATGGCGGCGCTGACGGCGAGCCCGGTGTTCTTGCCGTCCGTGTCCATCGGCATGCCCGCGGCACACCCCACCATCATGCCCTTGACGACTTTGACACCGGAGATCGGCGAGCAGGGCATACCGTTGATCGCGGTGTCGCCCCCGGAGCCGCTCGGCGGCTGTCCGGGGCCGTACCAAAACCGCTTATCGTCGCCGAAATCCATCTCATGTTGGGTGTGCTCGTAATAGACCCGTGCCTGCAACGTGCCCCAGCCCTGGTCGCCGGTATAGGCCAGGTTGAACTGGTCGCTCAGGTTATCCGTCATGTCCATCCGCTGATTCGGATAGTTCTCATAGGGGATGTGCTGATTGCCGTAGGTGAAGTTGACCAGATTGCGGTCGTTCTTCCACGCGAACTTGACGGACTGATTGATGGCCTCAAAGGCGGTCGAGCCCACCTGATCCAACGGCAGGGTGTGCCCAACCCGGCCGGTGAAGCGATAGTCTTTGAAATTTCCGCCGGCCAGGTAGTTGTCGGACTTGGCATAGGCGCCGGTGTAGTTGAGACTCAGGTTGTCGGTGGCCACGCTGCCGGAGAGGTTGCCTCCCCAGCTTTCGCCGTTACTGCGGTAAAAGGCGCCGGCGCTGCCCGTCGCAAGCTGCTTGCCGGGGTCCGCGAAGGCGGGGGATGCGGATTGCACCACGATACTGCCGCCAATGCTGTCACCGCCCACACTTACCGGTGTCACGCCGGCATAGACCTGTATGCTGTCCACCGCCGTCGGGTCGATGGAGGACAGCGGTGAGTTCATGTGATTGGGGCAGGCGGCGATGAGGTCCATGCCGTCCACCTTCGTGCGCAGGCGATCATCTGCCAGACCACGAATGACCGGCAGACCGGAGACCCCGCCGGCGCCATAGGTGCTGACGCCGGGGATGTCCACGAGCAGGCTGGCGGTGTCGCTGGTGCGGGCGCGCTTGGGGGTGATCGCGGCGGCATTCAGTGTCGTGGCACCGGCACCGGGCAGGGTCTCCGGGCGGGCCGTGACGACGACTTCCTGCAGGGTGGCGGTGTCTTCCGCCGCCAGGCCGGAGGCCGCGTAGAGGGCAAGGAATGCCGTAACGAGGTTGAGACGAGACTGCATACGGTCAGATTCCTGGATGATCCAAGGTGCGGGCAGCGCCTGGCGGCGCCACCGATCAGGTTCGCCGACCCACGCCGGGGGCGGGGACTGGTCGGTCCAACCGCCGACCCGGTGTCGGCGCCGACGATCGGCAGTTAGGCGAGGTGGATTGTCTGGGAATCGGCGTGGAATGGGTATGCGACAAATTGTCGCGCGAGACGCCCCGGTACTTCATGTGGTCGGCCCAGGTGGTCTCAGCCGCGAGCGGGCAGGCGCGGAGTCCGCTCCGGCCTACCGCAGTTGCGTCGGCAACCGCGCCCTCGGCAGCAACCAACTCGACAGCCTGAGCGCCGCGCCCGAGCCCGGCGGCCTGTTCGCCGCCAGGCCCCTGGTGCTCGCCGGCCGACGTCTGGCCGCGCGTCGGGCGGCGCGGTCAGCCGTAGCTTAGGTCCCCATTACTGGCGTCGAAGCCTTCAGCCTTGGAGGTAGGGACTCGTGACACCGCTCGGAGGCGGGCTGGGATACAGATCGAAGCCGACGCGGTGGAGCAAGACCTGGCCGTTGCTCAAGCTGCCCATGATCATCGTCAATACCCCGCCAGATTTTCCACCCGGAACACCTGATCCTCCTCGCAACGGCCGGTCTTCTCGAACCAGCGCACCGTCATGAAGCGCCCGTTGGCGTCTTGCTTCAGCATCAATACAGGGCCGTAGACCTGATGTTCCGCGGTGATCTTCTCGATGGTCTCCAGGCTGTTCATGATGTGGTCGCCCTTGGTCTCCACCAACAGGAGGCCACCGCCTTTGCTGCGCCCCTTGACCTTGAGAATGAAGTCGGGAAAGAACTGATAGCCGGTGGGGCGCACGATACCGACCGACCAGGGTTTGCGTGGTTCGTTGCGATACCAGTATTCAACGACTGCGGCGGGATCGGCGTCGAGCAGCCGGGCTAAGGCCAATTCCAGGGTATTGAGACCATCGGGCATGATGCCGTAGACGTTGAGCCGGGAGCGCTCGGCGCCTGCAGGCGCTTCCATGGTCGCGGGCCATTGCCCCGTATCGACCACCTCTTTGAAACGGCCGGCGCACGCCTTTTCCGCGTGCCGCAACAAGGCGGGTTGGGTCGCCATGATCAGATTGAGGGCCCGATCCAGGGTCGCCGGGTCGTCCGGAAAGCCGCGGTGTCGGAATTCAGTCTTCAACCGGGCGAGCAGGGCCTCGGACAGGTCTTGCGGGTGCAGATAGCCGAAGTGCAGTAGCTGCCCCTGTGCCTGGTCAGCCAGGGCCTTGTCCTCCAGTCTGGCCTGCGTCTGGCCGGTCTCCTCGGCGCCGTCGAAGATACCCACTGCCTTGCGGGTGAGGGTGACGCTGACCCGCAGTCCGGCGTTGATCACCGTATCGTTGAAGCCGATGTGGGCGGCGAGACACTGGAGCAGGTCGGCGGTGGCGATGGGCAGCCGCTCGGTCTTGAGTACGCGCTCGGCATCGGCGCGCAATGGATGGTGCGGGGTTGCTGGCGTCGGCATGGGCTGTCCCGCCGTGACCGGCAGGTCCCTGGCGGAGCGCTCCGGCAACAGGGTCCCGGTCAGCGGATCGCCCAACAGGTCGATGATCGGCGGCAGGGGATAGGCAAGGGGGGCCGTCTCACCGGAATCCCGCAAATCGGTTGGGGCTCGCGCGGAGCCGGTGCCCGGCGATTCCAAGGTGGGATCGTAATCCGTCGAATCGGCCAGGGGCCGGAACAGGCTCGCTTGGCCGTGCTCCGCCACCTGGACCTCGGGCGCACCATCCCCGACCCGCACGATGATGGTTGCCGGGCAGATCTTCGACAACTCATCGCGAATAGCATTGATGCGCTCCCCGGCCCCGACCAGGCCGCCCTGGTTGTCCGCGTCCGCCAGAAAGACATAGCCGTAGCGCAGGCCCGGCGGCAGGGTCCGGTCCAGGGTGCCGGGTTGCAGCAGGCGATGCACCCGCAGGATGCGCCCCACCACCTGGATGCCGAAGTCCGTGTCCTTTGCGCCGCGCAGGGAGGCGAGCACGAAGGCGCGCGGGGCGTCGAAACCGAGCGCCACGGCGACCTTGAAGATCAGCACCTCCTTGCGTTCATCCAGGGCCACGGCCAGCAGGTCGTTGTTCGGCTCCTTTGCCGTATAGGAGGCGATCGCGTCCTCTGGTACTCCCAGGCCCGTCAGCAGGGTTCGGGCCTTGCCGACGGCCTCGTCGTCATTGCCCACCTGCACCAGCATCAAGGGGACCAGATCGATGCCCGCCGCCCGCAGGTCCCGCCCGATGCGCTGGTGCGTCGCCCAAGCATCGCCCAGTGCGGTCTGCGCGAAATCGACCAGGGTCTCTTGGTCGGGACCCGCGAGAAAGGCGACCGAGGTCACGCCCTCCTTGATCAGTCCCGCCTCGACCGCGGAGCGGCGGCTCACCGTATTGCGATGGATCTCCGCGATCCCGGTTTCTCGTTTGAAAAGCTCCACGTCCCGGTCATTCGGGGTGGCGGTCACCATCAGGGTGTAGTCCGGGCGCAGGACCTCGCGGTAGAACTTCACGGACTCGCCGCCCGCCTTGAAGAAGGTATGGTGTGCCTCGTCCACCACCGCGCCGATACGGAACCCGTCCTCGCGCAACTGCGCGATGAATTCATCCAGGCTCAGCGCGCTGTCCCCGTCCTGGCGTGCCCGTCGGCTGCCCTTGTCGTTGGCCGCCACGGCTGCCCAGGTCGTCACGAAGAGGTCGCCGCTGCGGGCATTGCGGGTGACGCGGTCGGTCTGGAGGTCGCGGACCCGCAGCCCGGGAAAGGCCTGCTTCAGCGCGCCGCGCGCCTGATCCACCAAGCCTTTGAAGGGCGTGAACCAGAACCAGAGGATACGGGCATTGCCCTCCTGGTCGACACGGCTGAAAGCCTCGGCGATCATCCCGGCCATCAGGGTCTTGCCCGAGCCGGTCGGCGCCTCCAGCAGGACACAACCGTTGTAGGCGCTCGCGACGCGCCGTTCGCGTGCGTCCGGGGCCTGCCGGAGTTGTGACTCGGCATGACGGAAGATCGTCAGTGCGGTCTCGACCGCCTCCCGTTGATACTGCTTGGCGGCAATGTGATTCATCGGCCGGTCCCCGTGCCAAAGCGACTGACGAGCGACTCCGGGATCGGCTCGAAGCTCACCCGGGCATCGGCGATCCGCTGGGCGAGCAGCGGGGCCTGCCAGGAATAGACGACCACCTGGGCGGTACCGGCCAGTGCGTTGCGGACCGCTGCCACCGCCGTCTCGCTGACCCTGGGCAGGTAGATGACCTTCGCCTCACCGCTGACGAGTACCTGGACCTCCAGACCCGGATCGAATGGGGTCAGCAGGTCGCCGTGGATCAATTGGAGCGCGGTCCATACCTGGGCGTGCTGCACGGCGCGAAAGAGTGTCTCCGCCGGGATGCGGCGCGTGCGCAGATAGGCGAAGCCGCCGCCCAGGCCGGGGACCGGTTCGCCCTTGCGGTTGACGTAGCCGGTCATGACCCGCCGCACCCGCTCGGCACAGATGTCGCGGCACAGGTTCTTGTCCGGTTCATCGGCGGTCGCCTCGGTGTTGGAGACCAGAATGAACCGGCGCTGCCCGCCGTCCTCGGCGTTCAATTTGAGCACGGCCTGGGCGGTGGTGCCGGAGCCGGCGAAGAAGTCGAGGACCACGGCGTGGGGGTCATGGATCAGTGCCAGAATACGCGCAATGAGTTCAACGGGCTTCGGGGTACTGAATAAATCGGACGTAGCGAAGATATCGCGCAGCATCGCTTTGGCTTGGCGCATCGTCGCCAGGTCCGACCAGATGGTCGGAAAGGGGCGTGTCGGCTCATCGGGGGCAAATTCCCGCGTATAAGGCTCCCAGCCGGTGCCGCCATGCTTCGGTCGCCGCTTCCAGATCAAGGTGCCCGCCGCCCGGTGCTTCTCGACCCCCGCCTTGCCCATCGCCCAGCGCGCCTCTTCACCATTGTCATGAATCGGATAAACGTCGTTGCCGTCCGGGTCCATCATGGGAAAGAACATCGTCGGCCGATCCCGGCGCAGGCTGTTCTTGCCGTTCTTTTTCAGCAGTCGATCCCGATAGCGCCGCTCGCCCTCGTCGACCCGCGGATAGGCGTCGAGAATTCCCGGTGCCGTCATGGGCGCCAGCTTGACCGCGCTCTTGCTGCTCGCATAGCACAGGATAAACTCGTGGTCGGGCGTGATCGGAACCTTGTTGTCGTTTGGGCTGTCGACCTTGCGCCACACGAAGCAGGCGATGAAATTGTCGGCGCCGAACAGTTGTTCCATCAGCAGTCCCAGGTGGAACGCCTCGTTGTCGTCGATCGACACGAAGATCAATCCATCCTCCGCCAACAACTCGCGCGCCAGCTCCAGCCGCCGATACATGAACTCCAGCCACTTGCTGTGCCGGTAGCTGTCCTCCCGGTCGATGAAGCGGTCGTTGTAGATGAAGTCGCGGTTGCCGGTATTATAGGGCGGGTCGATATAGATGCACTTGACGCGGCCGGCGTGGCTCATGCGCAGCGCCCGCAGGGCGTCGAAGTTGTCGCCCTCGATGATGAGATCGCCAAAGGGCGGGAGGCCCTGTGACAGTTCGGGCACCAGGTCCAGGGCGACGAAATCGCCGTTGACCGAGCGGTCATGGTCGATGAGGTCGCGTTCCCAGGTGAGCCCGAAGCGAGGGCGGCGGTCACGCTCGCGCAGCAGGCGCAGCAGTTCGTCTTTCGTGTACTGATCGTATTTGTCGGCCATGTCCCTAACCTGTGAAGTTGCCCCGGCGGGCGGCGGCGTCATCCCGGCAGGAGGCCGGACACACGCCGCCGTGGATGGTAACCGGACGCGGGCCTGGCGGTAACTGTGGCCCAAAGAAAAGCGGTTCTCACGGGCCTTGATCATAGCTCCGGCCACGCGCCCTTGCGGTAACCCGTCGCGGCCGGGGGGCCAGGAGGGCGGCCATGGCAGGGACACCAGCCAGCAGCCGCGCTTAGAGGTCGCAGCAACCTGCTGCGCCGCGGCAGCTTGCGACGCCTGGTCGCGGCTGAAGCCGCTCCCACAGCGTCGCCGCGCGACTTTCACGGGAAGCCCTGGGCTGACGCGGTGGCCGGGCGGCTTGTCTCGACGCCGGTGATGGTCTAGGGTTTGACAAGGTTCAACCGTCCGATGGAGTGCGGCCATGCGCCCGGTGCAGACACCCGTTTCTTTGTGCTCGATTCCGGCGCTGTTGGCGGCGCTGCTCGTCCAGCCCGCGCTGGCGGTGGCCGATGCGGGTGCGCGCGCGGCGCCGCCTCCGGACCCTGGGGCCGGTGTGGTCGCGTCGGTGCCGCTGCCGACGGCGAGCGCCGCGGCCGGGGTTACGCCGCCGGCGCTGATGCTGGCCGAGGTCTACCGGCCCGGGATCGCCGTGTCCGACTATTGGGTCAGCGAGAAGCTCGACGGGGTGCGCGCCTATTGGGACGGCACCCGGCTCATCAGCCGCGGCGGCCATGAGATCCGGGCACCCGCCTGGTTTACGGCGGGCTTTCCGCCCGAGCCCCTGGACGGCGAGCTGTGGCTGGGGCGGGGGCGTTTCGAGGCCCTGTCCGGGACGGTGCGGCGGCTGGTGCCGGTGGATGCGGCCTGGCGGGAGGTCCGCTATCTGGTGTTCGACCTGCCGGGGTCGGTCGCACCCCTGGGAGAGCGTCT
Source organism: uncultured Thiodictyon sp. (assembly GCF_903828115.1). Taxonomy (GTDB): domain Bacteria; phylum Pseudomonadota; class Gammaproteobacteria; order Chromatiales; family Chromatiaceae; genus Thiodictyon. The sequence continues at coordinate 614 of NZ_CAIKKU010000035.1, read as the reverse complement.
CACCCGGCTGCGGGGGCTCATCGCCGCGGCGGGCAACCCGGGGCTCCAAGGGCTGGAGCAGGTGCGTCTCCCCGACCAGGGGGCGTTGATGGCGATGCTCGAAGGGGTGGTGCAGGCGGGCGGTGAGGGGCTGATGCTCCATCGCGACGGCTCATTGTACCGCGGGGCGCGCTCGCCGGACCTGCTCAAGCTCAAGCCTTACCAGGACGCCGAGGCGCGCGTCGTCGGCCAGGTCGCGGGCCAGGGCCGGTTACTGGGGATGCTGGGGGCGCTGGAGGTGGAGGACGGGGAGGGTCGGCGCTTTCGCATCGGCACCGGCTTCACCGACGCGGTGCGACGCGATCCGCCGCCGCTGGGGAGTCTGGTGACCTTCAAGTACCGGGGGCGGACCCGGGAGGGCATCCCGCGCTTTGCGAGTTTCTTGCGGGTCGATCCGGAGCCGCCGGACCCCTTGCCCGAGCGGTAGTATCCATCCGTTCTATCAAACTTACAAATTCATGCGTAAACATGAATAAAGTTGACTTCCTGCTTCACGGGGGCCGGTTTCACGCGGACCTTGCGGCCCGCGCCAGCGCCCTCCCCTCCACAGGCAGACACCGCGGAACTCGCGGCGT
>NZ_CAIKKU010000034.1 GCF_903828115.1 uncultured Thiodictyon sp. | reverse complement strand
GTCAGAGCAGCTTCACACCGGACCGTTACCAGTCTCGCATGTGCTCCTAGGCTACGACGGGAGAAACCGTCGGTTCCATCAGGTCGCCATATAGAGACTTCCAGTAGAACAATTACTTACGCGACTTCGTGTCGCACGATTATGCTCAAGGCCGGCTTAGCGAATCTGCCCTTGCTTCCAGCTTCCATACTCCAGCGTGCGAGCGAGTACCGACAGCGCCTTCCAGGAAAAGCCGATGACCACCCAAGACCGCCCACTGACCCTGAGCGGTGAGCGCTTCACCGCCATCTACCACCTCGCCGGCGCCCCCACGGCGGCGCAGGCGCGGCAGCGGGCGCGTGACCTCTGTCTCGAGCAGACGGTGGAGTTCCCCGATGAGCTGATCCCGAGCGCGGCCATCCGCGAGCAGATCGTCGGTCAGGTGGCCGCCCTGGAGCCCCTGGGCGCGGACCGCTGGGAGGCGGTCATCCGCTATCCGGTGGAGGTCGCCGGCCGGGAGTTGACCCAGCTCGTCAACTGCCTGTTCGGCAATATCAGCATCAAACCCGGCATCCGGCTGATGGGCTTCGACTTGGGGGAGTCGCTGGGACGACTCTATCGCGGGCCGCGCTTCGGTCAGGCGGGGCTGCGCGACCTGCTCGGGGTCCGGGACCGGCCGCTGCTGTGCACCGCGCTCAAGCCCATGGGCCTGAACCCAAGTGAGTTGGCGCGACTCGCCTATCGCCTGGCCCGGGGCGGAATCGACCTGATCAAGGATGACCACGGGCTCACCGATCAGTGCTTCTGCCCCTTCGAGGAGCGCGTCGCACGCTGTGCCGAGGCGGTGATGCGCGCCAATCGCGAGACCGGCGGGCGCGCGCTCTATCTGCCCAATGTCACGGCCCCGGCGGCGGAGATCGCCCGGCGGGCCCGGCACGCGCAGCGGTGCGGCGCCGGGGGCCTGCTGTTCTGCCCGGGGCTGGCTGGACTCGACGCCATGCGCGCCCTGGCCGACGAGGACACCCTGGCCCTGCCGATCCTGAGCCACCCGGCCTTTCAGGGCAGTTTCACCCTGCACCCGGACGCCGGCCTGGGCCACGGGGTGCTCTACGGACAGCTCAACCGGCTGGCCGGGGCGGACGCGACCATCTTCCCGAGCTACGGCGGGCGCTTCGCCTTCACCCCGCGGGAGTGCCGTGACATTGTGGACGCGGCCACCGGACCCATGGGGGCATGGCGGGCCATCTTCCCGGTGCCGGCGGGGGGGATGGGACTCAAACGCATCCCGGAGTTGATCGGCTTCTATGGGCACGACTGTTGCTTGCTGATCGGCGGGGACCTGCATGCGCAGGGAAAGGACCTGACGGCGACCTGCCGCGACTTCATGGACGCGGTGCAGGCGGCCTCAAGTGACTCGCAGGAGCAGGGCCTAAGGTGATTTCCGGATTTACAAGAATTAACTATCCTACCATTCATTGCGAAGTTAAGATGTCTAACGATGTTGACGAGCTACACGGGTACATGCCGGGATGACGACAAGACCACGGATGTCCCCAACATGACCGGCTATCCTTTAGCGTATGGCCGGCTTAGCTGTTGAGTTCCGGCAACGCGGGGGAAGCTTGCAAAGCAATCGCTTGAAAACTCGCCGCTGGTCATAAACAGCCAATGCGGACAGCACTATCTTTTGGCCGGTGCAATCATCTGTGACCGGCATATTACAGGAATATCTATGGTCAATTCGTGCGCAAAGAGAATTATCCCGCTCGTTATTTTACTCTTGGCAGGGTCCACGACACTGGCCGTTGCAGGCATCGTGTACAATGCCACGGATCAGTTCGACGCTAGCTCGAACCCCACTTCTTCGGGCTGGAGTTACGGCTGGAAAGCTACTCCGACAGGGGGATTCAACGTCTTTTCAAACTCATGCTGGGAATGCTATGACAAGGGATATTACGGATGGAACACCGGGTCCACTTATCCTGAGGTCAACCGTAGCCCGTCGGGACTTGAATTTGACCCATCATCGGTCGCCGACTTAGCGGGTGTGCGCTGGACCAGCAGCGTTAGCGGTTGGGCCTCCCTATCCTCCACTTTCCAGGGCTACTGGGGGGGGGTGGAGGGCTTATACACCAGCGCCGGCGGATACGTTCTCTTCAACACTGCTCTATTGTACGAGGGTGATATTTACAGTCACGGTTCGGTGGGTTACAACGGCTCGTTCGCAGTTTCTCCTGGCGACACCATTGACTTTCTTGTCGGGAAGAACTCGAAAGACGTTATGGAGTTCGGGAGAACCATCGCAACTGCGCGAATCGAAATCACATCCATTCCCGAACCCGCGACGTTGGTCATGCTGGGTCCGTTGCTGGTACTTATGGGACTGCGCCGGATACGAATTCGCAGGTTTTGCGGTATCATTTAGCAACCGCACGGGCGATTGGCATCGTAGTTCAGCCGCGGCCGGCCGACTCGGCCTCGCTCGCCCCACGCCCGCTGCAAACCTACCCCCACAGCCCTACCCGGAACGCTGGCTCGGCTCGGCGCGAGTCGCAGCTTGAGGCGAGCTGAGGTAATGGCACTAATCGCCTAAGGTGATTAGCGTCGAAACTCAGCCAACGAGCGGTCGGCAGACGCCTGGTGGATGCGGCGCGATCAAGCGCTGCGTCCGGTCTGCAAGTTCATCGCGCGCGCCTTATCCACCCTACAAGGCTCATCGGGTGGTCAGCATGTTGCGCACATCCTTTGGAATTTCTTGGCGTCTTGGCGGCTTGGCGTGACTAATCGCCGGATTTGGGGTAACGGGCTGCTAATCCTGAATCCGGCAATTGCTCTCACTCTTTGTGATCTTTGTGTCTCTGTGAGAGAACTGCTCTTTCTAGGCTAATCGGCTTGCCACCCCGGGCCGGCGCCCGCGCCGACCGGCCCGGCCAGTTGATCGAGCGACGCAGCGCTGGGGGGTTCAGCGGGGTGGGGCCAAGCCGCAGGACCAACTCACTGAGGGTCTCCTGCAGGGCCGCGCCGACCCCGGGGTGATCGAAGGGCATTTGCACCATCTGCCGCACGGTCAGTCGTCGCTCCACACCCCAGGCGAGCGCCTGCGCCAGGTGTTCGCAGCCGGGGCCGATCATGGCACCACCCAGGACCCGGCCGTCCCGGCGGTCCACATAGACCCGCAACAGGCCCCGGCCCTGACCCGGCGAGGCCCGGGTCCGCGGGACCGAAGGCCGTCTGCCCGGTCAGCAGGTGCGACTGGTCCAACGCCGGCCAGGCACCGCCGGCCCGCAGCGTCGTGGGGCCGATGAAGCGGGCCTCCCCCAGGATCAGCGCGTCGGACGCAACCTCGGAGTCGTCCGGCGACCGGGGGTCCGCGGCGACCTCGCGCGCTTCCCACGGCAGCGCCGGGCACCGCACCTGATCCATCCAGGGCCCGGCCCCGATGGTGCCGCAACCGTGCCAGGAGCGGCGCTGCGCCGGCAACTCAGTCAGGTGAGCCGTCAGCCTGGACGGCCCGCAACCGCTCCGGGCGCAGGTGCTGCCCAGTCCACCATCGTCGATGAGAACGAAGTCCCGCTTGGCCCTGCGGATCTCCGCGACCGCCGCCAGGCCCGCCAGACCCGCGCCGATAACGGCCACCCCTACCTGTCTGATCATGATCCCGCCCTCCGTTTTGTCCTCCCGGGCCCAGTCGCCATGGGGCCAAGCATCCCGCGATGCCTGGTCCATGGATGCGGTGACTGCGATCACCGGTACCCTCGCTGACAAGACTAGCCCCGCGGACCGGCATCGTCTGCACCGGATCTGCGCGACCCGGGGTAGGAATATTCCGATTGACAAGCGACGTGCAGCGCCTAGAATATCATCCACCTGGATGATATATGGATGGTCAATCGCCCCATGAGCGTACACGCTATTCGTCAGAAAGTCAGCGAGACCGAGAAGATCACGATCAATCTGGGGCTCGTCGACCTTGGTCAGATCGACCTGCTGGTGCAGGAGGGTTTTTACTCCAATCGCACCGACCTGATTCGCACCGCGATCCGCAACCAACTGAGCACCCACGCCGAGGTGGTGCGCCAGACGATCGCCCGCAAGAGCCTGGTGCTCGGACTGCAACACTACTCGCGCGCCGATCTGGAGGCGGTGCAGCGGGCCGGAGAGCGACTCCAGATCCAGGTCCTGGGTCTGGCCAGCATCGGCACCGATGTCTCACCGGAACTGGCGCTCGCCACCATCGAATCGGTGGTGGTGCTGGGCGCCCTGCACGCCAGCCCCGCCGTCAAGGGCGCGCTGGCCGGGCGCATCCGCTAGCCACCAAACACGCAAGGCTGAACGACGATGAACGAACAAATGCTGGCTGGAATGCGCGAGGCGATGTCGCTGCTGCAACGCGACGGCCCCGTCGCCGCGACCGACAAGATCCAACAAACACTGCTGCGCCTGATGCCGGCCGGTACCCCAGGGGGCCAAACGGCCTGGCGCGGCGACGGCGCCGCGGCGCGCCCCGCGAAGCTGCTGCCGGTGCGCGAACCCGTGGGGTTCCTGCCGGACTTGCTGGCCAGGTTGCGCACTGAGGCACCGGGGATCGGGACGCGCTTTGAACTGCCGACCGCGCCGCGGACCGACCGGCAGGAGCCCGACAGCACCCAGGCCCCGGGCAGGTTCCTGACCGGCTCATTCACCAATCAGGCCGGCACCCGGGCCTACAAACTCTATGTCCCCACCGCCTACCATGGCCAGCCGCTGCCCTTGGTGGTCATGCTGCACGGCGGCGGCCAGAGCGCGGATGACTTCGCCGCCGGCACCCGCTTCAATGAGATCGCCGAGGCCCAGCCCTGTCTGGTGCTGTATCCGACCCAATCGGCGGCGGCGAACGCGACGCGGTGCTGGAACTGGTTCAAGGCCCCCGATCAGCAGCGCGATCAGGGCGAACCCTCGCTCATCGCGGGGATGACCGGGGCGGTCATCGAGCAGTATCACGTCGATCCGGCCAGGGTCTACTGCGCCGGCCTGTCGGCGGGCGGGGCCATGGCCGTGATCATGGGCGCCACCTATCCCGAAATCTATGCCGCGGTCGGCGCCCATTCAGGAATGCCCTATGCGGCGGCAAGTGATTTTGCGTCGGCCTTCGCCGCAATGAACGGTGCCGCCGCACCGGCGGCCGACGCGTGCCTGAAGGGGGTCCCGATCATCGTGTTCCACGGCGAGCGTGACGAGACGGTGCATCCGCGCAACAGCGATCACATCGTCGCCCAGTCGATCGAGCAACCCGCGGCGGCCCGGATCACGCAGGGTCGCGCCGGGACCGGTCACAACTACACGCACAGCGTACACGAGGAACCCGACGGCAAGGTAGTGGCCGAACAGTGGCTGGTACACGGCGCCGGTCACGCCTGGTCGGGCGGCAGCCGCCGCGGCAGCTTCACCGATGAGCAGGGACCCGACGCCTCACGGGAAATGATGCGCTTCTTTGCCGCTCAGTCGCGGCCGGTTTCCTGATTGGCGAACGGCGCCACCGCTACGCCAAACGGGCGTCGGATTGCCTTGACCGTCCTCGTAGCGCGAAGCGGAATTCGGGATACCAGTCGGGCGATCGGGCAGGCTCGTTGTCGTTGTCGTTGTCGTTGTCGTAATCGGAGAAACGATGCACTTTGGAGTGCGCAAGAATCCGGGGCGCTACGATAACCTCGATTACGATTACGACAACGATTACGACAACGACAACGACAACGACAACGATGGTGTTTGCGTTTAACTTCTTGACTCGTTATTTAGAGCCGGATATCCATCTCCACGAAGTTGTGGGGTGCCCAGGGGCCGTTGAAGTCGAAGGCGTAGTTGTCGTCGAAGGGGTGCGCCGCCTGCTGCACCGCCTGCTCGAAACGCTCAAGGTCCGCCCGCGGCACCAGGCAGGCCAGGTTCATGATCTCGGTTTCGACGCGGCACTTGTTGCGCTTGATCTCACGGCAACAGGTACGCAGCACCGTCTCGACCTGCTCGGTGTAGTTCTCCCGGTCCTCGTCGAGCAGGCGCTCGAAGCGGCTGCCCAGGGTGATCATCTCATCCTGGGTCAGCTTGCCGCCGTCGCGGAAGAAATTGTCGCGCAGTTCCCGCAGCTCCGCGTGGGTACCGACAAAGAACTCAAAGATGTTGGGCACATCCCAGGTCATGCGCAGACCCATCTCGACACTGCCCTCGACCCGTTTCAACTGCTCCAGGAAGACCTTGCTGTTGTCCTTCAGGATACGCGCGATCGCCGCGTCGTCGTCCGCCACCAGCCCGAAGGCGGCGGGCAGCGGGGTCACCTGTTGCAGCAGTTGCTTCAGCACCTCCTGGTGCGCCGCCATGTTGCGGCGCTGCGGGCGGATACGCGCGGCCTTCACGGCGCTGACCACCGCGGCGACCTGCCCGTCCCCGATGCCGTAGGCATCCGCCTCCTCCAGCCCGATCGGCCCCAGGGTCAGGGGACCCTGATCGGGGATGATCGCGTAGATATAGCGTCCGGCCGCGGTGGCCTGCTTGGTTGCCTCTGGCATGGGTGAATCTCTCACTGGGGGCCGGCGACCGCGACTTGGGGTCTACCGCGGCCCGCCTGGGGATGGGACTAAGGCCGCCGGCCCCGCACCCAACGGGGCCGGGTCCGGGTTCGGGGCGGCCTGGGGGCACGGCGCCATGACGCGCAGCAGTCCGCGCTCGACGCGGACCATCATCACATTCTTGCACACCCGGCAGCGCAGCGGGCCATGAAAGGTGTCACCGCCCTGGTCGAGCGGGAGGCAATGACCACAGTAGAAACAGCGCAGGCTCATCAGTCTGGCCCCCCGTCGCCCGCGGCTCAGTAGCGGATCTTCACCGGTTCGTAGTAGGGGGTCTCGGTCTGCTGCACCGACACCTCACCGCGGGCCCGGGCGTGCCGGGGGTCGGGACGCGGCACCGCGCGCAACCCACGGGGGGCGGCAGTCGGCGCGCCGTCCGCCAGCGAGTCGATGGATTCGACCCCCAGGAGGTTCAGCAGTTGGTCCTTTTCCCGGTCGATCTCCACACAACGCGCGTCGATGTTGGTGACCCGCTGCATGGCACTCACGCGCTCCTGCTGGCGCCGATGGCGCTCCGTCTCCAGGGCGAAGAGCCGCATGTACATCTTGTGCGGGGTGTGCAGGTCATCGGCCCGGCCGGCGTGGGTCTTGATGTCGCGGACGGTACGTGCCGGCTGACTGGATTTTGCCATGTCAAACCCCCTTCTCGACGGCCTGGGGTCGGCGTGAGCGGCCACTGATGCGCGCGATCACCTCGTCCGCCGGTGATTCGGTCAGACTGTTGCCGTCGCGCCGGACCTTGGCGGAGTCCATGTCTAGGATGTCGCGGCAGATGTCGCGGAAGAAGGTGTTGTCGGCCCGGGCGCTGAGTTTGCGGCTGGCCATCACGCGCGCGATGGCGATGCAGGCGCGCAGGGTCGGGCGATGGTGGTTGACGCTCTGGCCGCGCAGTTCGCGCACGATGTCGACCACGATGGCCGCCTCGCTCGCGGGCAGACCGG
>NZ_CAIKKU010000033.1 GCF_903828115.1 uncultured Thiodictyon sp. | reverse complement strand
GGCCGGCGCGCCGGGGCCGCCAGCAAACCTGACGGGTTGCCTCCGTGGTCTCCAGGGTCCGCCGTGCGGACCCTCGCCCCGCGATTGCCGGTCGCGGCTGGCACGATGAGCGGGACCGCCTAAAATGGCCAAAGTCGAGTGTAGGTGCTCCCGATGTAATCTTCCACCTGCTCGTAGACGTGACGTTCCGCTGCGGTCATCGCGACGAAGCGATCCTCCACCTGGCGTGTGGCGATCGGCGTCTTGAGCTTGCCGGCCGCGTGATAACGGCGCAGCAGCTCCCGGGTGTGGCGCGAGACCAGGGCGCGCAGGGGCGTGTTGAGTTTCATCAGCCGCACCGCCGCCTCGCGCTCGGCGGTTTCGAGTTGCTTCAAGGGGATGGATGCGGTGTCACGCAATGCCTTCAGAACCTTGCGGACCTTGAGTTTGCTCAAACCCGGCAAGCGGCGCAGGGCCGTGTCCTCGGCCAGCGCGCCGTAATCCCGCTCCGCCGCCCGAAAGAGGCTCGCCATCTGCCGCAGTTGATCGTGGGAGGGATTGGGGCGGGCGGCGTAGTCGAAGAAGTCGAGGAACGCCTGGGGGTGCCACTCGGTCGGCATGCCCAGCAAGGCGAGCAGGTCCCAGACCTCGATCGGACTCACCTGCATCGGTGTGGCCGTGAGCAGGACCAGCCCCGCGGTTCGGTCCCGCAGGGCCTGCATCAGCCGCAGGAGTTGGTTGGGGCGCTGATCCACACCCAGACCGCCGCCCGCACGGCGTGCGTGGTGGGCCTCGTCCAACACCACCAAATCCCAAGGCTGGGCGCCCGCCAGCAGTTCCGCCGCGCGGTCGCGACGGCGCATCAAGTGGCTGGAGGCGAGCACATAGGGCTCGCGGTGCCACTCCTTGGGACCGACCAGTCGTTGCGCCTCCCCCTGGAACCCCGGGGACTGCAACCAGCACAGACGCTGGCCGTCATAGATCGGCCAGTTCAGGTTGAACTTCTCGCGCAGCTCGATCTGCCATTGGCGCAACACCGCCTTGGGTGCGAGCACCAGCATGCGCCTCGCCCGGCCGGCGAGCCACGCCTGACGCAACAGCAGCCCGGCCTGGATGGTCTTGCCCAGTCCCACCTCGTCGGCAATCAACAGGTGCGGTGGCCAGTGGGCGTAGAGACGCTGGAAGGCGCGCACCTGATGGGGCCAGGGCGTCACCGCACTGGTGGCCTCCCCGACCCGCTCGCCACCCTTGGGTAAGGCCGGCGCGTGGCGGATGTAGCCCCAAATCAGACGCCGCGGGTCCAGGTGAGGTGCGGGCGGCCCGGCAGTGATGGGGGCCGGCTCGGTGGGCGACTCGACCTCAGCATGGGGCGTCTTGAGCCGACCAGGCAAGTCGTCCTTCGGCAGAAACGTGAGCAGTTCCAGGCGCACCGCCGCCGGCACGTCCATGACGATGGCACAGGTGGCCCGGTCCGCCCAGAGCCGCGCAAAGCTCTCCTCTTCGGCCTGCACGTGCGCCGCCCCACCGGTCCAGGTGGTATAGCAGTGGAAGCTCTCCCAGTTGTGCTTCCAACCGAATTCGGTCTCGTTGATGCTACCGCAGAAGGCGAGCCGGTTGCCCGCACCGTCTTCCAGGATACCGGCCTTCTCGTGGAAGAGCCCAAGACCGGCGATGGGCTTGCGCCCCTCATCGCAGGGCACGGCGACCTTCACGTCCAGGTGGCCCTTGGCGACCATCCAGGCCAGCAGGGCCAGGGCATCGATCGCCGCCGGGTCTGCGGCCCCCAGGGGCTCGGTCAGGAGGGCCGCCTCCACGGTATCGCGCAGGTCCGCGCCCTGCTGGATGGCCGCCAGGTCCTGGGGCTTCAGGGTGCAGCCCACCACCAGGCGCATACGGCCGCCGTTGCGGACCAGGCCCTCGATGCCGCGGGCGGCGAGCGCCAGGGCATAGGCGGAGAAGTAGCCGGTGGAGCGGTCATAGCGCACCGCGCATTCCAGGGCCGGGATATAGAACCCGGTAACCATGTCGCCCTGTTCGGGGGTGTACTTGGTCAGCCACTCCCGAGCCGTGAATAGTTTGATCATCATGCCGCAATCAGCCGTTGCCATTCGGCCAGCGCAATCGCAAGTGAGCCTTCCAGCCAGTCCTTGAACCGTTCGACCGTGCTCTCCCGCGGTTCGGCATAATTGAATTGAAAAAGGTCGACGCCAGCCGGGCGCAGGTCGACATACTCGTTGCCCCCGTCCTCCCGCTCGACGCGACGGTTCGTAAAGGCGGATGCGGCCATCACGCCGGTATCGCCATGCCCGTAGCCATGAAGACTGACAACGATCTCGAAACGGTCATCTGTCGCAATGCAGATTCGGACCCAGGCGCGGTACCGGTCGAGATTGGCGAAATAATGATGAAGGTGCGCTATGTCAACGATTTGCTTGTAAAAATAGTGCCGGTTGCCCCCCTCCTTACCGGCTGAGTGCAATTGTGCCCGATAGGGCGACTGCTGGGGCGGTGTCAAGGCCGCGAGTTGGCGATCGAGGTCGCCCGCAATCTCCTGCATCCGCGATTCGTCAATTGCGAACAGCGCATCCGCGCAATCGTAAACAAGACCGACCTGCCGCTGGGCCGCGTCATACTTGCCTTTGAGAACATGCAGTGCCGACGCGATAATGGCTTCGGCCTGCCGGCTTTGCTGGACCTGCTGCTCCAAGCCCAGTGCGTGCAGGATCGCTTCCTTTTGCCGGCGTGCGAACAAGCCGACCAGAGGCCTCAAGTCACCAGCGTCGGCGGCCTCCAGCGCGGGGATGTACTCCTGCCGGTCGGCATCGCGGATCACCAGCGGAAAGAAGCCCTCCTTGAGAAACACCAGCGATGCCAGCGCCCGCGCAACCCTGCCGTTGCCATCCTGAAACGGGTGGATCTGGGTGAACCGGTGGTGGAGCCAAGCGGCCTTGACCTCGGGAGGCAGGCCGGCGTCGTGGTCCCGGTACCAGTCGATCAGCCGCTGCATCTCGTCTTGCGTCAGCTCGGGCGGACAATAGGTGTGCATTGTTCCATCCCGGCGTCGCGGGTTGTTCGGCAATGTCTTGTACTTCCCTTTCTCGACGATGATGCCGGTCTCGATTGCCCACTCGCGCTGCAACTTCTTCAGAAAATCACGGAATGCGTCGCTCTCTTTCAACGCGACGCGCCGCTCCAGCCAGACCCTGCCAAGGGCTTGCAGCTCCGCCGAACCGTATGCCGCGGCGTCTTCAGGGAACTGCGCTATGAATCGGTAGGTCACTTTGCTATCTCCGCTAATGTCCTTGTCACATCATCTCTGTCTGCCATAACGAGAGTTGGGTCGGCCTGTCCACCCGGTCCGCATAGGCCAGCCGGCGCAGGTTCTCCAGGACCTCGAAGTCGCTGGCGGAGGGGAGCACGGCCTCTGCCGGGTCGAAGCCGGTGAAGGCGCGCGACGGCGGCAGTACCTCCAGCACCGCCTCCAGGGCGGACAGAAAGAGCGGCTCCTGGGTCACTTTGGCGCGCTCCAGCAGGTCCTGGGCGGCCTGAAGGCTGCGGGTGCGGGCGAGATGGGCGGCGTGGTGGATGGCGTCTATCCAGCCGCGGGAACCGTCGGCCGGTCCCAGGGCACCCTTGGCGGCGCGCATGGCGCTGTCCCAGAGGATGACGTTGCTGGCCTTCTTCTCGGCCACCCGTCCGATCACCTCGCGGTCCATGTCCAGTCCCACCACGCGGGCCAGGCGCAGCCCTTCGTCATAGGGGAACTGGGGGGCCTGAAAGGCGTCCGAGTACGAACCACTCGGTGAGCGGGTCCAGTTCGGCCTGGCGCTGCATGTGGGTGAGGCTCTCCATGCGCCAGCGTTTCACCTCACGGCGCGCCGCGTCCAGGGCGTCCTCGGGGGTCGCGAGATAGGGGTCCCAGGCCTCCTCGAACAGGTCCGCCTGGCGTTGCCGGCGCTTGACCTCGGGCTCCGGGCGGGGGGTGCCGCGCCGCACGGGCCAGTGACGGGAGAACTCCTCCAGCGCCGGTCCGAAGCAGGAGAGATACAGATCGACACCGCGGATGCCGGCGTCCTGAAAGGCCTTGATGCGGTTGCGCACCGCCGCGCGGACCCGGGGCTCCAGGTCCTCCCAGTAGAGTGACTCCGCAGTCTGACCGCGCTCGGCACGGGGGCGGCAGATCAGGAAGATGGTGCTGTTGGCGGCGGACTTGTCCTTGATGTGCAGAGAGCCCTCGGCCTCGGTGTTCACCGGCCAGGACGCGGTGATAACGAAGCCGGCCTCCATCAGGCCCTTGGTGAGCGCATCCCAGGCCCCGGTGGCCTTGTGGGTGAACATCAGGGTCATGATCCCGTCCGGCTTCAGCACCCGCCGACACTCGGCGAAAATAGCGGCCATGCGCTCCCGGTAGTCCTGGTTGGCCAGCTCCTTGGGGGCCTTCTGACCGCGGAACTTGGCCGGGTTGGCGACCGCCTCGTGCTCCTTGTCCGTGAGTGCCCG
>NZ_CAIKKU010000032.1 GCF_903828115.1 uncultured Thiodictyon sp. | reverse complement strand
TCACACCGGACCGTTACCAGTCTCGCATGTGCTCCTAGGCTACGACGGGAGAAACCGTCGGTTCCATCAGGTCGCCATATAGAGACTTCCAGTAGAACAATTACTTACGCGACTTCGTGTCGCACAATTATGATCAAGGCCACCAGCGCAGTCCGCCAGCAGCGGCGTGGGCTGACCAAGAAAGGTCCCGTGGGAGCGGCTTGGAGCCGCGATGGGACGATGCGGTTACCTGGCAAGGCTGGGGCGTTCTTGCGAGGCCGTCGCGGCTGAAGCCGCTCGCACAGTGTCGCTGCGCGATTGTTGCGGCGGAGCCGCTGCAATCTGTCGCTCGCCGCGACAGGCTCCTATCATTCCTTTCCGGAGGTTATCCATGAGCACACAGCCGCAACGACGCCTCACGCAGCAGGACTATCTGACCTGGGAACGCCAACAGGAAACGCGCCACGAATACTACGACGGCGAGATTTTCGCCATGACCGGGGCGAGCCGGGAACATAACCTGGTGTGCGGTAATACCTTTTCGGCACTCCATGCACAACTGCGCGGGAAACCCTGTGAGGTTTATAACAACGACATGCGCGTCAAGGTCAGCGCGACCGGCATGTACACCTATCCGGATATCGTAGCCGCGTGCGCGGAGCCGCAATTCGAGGACGTCGAAGTCGACACCCTGCTCAATCCGGTGTTGATCATCGAGGTGCTGTCCGACTCCACCGAACAGTACGATCGCGGTGCCAAGTTCCGGCATTACCGCACCCTGCCGTCCTTGCAGGACTATCTGCTGGTTGCGCAAACGGAATGCCGGGTGGAGCATTACGTCCGCGCGGCCGCCGGCGGCTGGCTGCTGACCGAATATGGGGGTCGTGACGACACGATCGACTTGGCCGCGGTGGGTTGTCGGTTGCTGCTGCGCGATATGTACGAGCGCGTGCCGGTATAGTCGTCACTGCCGTTGGTAGTCCTCGACATAGCGGTTGCCGCGCCCCTGGAGGCGGCCGATGCGCCGGTCGCGTTCCAGTTCCCAGGCGTCGGGCGGGTCGGCGTTGTTCCAGGCGGCGTAGAGTTGCGTGTCCTGGCGGCTGAGGTTGAAGCTGTAGGTGTCGCGCATGTAGAGCATGATGCGGGCGATGTCGCCGCGCACCGCGGGCGGGGGTTGGACACGGCGGGTGCCGGCGTCGATGCGGATGGCGCAGGTGCCGTATTGGTCGCCGCCGCTGACCAGGCCCCAGTTGTAGTCGGAGCGCTGGCCGTTGATGGTGCCGACCGCGGGGACCAGGTTCTGCAGGTCGTTGTGGGCGGCGGCGAAGAGTGGGTCGACCTTTTCACAGCATTGGCGCCGGGTCGGCGGGCGGGCGCCGCTTTGGGCGCAGGCCGGGAAGGCCGCGGGGTCGCGCCAGCAGGGGCGCGCCTGGCCGAACTGGGCGGCGGGGAAGACGTGGTCGGCCTCGACGCGCTGCGCCCGTTTCTCCCCGGCCAGGGCCGCGAGCCCGCACCCGCTCAGATCCGTGCGGTGCTGCGCGTCGAAGGCGCAGCCGCAGTAGAAGCTTACGCGGTGGTCGGCATAGACCTGGTCGTAGAGCAGCCGCTTGGCGGCGCTGAAGCCGGCGGCGACGCGCGGCAACTCCGCGGGCGGCAGCGCGGGCACCGGTCCTGGCGTGCGTCCACCGGCGGGTGTCGGCGCCC
>NZ_CAIKKU010000031.1 GCF_903828115.1 uncultured Thiodictyon sp. | reverse complement strand
CCTTGCCCCTTGCCCCTTGCCCCTTGCCCCTTTTTGGGTGTTGCATCCGACCTCCCGTCAGACCATAATGCCCGGTTTCCCGCGATATCCCCCTGCCGACCCCCCTCCTCGGACGCACTCCTCCGGATGCTGCACTCCCTGGACGTATGCCAGGCACCATTCACTCTGCGAGGCCCGCCCCCTATGGATACCCCCAACACCGCCGCGGCAGCCGGCAACGAGGCGCAAAGCGTCGATCCCGAACTGAGCACCGAGTCGACCGCGGCACCCGCCGCCGATACGACCGCCGATCCGATCGCCGTGATCGCCGAGCTGATTGCCGAGGGCGATGCTGATCTGGCCGCCGCGGCCGCGACCGAACCGGTCAGCGAGCCGGACGACGAGCCGGTCAATGAGCCGGTCACCGAACCGGTCGACGCCCCGCCCCCCGTCGCCCCCGTGACCGAGCCGCCCGCCGCCGCGTCGGCCCCGATCGCCGCCGCCCCCGTGCCGGCTGCGCCCGTCGAGGAAACCCCCGACGACGGCTTCGCGACGCTCGGTCTCTCCCCCGATGTCCTGCGCGCCGTGGCAGAACTGGGCTACGAGACCGCCACCGCGGTGCAGTTGCGCTGTATCCCCCCGCTGCTGGCGGGCCGCGATGTCATGGGCCAGGCCCAGACCGGTACCGGTAAGACGGCCGCCTTCGCCCTGCCGCTGCTCTCGCGCCTCGACCCTAACGCCGCGCCCCCGCAGGTGCTGGTGCTGACGCCGACCCGGGAACTGGCCCTGCAGGTCGCCGAGGCCTTCCAGCGCTATGCCCACCACATCCCGGGCTTCCATGTCGCACCCATCTATGGGGGGCAGAGCTACGGGCTCCAGGTCCGCCAGCTCCAGCGTGCGCCGGAGGTGATCGTCGGGACCCCGGGGCGGGTCATGGACCACCTGCGTCGCGGCACCCTGTCGCTGGTCGCGCTCAAGGCCCTGGTCCTGGACGAGGCCGACGAGATGCTCAACATGGGCTTCGCCGAGGACATCGACTGGATCTTCGAGCAGACCCCGCCCGAGCGTCAGGTGGCCCTGTTCTCCGCCACCATGCCCCCGGGCATCATGAAGGTCGCCCGCGAGCACCTGAATGACCCGGTCGAGATCCGCATCGAGACGGCCACCGCGACGGTCGACACCATCGAGCAGCAGCACGTCGTGGTCACCCGCTTCCACAAGGCGGACGTCCTGACCCGCATCCTGGAGCTTGAAACCTTCGACGGCATGTTGATCTTCGTGCGCACCAAGGGCGGCACCACGGAGCTGGTCGACAAGCTGCGCTCCCAGGGCTTCGCGGCCGAGGCCCTGAACGGCGACATGAATCAGGAGATGCGCGAGCGCACGGTGGAGCGGCTCAAGGGCGGCCAGCTCGACATCCTGGTGGCGACCGATGTGGCCGCCCGCGGGTTGGACGTGGAGCGGATCAGTCATGTGGTCAACTTCGACATCCCGACCGACCCCTCGGCCTATGTACACCGTATCGGGCGCACCGGGCGCGCCGGGCGCGCGGGTAAGGCGATCCTGCTGGTGGAGCCGCGCGAGCGGGGCCTCCTGCGCTCCATCGAGCGCACCATCCGCCGCCCGATCCCGGAGATGCCGGCGCCCTCCGCCGAGCAGCTCAGCGCCTCGCGCATCGACCGCTTCACCACCCAACTGCGCGAGACCCTGGCCGTGCAGGACCTGGACTTCTTCTACCGCCTGATCGCCCGCGTCGCCAAGGAGCAGG
>NZ_CAIKKU010000030.1 GCF_903828115.1 uncultured Thiodictyon sp. | reverse complement strand
TCTTTTGGTTCGGGGCCGGCACGCTTCTTCGCGTAGTCCTCCATCGCCCGTGCCATGGCATAGAGCAACTTCAGCAGGTGCGTCTTGCCGGTGTCGTTTTCGCCAATGATGACGTTCAGCGAGCCATGGTCTTGCCAGTCCAGTTGCTGCTGAAAGGCGACAAAGTTCTCGGCCTTTACTGATGTGAATATTTGCATGGAGTTCTCGAATCACCGGGCCGATATGGGTTTACTGAATGCGGCAAGCGGCCGCCTCCAGCGCCGGGGCCAGCGCATCGCGCAGCACGGCCTCGAGCAGGCGGCGGCTGTCGGTTTGGGTGGTGGTGAGGTTGGCTTCCAGTTGGTCGCAGACGGCCATCAGCTCGTCGACCTTGGCGACGATGCGGTGTTGTTCGGCGAGGGGCGGAAGGGGCAACCGTATTCGGCGAATTTTACCCACGCTAAGGTTGTACAGGCCAGCCGAAGTGACCGCCAACTGCTTCATTACCTCAACACCGATTTCCGAGTTTAGGTATAGCTCAGTAAACCGTGAGATAGCTGGATTTGCCGGCCGGCATCGGATGATGTGATTCTGGTGAATGCAGTCTATAATCTCGCCGTTCCAACGTGCACAGCGGCCAATCTCCGAAGCAGTCCCGTTTCCTTCCACTACTAATATGTCGTCCACCTCCAGGCGTAAACGCTCGAGTTCACCATCGAGTAGCTCAAACTGCTTGAGTTGGGACAGATCCAATCGACCACGATAAACGTTCGCGACCCCCACATAGCTAAATGCGTTAGTACGCGGAATCCGCTTTGGTGTCTTTTGTATACCACCTGTTACAAGAAAGCACTCATCGAGGCAAGTCCACCGCCATGAGACCGGTATAGCGAACAGGCAAACGGTCAAATCGCTCTCGGCGAGCGTCGATTGAATGCGCAGTCCGAGCCGCTCACCGATCTGCGCTCGGTCAGCCCGTAAGTCGGCCAAGAATCTTCGGGCTGGCTCATCATTCGAATCCTGCTGGACAAGGCGACCCCGGACGGCAAGGTTGAGGATGGTCCGGCGCAGGGCCATGATGTGCTCAGGCCGGGTGGTGAGGCGCGGCATATCTTGAAGAAACACAGGCTCACGCCAAGACGCCAAGACGCCAAGGGTCTTTTCATCAACTTCTTTTTCTTCCTTGGCGTCTTGGCGTCTTGGCGTGAGACCTTCTTCATTCTGCAGTTGATGTAAGCTCGCGCTCACCAGCCGGTCGCGCCGCTGCTCGCGCTTGTTCTGCGCCGCCGCCAGCCGATCACACAGCACCATCAGCTCGTCGACCTTGGCGACGATGCGGCGTTGTTCGGCTAATGGGGGCAACGAAATTGGAATGTCAAGCGCCCTCGCTTGATTGAGCTTTGAGCGGGTGGCACCGACAACCCGGCCCGCATAGTCAAACGTGTTTAGCCAATGAGCCAGAAACTGATTGGAAACCAGAGTCCCGCGGAATACATGGGCGTGATTATTCACCCATGACTTACCAGAGATCACGTAAGCTTTCGGTCTCAAGATATCGAAGAATGGCACGCCATCTTCACCGAGCAAGACAAGCTCCTCATCGAAAATATAGTCGTCAATCCATCCTTGTTGTTGAGTTGCACCGAAATAAGGAATCAACTCGAAAACAGCTTTTCCCTCAATGCGCTTGTCGCGTTCGTTGCCATTGACGGGCTCTCTCATGTAATCCAAGCAAACGGAGATCGCTGCGAGCCTTGTGTTGGACCAGCGTCGCGGAAGTGCGAACGGTACTTCGTCAGCCGATACTGGTCCCGTCTTTTTCTGTTCCTTTATCTTGCCGTCTTGTACCAGCTTCACCTTCTCAGCCTGAATCCGCTTGAGAAGTTCTGCCGCCGGTTCATCGCCGGGGTCCTGCTCTACCAGCTTCCCCCGCACCGCCAGATCGAGAATGAACCGCCGCAGCCGCGGCACCGCGTCGGGCGCCTCGGCGATACGGTCGAAGTGTTTCAGCAGGTATTCGGCGTTCAACTCAGCTATCTTCCTGTTCTTGAGCATGTCGCGGCAGGCTTGCCAGCAGCCCGACAGCGTAGCGCATGGCGCGTCAGGCCGTTTGACCGCCTTGACCATAACTCCGGCCGGTGGACTGCGCTGCGCTTGTCCACCCTACGAGGCTCGACGTGGCCGGATCAATGATCCGGGCCGTTCGGCTGTAGGATGGGTAGAGCGCAGCGAAACCCATCGTTATGTTCTCGACGCCCGCCGCGTCAAGTCTGGGCGCACCGGGGCTGGGCACCACCCTATCCCGCCGCTCCCATTTTCCTCCCTTGGCGCGCTTGGCGCCTTGGCGTGAAACACCTTTTCATCCCGCCTCAACTTCCTCCATGGCCCTGAGCAGCGCCTGGAGCATGAAGGCCACGAAGGGCGCGGACTCGGCGGCCTGGTCGGACGCGGCCAAGGACTGATAGTAGGCGTCCTGCCGGTCGCGCACGACGGTCTCCACCGGTAGGTAGGCCAGGATCGGTCGCCAGCGGCTCAGGATCAGGGTCTGCCAGAGCCGACCCAGACGGCCGTTACCATCCGCGAAGGGGTGAATGAACTCGAACTCGTAATGAAAGACGCAACTGGCAACCAATGGATGCAGTTCACCGCGCGCCAGCCAGCCCAGAAGATTCTGCATCAAGGTGCCGAGCCGGCTGGCAGGCGGGGCCATGTGCATCAGGGCGGCGCCCCGATAGATACCCACGCCGCCGCCGCGTAACCGCCCGACCTCGTCCATCAGCCCGCCCATCAGGATGGCGTGTGCGGCCAGCAGATCGTCCAGCGACTCGGGGTCCCAGCCGAGCAACTGGTCGTAGGCAGCGAAGGCATTGCGGACCTCCTGGATCTCGCGCGGCAGGCCCAGTACCCGCTTGCCTTCGAGCAGCGCGGTCACCTGCTCCAGGCTCAGCGTGTTGTTCTCGATGGCCAGCGAGGCATGGATGGTGCGGATACGATTGCCCCGCCGCAGGCGCGGGGACAGATCGGGAGCGGTGGTCACCGACCAACGCCCGAGGGTCTCGCCGATCTGCTCGACCAAGGCGAGGATCTCCGGCGTGATGGTTAGCGGCGGCTGATAGGGACTCATCGCAACAGCGCCTCGGCCAGGATGGCCTTCAACTGATCGCGCAAGTCGGCGGCCCTTTGCTCATCCTGCCCCAGCTTGGCCAGCAGTTCCTCCGGGTCGCCGTGGTCGTCGGCGACGGTGTGGGGGTTCTTGAAGTCGAGGTTGTAGCCGCGCGCCTTGATCGTGTCGAGGTCGACCCGCCAGGCCTGCTCGGTCTCCTGGCGGCCCTGGCGCTCGGGACCGCCCCACCAGTCCACGCAGCCCTGAAAGTGCTCCACCCGGATGGGCCTGGTCATGGAGTATGCCTTCTGGCCCGCGGGGACTTGGTGCTCGTAGAACCAGACCTCCCGCGTCGGCTCGCCCTTCTCGAAGAAGAGCAGGTTGGTGCCGATGCTGGCGTAGGGTTTGAAGACGCTGTTGGGCAGGCGCACTATGGTGTGCAGGTTGCACTCCTCCAGCAGGTGTTCCTTGAGCCTGGTCTTGACCCCCTCGCCGAACAGGCTGCCGTCCGGCAGTACGATGCCGGCGCGACCGCCGGGCCGAAGGAGCCGGATGAAGAGTGCCAGGAACAGGTCAGCGGTCTCCCTGGTGCGGAACTGGGCCGGGAAGTTGGACTCGATGCCGTCCTCCTCTTTGCCGCCGAAGGGGGAATTGGAGACGATGATGTCTACCCGGTCGTCCTTGCCATAGCTGATATAGGGCCGGGCCAGGGTGTTGTCGTGGCGCACGAAGCTCGGGTCTTCGATGCCGTGCAGCAGCAGGTTGGTGACGCAGAGCATGTGCGGCAATTGCTTCTTCTCCATGGCGCGCAACCCGGCTTGCAGCGCCTGCTCGTCCTCCGGCCGCTTCACGTAACGCTCGCGCATATGGCGAATGGCGCAGGTGAGGAAACCGCCGGTGCCGCAGGCGGGATCATAGAGAATTTCGCCCGGCCTGGGGTCGATACGACCGACGACGAAGCCGGTGACGGCACGGGGGGTGTAATACTCACCGGCGTTGCCGGCGCTTTGCAGGTCGTTGAGCAATTGCTCGTAGATGTCACCGAAATGCTTGCGCTCGAACAGGTCGTTGAAGTCCACGCTACTGATCTTGTTGATGACCTGACGCAGGAGCTGGCCTGACTTCATGTAGTTGTAGGCGTCCTCGAAGACCGCCCGCACCACCCGGGCGCGGTTGGCGTAGGGGCCCAGCGCGGGCAGCCCCTTGAGGGCGGGAAAGAGGTCGTCGTTGATGAAGCCGAGCAGCTCGTCACCGGTCCGGCCCTCCGGGTCGGCGGCCCAAGTGCGCCATTGCAGTCGCTCGGGGATGGGCGAACGGTAGTCGTCGCGCATGACCTCCAGTTCCTGGTCCTGGTCGTCGATGATCTTGAGGAAAAACATCCAGCAGAGCTGAGAGAGGCGCTGGGCGTCGCCGTCGACGCCGACATCCTGGCGCATGATGTCCTGGATGGATTTGACGGTGGTTCTGGCGGACATAGCGTTTCCGGATGCGTCAAAGCGGTAGTAATTAAGAGTCTCACGCCAAGGCGCCAAGACGCCAAGGAGGAGAAGAGGTGGTCATGCCTCCAATATCGATCTATGTGTGTGCGCTTTCTCCGCTGATGATTATGGCGACCCGATCCGGGAACAGGGCGCGATCACTCACCCATTTCTTCTCTTCCTTGGCGTCTTGGCGCCTTGGCGTGAGCCCCTCTTTCTCCTCTTCCTTGGCGTCTTGGCGCCTTGGCGTGAGACATTCTTCCTCCTATATTGCGCGATTGTTGATGACCCGATGGATTCCCGTCTTCATCAGCGCTTCGCCGAAGTTGACCAGCAGACCGAGGCGCAAGCCGGTTATTCGCAGATAGGTCAGCAATTGCTTGCTGTGAACCGGCATCAGCCGCTCGACCGACTTGACCTCGACAATGACTCGCCGACAGGCGATCAGATCGGCGCGGAAGCCCTCCTCAAAAACCATTCCTTGGTAAACGATCGGAATGCCTACCTGCGCCTGCACGGAACAGCCGCGTTGCTCCAGCTCATAAGCGAGCACCCGTTCATAGACGCTCTCCAGGAGCCCAGGCCCTAAGTCAATGTGGATCTTTAGGCAGGCATCGACGACGAGCGATGCAATCCGGTCGTCTTCCGCACTTGGCTCTTCGTTTCTTAGCGTCTTGGCGCCTTGGCGTGAGACATTCTTTTCTTCATTCATGCTCATTACCCGACATCCTGATACAGCGCGGCTTGCAACTCGTGCACGGACTGCTCGAAGCCGGCCTTGGTGCCGAATGGTTTGATGAGTTGAAACGGTGTGCCCATGGCACTGAAGGGCGGAATCTCCAGCACCCGGACGTTGTCGAGCCCACTGACGATGCCTTCGTCCTGGTACTTGTCGAGCAGCGCCTCCAACACGGCGCGGGCCTGGGGGCCGTACTGGGTGAACACGTCGCCCTTGCTGACCTTACCGGCGCGCTCGCGGCGGGTCAGCGGCGGTTGATCGAAGGCGATGTGACAGATCAGGTCGAAGGGGTCGAGGTCCTTGCCCACTTCTTCGAGCAGCGGGTCGAGCAGCAGTCCTTCGTCGGCCAGCTCCGCGATGATGACATCCTTGCGCTCGGCGCCGCGCCAGCGCCGCAGGAAGTGGTCGAGGCTCGCGTACCGGCTGCGGATGGCGCGGCGGGAGTAGTCGCGCAGGCTCTCGGTGACGAGCTTGCCGTCTTCGTCGAGGTACTCGACCCGCTCGGCGAGAACCGTGACCGGCCGGCCCTTGATGTAGTACTTGGCCGGTGGTTCGGCGACCCCGGGCGGCAGGCTGATGTCCGGCGGCTGCGGGGCATCGACGACCGTCTCGTCCGGGCCTGGCTCCGCCGGGATGGGGTCCTCGCCCTCGTCGACCGGTGGCACGTCGTCCGGCGGGATCGGGGGATCGTCCTCACCGGGTTCATAGATCTGCACCGGCTCGCCGTCGAAGTCCGGGTCGGCGAAATGGTTGGTGGCCTTGCGGAAGTCGACCAGGGTGAAGTAGTACTTCTTGCTGTCCTCGTGCACCCGCGTGCCGCGCCCGATGATCTGCTTGAACTCGGTCATGGAGCCGGCCTCGCGATCCAGCACGATGAGACGGCAGGTCTGGGCATCCACGCCGGTGGAGAGCAGGCGCGAGGTGGTGACGAGCACCGGGTAGATGGACTCGGGGTCGATGAAGTTGCCGAGCTGGGCCTGGCCGTCGGGGTCGTTGCCGGTG
>NZ_CAIKKU010000029.1 GCF_903828115.1 uncultured Thiodictyon sp. | reverse complement strand
GGCTGGGCATGAGCTAGTGTCGCACCGTCATCGTACCCACCCGAGCACAGAACCGACAGCCGGGCCTTCTCGGCAACACGCTTCTTGCATGGGCTTTTCGGCCCTTTTTTGCGTCAGATTGAACATCCTACCCAGAGGGTGTCTTCAACAAGCACGAACTCGGGATAGGTCCGCAGCGAGAACCTGCGCAGTTCTTCTTCTTCGAGCGCCTGATCGGCACTGAACACTTCAGCGTAGCGCCCACGCAGTTCGTCCTCGCGCGGTCCTTCCGGAAACCCGACCGGGGCTATCAGGAGAAGCCCGTGTTGGAACTGGCGGTAGAGCACCCCGCGGTCATTGCGGTCCGCCGGGTAGCGCGTCGCGGCGGTTCGGTCATCCTTCTTTGCGTTGATCACCAATTCCTGCAAGATCGTAGCAATCGGATACCTAAATTCGGTAAACCGCTGCGATTTAAGCAGATCCACCCAGTCGCCGGTCTCGTAGACGCTCGCCTCGCCCTGGTACAACGTGGTGGAGGCGATGTCGAGGTAGCCAGCGGCCTGTTCGTCAAGCGGCTGAAGACCTTTCACACCGGCGTCGATGCGATTCTGGATGAAAGCCGCCAGCGCGGAATTGTCGAGCCCGGCGTCTTCGATAAAATCGTCGCGGAAAGCCTCATCCTCATCGAGACGCTTGTGGAAATCCTCGTTCCGCCCCTTGACGAAGAACTTCGAGAACCGGATTACGCGATGTCCGGTTTCCTGGTGCAGGATTTCTACCCCGTAGAGGCGGAAGGTCTTGCCCACCACCTTCTTCACTATCGGCGATGGCAGATGCTTGTCGAGATTGGCAATGCTCTGCTGTCTTTCAATGTTCTCAGCAATGCTAACAATGGACTCAAACTGCGCACACTTACGCGCCTCTTTCTCGCACGATGGTGAAATATCGACGAAGATAGTCAAAATGCCCCCTTTAGCGTTACCGCACCAACAGCAGGTGGTTACCGTGGATTTACCTAATCTGCTTTTCCCGCACTGAAACTATCGCCAGATCACTACGATTTTCAGAAATTTACGTAGTCCTCAGTGCTTGGATATCAAATGATTCCTCGCAATTGTTCAGATTCCCGGCACCGGAAACGCCGACAAGGCCCGGCCTGCGCACCGGTTGGGGATGGCAGCACGCAGGTAAGCCCCGGGCGAGTGCCGACGCTGCCGACAGGTGTCGATGACACTGGCCAACAGGAGTCCTAATCATAGCACCGCCCGCCCATCAGACGGCGAGCGGCGTCACGCAAGTCAGTTTGAGGACGCGCAGTCGTCGGCGTCGCGGGGACCGTAGGCACGAGACCCGCGTCATGGCCTGGATCATCGTTCCGGCCAGCGGCCACCTTTTGGAGCCCAAGGCTTCAGCTTTGGTGCTGTACGTCCAAGGCTGAAGCCTTGGACTTTGGTCCGGGGCGGCCGGAACGATGATCAAGGCCGCCCCGAGTTCCGGTGGCCGGAACGACGATCAAGCCCCGCGTCAGGACCCGTTGTTCTCGTTCCTACGCTCCAGCACTCATCGTTATACACAAGTACCATCGAGTCCCGGTGGCCGTGGCCGGGTCGGCGCGGCGCGGCAGCCGGACCACAGGGCGGCCAGGGAGGACCGCAAGTTGGGCGCGGCGGGCGCGCCACACGGCGAGCGATGACGTCTAAAGTGCGAGCGACCTTTCGCTATCAGCCAACGCCGATCACCTACTGAAAAACCTTGGGAAGCTTGACCCCTTGGCGTGACAACCGTGCTTTCCAGGTTCATTGGGTGCCGGCTTCCTCGCCCGGTCTTGCGCTTGCAAAGATCACCTGCAACAGGTCGAGCTTGGTGCCCACCTCCGGGGGGATGGACGCGGGATCGATGAACCGCACGAGCTGATGCAACTCGCCTTTGCGCAGCAACATGGCATGACCCAAGCGCTGCGCCAGGCGGCGGAAGAATTCCTCGGCGAAGCTGCTGAGCTTCAGGCGCTCGGTCTTCGCTTCCCAGACGAGGCGCGCGGCGTCCGGGGCGGCGTCCTTCCAGGTCGCGAAATCCGCGCTGCTGCCGCCGAAGACCTGCTCCTGGATCAATGCGTCCAGCACCTCATCGGTCTGGATCCGCAAGCCGTCGAACAGCAAGTCGCCGTAATGCTCGGCGACATAGGCGCGCAGGACCTTGGGTGTGATGAAATAGTTCTCGGCCTCATAGCGCCGCCAGTATAGGATCCTCAGGCCGCCCTCGTCCAGGTCCGCATGGTTGCGGCCATCGTTGTCCAGAATGGCGAGCCCTTTGAGCCCCGGAATCATCTCGCGCAGTGCAAAGAAATGGGCCTTCGGTGTCACACCGAAGCCCCCCTCCACGCGTTCCAGTTCGGAATCGAGACTGGGGTCCGGATAATTGTTCGCCACGTAGAAGGCATTGATCTGCTCATCCCACACCTGCGTCACCGGGTGGCCCAGTCGTTGCGCCAGCGCCCGCAGCATGTCCAGATCCGTTCCCCCTTCGACGTACAGCACATAGCCTCGCTGGCGCGCCCGGACATAGTGCTCGGCCCCATAGTGCTTGAGTGCGTTGCGAATGTCTGTCTTGGCCGCCAGGTTGTCCGCGCGTCCCTCAAGCAGCAGGGTCAGGTTATGATCGAGTGCCTCATCGAGAATCACCTCCGAATGCGTCACCATCACCACTTGGGACTGGTTTTCCGCGGCGATCTCGCGCAGGAGCACATAAACCTGCTTCTGCCGCAGAATCTCCAGGTGTGCGTCCGGTTCGTCGATCAGGAGCACGCTGCGGCGGTGGGAATAGAGGTAGGCAAAGATCAACAGCAGTTGCTGGAATCCGCGACCCGCCAGCGCGACGTCGAGGTCCTCCTTGACGTTGGCCTGGCGGTAGAACAGATCGATACTGCCCCGTGCCGTTTCTGTCGGCTCAGCAAGGTCGATCGCAAAGAGCCGCTTCATCAGCGCGGCGATCCGCCGCCAGTCCTACGGCGCGTCTTTGAACACGATGAGGCACAGGTTGCGCAGCACCTGGGCCGTCTGCCCTTGTCCCAACAATACGCCGATGCGCCCCGGCTGAAGGATCGGCTCCTCGGTTTCCAGGCCGGACATGGGATAGAGCAACGCGACGTTGAGGCCGGCGGCGGCGCCCATCAGGTCCATCCGCTGTGCCGTGGCCGCGTCCGGCTTACAATAGACCAACTCGTCCCCTTGGTTGCGAAAGGTCATGGTGACGGGCTCGACCCTGTTCTCGTGTTGGACACCCAGGGTGATCAGCAGGGGGATATCCCGATTGCCGGTGCGCACGGCGGTGTTGTGCCAGAAATAACGGGTCCGCTGCACCGGCACTGAGACGATGTTCAGGCGATTGATGGAGGTCGAGGTGCGCTCCGCGGCGGTCGAGGTCTGCTTGGCGTCGAACCAGGTCTTGACCGCCTGGGACCACAGGGCAATGGCCTGGATTGCCGTAGTCTTGCCGCAATTGTTCGGTCCGATCAATACGGCCGGATGATCGAGTTCGATACGCTGCCGGTCGCCGAAGCGTTTGAAGTTTTGAATCTCAAGATAATGAAACAGTCGCATGTCGTATCCCGTAAGCGTGCCTGGTGATCACAGCGATGGGGCGGGCGGTCTGACGGCGCGTCTCAGCAGTCAAGGGTCCGGTTTGATCTCGCCCCGGCCGAGGCCCGCAATCATGTCCCGCAACTGCTCGATGGCCTGTTCCCGCCGGGGATTGGGGTCCCAGCGCCTGCCCATCCCGGCCAGCACGTCCTGCGGCGCGGCCCCCAGCCGCTCCGGCACCAGCAGGTCGTAGATGCCGCGCCACTCGCCCTCCACCCGCAGCGCGAGGCGCGGGTTGATGAGGTACTGGCCGCGGCTTATCCGCAGGAAGAGCTTGCGGTTGTAGGGGCCCTCACGGTTGACCTCGTTCTTGGAGAGGATGGATGAGACATAGGTCTGCTTCTTGCGCCGGGCCGGCACCACCGACTCCGGGAACTGCCCCAGCACGGCGGCGAAATCGACGGCGTTCAGGAGGTTGCGGCGTGTGGCCCAGTTCTCCCCGAGCCGCTGGTAGAACAGTACCAGGGCGACACAGAGCATCAGGTATTCCATGTGCCGCCGGTCGAGCTTGACCAGGCGCCCGTCGACCTGGATGTCGATACCGGCCGGGGCCAGCCGCTCGAAGACGGCCGGCAGCCGGGTGCGGGCGAAGCGCTCGTCCGCGCAGGCACGATCGAGCGCGATCTGGAAGGCGTTCTGGCCATTGCCGTCGACCAGACCCAGGTCGGCATCGCGCTCCAGCAATTCGGTGATGAGGTCGGCGTGGCCCATGCGGCTGGCGATCATGAGCGGTGTCTGGCCGAAACAGTTGCGGAAGTCCGCCCCGTATTTGTCGACCTCGCGCAGGACCCCGCCCGCGTGTTTGAGGCTGTAGAGCAGGTAGTGCTTCTTCTCCAGGATCGGCCAGGCCTTGTCCGGATGGCGGGCGGCCTGGAGTCCGGCACGATCGAGCGCATTGAGCAGGCGCTGGTCGCGGTAGACCAGGGCGTATTCCATAAGGCCGATGCGCGCCTTCTTGTCGCCCTTGACCAGAGCCTGGTCGCGCAGTGCGGCCAGTGCCTCCCCGCGCAGTACGGCCCAGGGGACCTGCTGTTCTTTGAGGATCTGGGAGCGGATCTCGGCCGCCTGCTCGTCCTTGCCCTGGAGTTCCAGCCGATGGGCCTCGCGGCGCCACTCATCCAGGCTGGAGCGTTGCTCCTCCACGTCCGCCACCCCCTGGTGGACCTCGGTGAGTCCCAGCAGCGCGAGCAGAGGCTGGGTGGGGCGCGGTTCGATCAGATAGAGGTTACGCACCGCCCGCGTTACCGCCACATAGAGCGCGTTGATGTAGAACTTATAGATCTCCAGCGACTTGTCATTCTTGTCGCGCCCGCGGGCGTAGCGCAGTTCCCCCTTGAGGTCCGCCTCCGTGAGGTCCGCGGCGATGTCGCGGAAGCGCTTTTCCTCCCCGCTCACGAAGCCGTAGAGGAGCACGTTCTCATACTCCAGCCCCTTGGCCTCGTGGATCGAGAAGACGAGCGGAGTGCGGAAGAAGCGGCGTACCTCGGCCTTCTGGTCGTCGTGCAGGACCAGGATGGCGAAGCGGGCGGAGGCCGCGGTGCGCCGGTCCAGGTCCCGCTTCACCGCGTCCGTGTCCGCCAGGAGCCCGACCCGGCCGGCGCCCGGGCCCCGGCTCACGACCAGATAGTTGCTCTCCCGGTCCACCGAGCCGAAACGGGCGTGCTTGATGTGCAGCAGCCGGTTGGCGATCTCGGTGACCTGGGGGGAGTTGCGAAAGTTGGTGTTCAGTATCCTGATCAGCTCGGTGGGGCACGGGTCCCCCTGCTGGTTCCAGAAGAGCGTCTTGACCTTGGACCAGGAGAAAAAATTCGGGTGGACGATCTGATTGGAGTCCCCGCACAGCAGGAAGCCGCGGGGGTCGCGCAGGGCCTTCAGGATCAGGAGCAACTGCACGTTGGTGAGATCCTGCACCTCGTCCACCACCACGAAGTCGTAGCGCGGTACCACCCGGGTCAGCCAGGCGTGGCTCAGGATATTGCTGTCGAACCAGCCCTCCTCGGCCAGGAACTTCAGGTAACGCTCGAAGAGGTCGTAGACCACGCCGCGCAATTCGGGTGGGTAGATGGACTGGCGCACGCCGAGCGCCAGGTAGGTCTCCCGATCGAGATATGCACGCTCCGGCGCGGTGCCGGTGATGGCCCCCTGGACCTCCTCGAAGAGCCGGTGACTGTCCTGCAACTCCTTGGGCAACCGCTGGCGCGCCGCCCAGCCGGCGAACACCCGCGGAGTCATCTCGCGGCCCGGGGGCACCTGGATGCTCTCCAGATACTCCCGATAGGACAGAAACTCGACCTCCTGGTCCTCGTTCTCATAGCCCTGGGCGTAATAGAGGTCGCGCGCGTTCTGGGCCAGGAAGGGCGAGCGGGTCACATAGAGACAGTCGCCCCGGGCGTCCTTCAGCTTCTCCAGGGTCAGCGCCGTCTTGCCGCTGCCGGCCGAGCCGATGATGACGAGCGGCGGGGGCAGGCGGTAGATCGCCTCCTGGTCGTCGTCGAAGGACAGCACCTTGTCGAGCAGGTGGAAGCGGTGCAGGGCCGGGTTGAGATAGGGCAGTTGCGGGGCCGTCTGCGCCGCCGCGGCCGCGGCGTCCGGGATCTGGTCTTCGTCGATCGTCACCCCGCGGGCGAGGAAACGCGACTGCTCATAGGCGTGCCGGTGGATGAACTCCAGGGCCAGGACGTAGTGCTCCGCGCCGTGCCGGTACAGGGCGAACAGCAGCCGGTT
The DNA here is from genome assembly GCF_903828115.1 of uncultured Thiodictyon sp. Lineage (GTDB taxonomy): Bacteria > Pseudomonadota > Gammaproteobacteria > Chromatiales > Chromatiaceae > Thiodictyon. The sequence continues at coordinate 409 of NZ_CAIKKU010000029.1, read as the reverse complement.
GCTGCGGTCCAGCCGCGCCCGGTAGAGGTTGTCACCGATCTTCTTGACCTCGGCGGAACGGAAATCGTCGGCGCGCAGATAGGCCGCGAGCTTCTCGAAGCCGGGGATGGCGGCGGTGTCGAGACCGCGGTAGACGAGGATCTTCAAGGGGTTCCCCAGATCGGAAAGGCGTGGTTGAAGCCCCTGGACGCGACGCGCGGGGGCTTGGTTGGTCGGGATGATACCAACCCATCCGTGCGGCTTCAGGAGTTCCGGCGGTCCGGCGGTCCGGCGGTCCGCACAGCGGACCCTTGTATGCTCTGTTCCAGGGATTGACAGGGATGGTGGATACACGGATGTTGCGGAGCGTGCCCGGGAAGCCGTCGGACCCTGAAGCCTCGAGCTTGTACGTAGATTGGCTCCCCGCCCT
>NZ_CAIKKU010000028.1 GCF_903828115.1 uncultured Thiodictyon sp. | reverse complement strand
GGCGTCGTGCCAGGATCGGATTAGTTCAACAAACGTTTATCCGTCGTGCGCGCGCGGCGTCGCGCTCCGACCCGGGCTCCGTGCGGCGCGCACGACGGATAAACGCTTATTCGTTAGGCCGGAAGCAAAAAAAAGCAGTCAGCCCCGGCGTGGTACAAGCGCCCGCGGTTGCGATAGATAGGGAAAAGGGGAAAAGGGGAAAAGGGGCCAGGCTCAATTAAATCAGAGCGGCAACTCTTCCTGCTTTCCCTCGGGGAGCGAGTCGTCGTCTTTTCGCCGCCGCGGGCGCCCACGCTTCTTGAGTTCGCGCCGCTGGCCAGTTGCTGCTTCGATCTGGTCGTAGAACCGTTGATTCCCAATGGGCTGATTCTGGTTCAATGCCATCCGCAGTTCGTTGATCGGCTCATCGTCCAGCCCGGTGACAAATAGCTCCCGGTAGGCCTGTTGCCGAGCGACGGCGCTATTGCCCAAAGCCGTGTACAAGTGATGTGGCGAGAGGATTCCGTTTGGTGCGCCAAGCGCGTGATGCCGGTAGCTCGACCAGGGATAATCCGCCGGGTCGGCGACCATGGCCGCCCGGACCGGGTTCATCTCGATGTAGCGTTGGCACGACAAGAGATACGTCTCGGCCTGCACCAGGGAGGATTTGTACCTGCTGTCCCAGAGGGTTCCTGTGCGCCGGTAGCTGTGGTTGATGTATTGCACGTACCGGCGCCCCACGGCGATAATGACCCGCGGAATCGATCCGGCGCTTGCGGGCGTGACCAGCAAATGGACGTGGTTTGTCATCAGCACGTAGGCGTGCAGCACGCAACCCTCGCGTGCCAGCGCCTCGCCGAGCCACTGCAGGTAGGCATGGTAGTCCTGTTCATCGAAGAAGCACGGCTCACGATTATGTCCCCGCTGCAAAATGTGCAGCGGGACGGCATCGAGATGGACACGGCGGCGGCGGGGCATGCGTCAAGTTTAGCAGAAATTGAGCTTGGCCCCTTTTTGCTCGCGGCGTCGCGCTCCGACTCAGGCTCAGTGCGGCGCGCACGCCGGATAAACGCTTTCTCGTTAGAGCGCAACAACCGAGGTACCTGTGCAGTCATCATCCCTAATCTTTACCGCAACACTTTGTGTCCAATTGCTTCTCGCACATCAAGCCCTGTCCGAGGACACTCCGCCTATTAACTGCAAGTCTCCAAAGGCCACAACAGAAGTCAACTATTGCGCTGAAAAGGCCAATGAAAAGGCCGATCTTGAGCTTAATGTGTTATACAAAAAGCTTCGCGATAAGCTGAACCAAGAAGACAAAGATGCGCTCGCCCAAACAGAGCGAAAGTGGGTCGCTTTACGTGACGAGATTTGTGATTTTGAAACTCAGCCCGCGGAAAACGGCACAGGATGGTCAGGCTTTAATGCAGATTGTCTAACGCGCCTAACAAAAAACCGGCTTAGTGATTTGAAAAGCGCCCTTGAGTTTAGACAATGAAATAGGAAAAGGGGCCAGTGCGGCTTGGCAATGTCGCATAATCTAGTGGGTGGAACTCCCACCTGGGTAATCGCTAGCCGCGAGCCCAGTATCGAGCCTTGCGGCGCGAGCGGTAACGGGCGTGTCGATGCGTAGGCGCGAAAGTAGGCGAGGTGTAAAGGGAATTACGGTGACAGTTTACTAAATGCACCGAATACGGAAACGCAAGGGGAAGCGGAGACCGGACTTGCCTCTTGCCGAAGGTAGAAGGTAAGAGGTCAGGTCTTGACTTATTCCCCGCGGCATAAGTCAAGACCTGATGATCATCTAGCCGACCCCGCCCGTTGGCCTACAGTTTAGGTAGGGATCAACCCGAACTGAAGACCGGACAGGAGGAGTCGACCATGAAACTTTACGGCGGAATC
>NZ_CAIKKU010000027.1 GCF_903828115.1 uncultured Thiodictyon sp. | reverse complement strand
CGGACCCTACGGCCCCGCGCCCGTAGGGTCCGCTGTGCGGACCAGCGACCTCCCCTACAGCAGGGTGGCCGGATGTATGATCAAGGCTTCGACGGCGCCCCCCGAGGTCCAGCGTGACGGCCGCCGCGCCGAGTCGCGGCGCGCCATCGCGAGCTATCTGCGCGACCAGCGGGGGCGGACCCTCGCGGAGCGCTATGTTCAGGCCTATGGGCAAGGCGGGGGGCTGGGCCCGCAGTTCGCCGGCTGGGAGGACCAAGGGCGATGGCCGGAGGAATAGGCCGCAGGCAGGTCTGGATGTTCAAGAACAGCACCCACGGAGCACCCCAGTGCCTGACACCCCAATCCCCCGCGTCCGCCCCGAGCTGCCCATCCTGGCCTTGGGCTTCCGGCCCTTCTTTCTCGCCGCGGGGCTGTCGGCCGTGCTTACGCTCCTGGTCTGGCTCGCCATGTTGCACGGCGCCGTCGCCATGGACGGCTATTATGCCGGGACCACCTGGCACGCCCACGAGTTGCTGTTCGGCTACGGCCTGGCCGTGATCGCGGGTTTTCTGCTCACCGCCGTGCGCAACTGGACCGGCCTGGCGACCGCCACCGGGGCCGAACTGGGCGCGCTGGTACTGCTGTGGACCCTGGGGCGGGTCGCGCCGCTCCTGCCGCTCCCCGCGGTACTGGTCGCGATCCTGGATCTCAGTTTCCCGGCCCTGCTCGCGCTGTCGCTCTTCAAGCCGCTATGGCAAGGGCCAAACCCGGCCAATCGGGCCTTTCTCGCGCTGCTGGGCGGCATGTGCCTGGCCGCCCTCCTGGTCCACCTCCAGGCCCTGGGCCTCACGGCACGCACGGCCCTGGCCGGGGACCGGCTGATGCTTGGGCTGATCCTCTTGACCTTGTTGGTCGTCGCCGGGCGGGTCATGCCCTTCTTTACCCGCACGGCCATCCCGGATACGGCCCCCAGATCGAACCCCTGGGTGGAGCGGCTGACCTTCGGGCTCGCCCTGCTGTGGGTCGCCGCCGATTCATTGACCCAGCTCGGCCTGCCGGTCGCGTTACCGGCGGCCCTGCTCGCGCTGTCATTGGCCCTGGTCCAGGGCCTGCGCCTGGCCGGGTGGCACGATCGGCGGGTCTGGGGCATCCCGATGCTGGCGGTGCTCTACAGCGGCTATCTCTGGCTGATCCTGGGCCTCACCCTGAACGGGCTGGCCCACCTGGGCCTGCTGCAACCCTTCCCGGCCCTGCACGCCTTGACCATCGGTGCGATCGGCGCCTTCACCCTGGGGATGATGGCCCGGGTGACCCTGGGTCATACCGGCCGCCCCATGGTCGCGTCGCGGCTGACGGTCATCGCCTTCGCGGCCCTGAATCTGGCGGCCCTGGTGCGCGTCTTTGGCCCCTTGGCCTGGCCGTGGGCCTATAGCGCTTGGCTGATCGGCTCCGGGGTCCTGTGGGTCCTGGCGTTCGGGCTCTTTCTGTGGGTTTATGCACCGATGCTGGTCAGACCAAGGGCTGACGGGCGGCCGGGATGATTCCATCTCGCCTGGCGAGGTATTGCCGCACGACTGACAATCCCCCTGGGCCGTCTAAATGGCATCCACAAATTCGGCCACGGTCAAGGGCATACCGCGCTCCGCGCGTACCATAAGACATTGATAGATTGCATCACGAATGCTCTCCTGTGCCCTCGCCTTCGTTTGACTTTGACTGACGCAGCAGCGAATGGTCGGGCATTCGACGATCCAGATTCCGTCCTCGTCACGGTCGATTGTCACGTTGAATCTCATTTACCTCCTCCGCGCCTTCTCATGTTACCGCTCAAGCATCCCAGCCAACTCCCAGATGGACGAAGCATGCGCCCCGTCCGCAGCGTTTCAAGTCCCATATCTTCATCAAGATCCGTCGTGGGCGCAAGGTCCTGAAACCGCAGTGCCACAACCTTCTTCGCCGTTCTGCCCACTACTGGTTGAATGTAAGGACTAAGGTGCGACGATACTTATAGTCTGTAGATGCACAGCCATCATGCAGGCATCCTGCGCTGCATGTCACGCTCAACTGAATTGCAGCTATTTGGCCGACACGTTCGAGACCTTCGTCTCCAACATAGGCTATCGCAGGAAGAACTTGCGGAAGCGAGCGGACTGCACCGAACTTACATCGGGTCGGTAGAGCGAGGTGAGCGAAATATAAGTCTTGAGAACATTATAAAGATCGCGGCGGCCCTAGGCACGACGCCAAGCAAACTTCTTGAAGGGATTCAATGATGACACTGCAATCCCCATATCAGAATATTGCACCAGAAAATTGGGCTATGGTCACGGACAGACTGATCGCAAAACACCCCCTGAGAAGCGCGGAAATCGTCGCTATTGTTCTTGATGCTTGGCAATCTATCTTTGCCTCTTCGATTGGATCGAAGGGGTATAAGATTGGAAAAGATATTTTCCCCAAGCCGCAGATCATGGGGGCACTGCTTCACGAATTGATTCCGATTGAGTTAACGCGCCGCTACCCAAAAGAATGGAGAGGGGAAAAGGCGGCATGCGATAAGGATATTGTTTACCTCCGGGACGAGAACTTCTCTATCGAGTTAAAAACATCTTCCGATCGAGGTAAAATCTTCGGCAACAGAAGTGCTGCTCAAAAGGTCAAAAAAGATAAGAAAAGCAAGTCAGGATACTACCTAGCTATCAATTTCGAGAAATTCTCTCAGCAAAGAACAGAACCGCAGATTGTACTAATCCGATTCGGTTGGCTTGACCATTCCGATTGGATCGGCCAGAGCGCAGCCACAGGCCAGCAATCCAGATTGACATCTGAAATTTATGCAGGGAAGTTCAAGGTGTTACATATCAAGAGCTAACTCGGTTTGGGCTTCCGCAAATTGCTTTGCTTGAAAATAATTTGACATGCGGCGCCCGGCGATTTGTACGTAGAGTGGGTCAATTTCAAATCCAATTACTTTTCTGCCATTTCGTAGCGCGGCTTCCGCCGTGGTTCCAGAACCGATAAATGGGTCGAGTATTACATCCCCCTCGTTACTACTGCACTTAATGATCCGTTCAATAACAGCGATCGGAAACTGCGCCGGGTGAGGGGTCCGTTCTTCTGAACTTCTATCCCGTCCCGAGGTCACTTTCGGGAACTGCCAGACATCGGTTGGATTTTTCCCTAAGGGATTGCATTTCAACTTACCGTTTTTTTTCTGATTCGGGTATTTAACGTCGGGGTCGCGTATATCATCGAGATTGAAGCAGTATGACATCGGATCCTTTACGTACCAGAGGAATTTTTCGTTTCGTGGCGAAAACATGTTGCGGCAAGCCACTCCGGCACCGTAATTCCAAACTACTTCCTGGATTAGATAAAAGGGCGTTCTATTCCAAAGCAAATAGGGGATTGGCACCGCGCGCGCTTTACCTGGAATTCCGAAATATCCAAGATTCAACCAAAACGCGCCGTCGCTCTTAATGATACGATGAATCTGCCGTATCCACGATTCGCACCAATCCAAATATTGAGTCTGAGACAATACGTTCTCGTATTCTTTTCCGATGTTATATGGCGGCGACGTCACTGTGAGGTCGATCGTCCCCGAGGGTAATTGCCGCATTAGCTCAAGGCAGTCACCCTGAAAAATCGCGACATCGTCGGCCTCGTAGCTCGGAGCACCAAAGGCAGAGCGGCACAGAGAAAAAAGATTGGTTTTGGGCGTCATAATGCTACTCATAGTATTCAAATCTTCTCCGGCTGTCAACTGATATCCCAGGTAGGACTGGCATCGTCATGCCGACGGAGTGGGCTTACCGGCAGGTCTCGCTGCCGACTACGGCGTACCTGCTCAATCAGCGCGTGGACAACATGCCCCGGCGGCCGGCACTGTTGGTCAAACCGATCAGCACACCGGGCCTTCACTTGTCGTGCTTGCCATGGACCGGATCGGATGCCAGTGGCCGGACAGCCCTAACTGTGGTGCGAAAGGCGTGTGCGAGCCATTGAATCATCCCCGCGCCGAAACGATTGACTTACCACCCACGCGCCAACAAGGGCTTGAGGAACCGCCCAGTATGGGACCGGGGATCAGCGGCGATCTGCTCCGGCGTCCCGGCACTGATGATTTCACCACCCTTGTCGCCCCCCTCCGGCCCCAGGTCGATGACCCAATCGGCCGTCTTGATGACGTCCAGGTTGTGCTCGATGACGATGACCGTATTGCCGTGGTCGCGGAAGCGGTGCAGGACCTGGAGCAATTGCGCCACGTCGTGGAAGTGCAGGCCGGTGGTGGGCTCGTCCAGGATATAGAGGGTGCGGCCGGTGTCGCGTTTGCTCAGTTCCCGGGAGAGCTTGACCCGCTGCGCCTCGCCGCCGGAGAGGGTCGTCGCGCTCTGGCCCAGGCGCACGTAGGCGAGCCCCACGTCGATTAAGGTCTGGAGCTTGCGGTGGATGGGCTCGACCGGGGCGAAGAAGGGCAGCGCGTCCTCGATGGTGAGGTTAAGGACCTCGTCGATGGTGCGGCCCTTATAGCGGACCTCCAGCGTCTCGCGGTTATAGCGGCGGCCCTTGCAGGTGTCGCATTGAACATAGATGTCGGGCAGGAAGTGCATCTCGACCCGAATGAGCCCATCGCCCTTGCACGCCTCGCAGCGCCCGCCCTTGACGTTGAAGCTGAAGCGGCCGGGGCCGTAGCCGCGGGAGCGCGCCTCGGGTACGCAGGAGAACAGGTCGCGCACCAGGTTGAACAGGCCCGTATAGGTGGCCGGATTGGAGCGGGGGGTGCGGCCGATGGGGCTCTGGTCGATATCGACGATCTTGTCGAAATAGGCCAGGCCCTCGATCGCCCGGTGGGGGGCGGCGGTGAGGCTGGCGCCGTTGAGTTGGCGGGCCGCCACGGGGAATAGGGTGTCGTTGATGAGCGTGGACTTGCCGGAGCCGGAGACCCCGGTGATGCAGCAGAAGCTGCCGACCGGGATGGCGGCATCGACGTTCTTCAAGTTATTGCCGCTGGCGCCCAGGATACGCAATTGGCGCTCCGGGTCCGACGGGGTGCGGTGGGTGGGGATCGCAATGCGCAGGTCGCCGCAGAGATAGCGACCGGTCAGTGACTTGGGATTGGCGGCGATCTGCGCGGCGGTGCCCTGGGCGACCAGCTCACCGCCATGGACACCGGCGCCCGGCCCCATGTCGACCACCAGGTCCGCGGCGCGGATCGCCTCCTCGTCGTGCTCGACGACGATGACGGTATTGCCGATGTCGCGCAGATGGGTCAGGGTCTTCAGCAGCCTAGCGTTGTCGCGCTGGTGCAGGCCGATGGAGGGCTCGTCCAGGATGTACATGACGCCGACCAGGCCGGCGCCGATCTGGCTCGCCAGGCGGATACGCTGGCCCTCGCCGCCGGAGAGGGTCTCGGCGCTGCGCGCAAGGGTGAGATAGTCGAGCCCCACGTCGGTAAGGAAACGCAGCCGGGTGGCGATCTCCTGGTTGATGCGGGCGCCGATCTCGCCGCGTCGCCCCGGCAGGATCAGCCCCTCGAACCAGGCCAGGCACTCACCGACCGGCAGGGCGCAGAGGCTGGGGAGGTTGCGGTCGGCGACGAAGACGTGGCGTGCCGCCTCGCTCAGCCGGGCGCCATTGCAGGCCGGGCAGGGGTGGTGCGACAGATAGCGGGCCAGTTCCTCGCGCACGGTGGCGGAGTCGGTCTCGCGGTAGCGCCGCTCCAGGTTGGGGATGATCCCCTCGAAGGGGCGCAGCTTCCCGCTGCCGCCCTCGTGGGGGAGCCTGAGTTTGAGCTTGTCCGTGCCGGAGCCGTAGAGCACCACCTGGCGGGCCGTCTCCGGCAGGTCGGCCCAGGCGGCCTCCACATCGAACCCATAGTGCGCGGCCAGGGCCTGGACCATCTGGAAGTAATAGCCGTTGCGCCGGTCCCAGCCGCGCACGGCCCCGGCGGCCAGGCTCACCCCAGGCTGGGCGACCACCTTGGCCGGGTCGAAGAACTGCTCGACTCCCAGGCCGTCGCAGGTCGGGCAGGCACCCGCCGGGTTGTTGAAGGAGAAGAGGCGCGGTTCCAGTTCCTGGATGCTGTAGCCGCAGACGGGGCAGGCGAAGGTGGCCGAAAAGGTGATCTCGGGCCGCCCCGGGGCCGCGCTGTCCGCCCCTGACGGCGGCTCCAACGGGGCGATGCGGGCGATACCCCCGGAGAGCGCCAGCGCGGTCTCGAATGACTCCGCCAGCCGTAATTGCAGATCGGGACGCACCCGAAAGCGGTCGATGACGACCTCGATGTCGTGCTTCTTCTTCAGATCCAGGTCCGGCGGGCTGTCGAGTTCGCAGAGTTGGCCGTCGATGCGCGCCCGCACGAACCCCTGCGCGTGCAACTCCGCGATCAGTCGCTGGTACTCACCCTTACGCGCGGAGACCACCGGGGCCAAGAGCATGAGCCGCTCCCCCTCCGGCAGGGCCAATACCTGGTCGACCATCTGGCTGACCGTCTGGGCCTCGAGCGTCTGACCGTGTTGGGGGCAGCGGGGGCTGCCGACGCGGGCGAACAGCAGGCGCAGATAGTCATAGATCTCGGTAATGGTGCCGACGGTGGAGCGGGGGTTGTGGGAGGTCGTCTTCTGCTCGATCGAGATGGCGGGCGAGAGCCCCTCGATATGATCGATATCCGGCTTTTCCATCACCGAGAGGAATTGCCGGGCATAGGCCGACAGCGACTCGACATAGCGGCGCTGGCCCTCGGCATAGATGGTGTCGAAGGCGAGCGAGGACTTGCCTGAGCCCGAGAGTCCGGTGACGACGATCAGCCGATCGCGCGGCAGGTCGAGATCCAGGTTCTTGAGGTTGTGGGTACGGGCGCCGCGCAGGCGGATCATTCCGGGAGCCAGGACGGGGCCAGGACCTCGTCATCCCTGGACCAGGCACAGGTGTCGGGAAAACAATCGAGCCCGGTCTCGGTGACGGCCAACGCGACGGCCCTGGCCCAGACCATATCGAGCCAGTCAGGGTCCTTCAGCTTGACCCGCAGACTGGGGGTTTCCTTTAGATTATAGGCCAACTCCTTGCGTTGGGCCTTGATGGTCTTCTCCGAACTGGCGCCGCGACGCACGGGCTGGTATTGCCACTTCAGCAGATGCCCCAAGAGAACGGCCATCCGACTGGCAAACTCCCGCTGTTCGCTCTTGCCCACGTCCTCGATCTCCTCGGCGATGTGCTCCAGGTCCAGGCGGTCGAAGCGACCGGCACGGATCAAGCCGGCCTGTTCCTCGGACCAGGCGACGATATCGGACTCATAGGTTTGCATCTGATTCCCCTCGCAGAACGCCCAGTTCCCAGACCTCTACGATAGCGCGGGGGCGAAAGTCGGGCAAGCGCGAGGCTCACGCCGATTGCGATTGGCGCGTGACGTCGGCAATTGATGGGTTTCGCTGCGCTCTACCCATCCTACGGGAGCACCTGCCCAGTCTCGGAGCAGTATCGCCGCAGGATGACAAAAGGCACAAATCAAAATGCCCCCGGCGCAAAGCGCCGGGGGCATAAGTTAGGGCGACCGGGAAGGAGCCCTAACTGGTCTTCATCTTGCGCAGCCGCTCGATCGCCCGCAACTGGGCGATGGCCTCGGCCAGTTCGGACTGGGCCTTGGCGTATTCGAACTCGGCGGCGTGACCGGCGAGTGCGTCTTCCGCCTTGCGCTTGGCCTCCATCGCCGCCGCCTCGTCCAGGTTCTGGGCGCGGATGGCGGTGTCGGCGAGGATGGTCACGGCCATGGGCTGGACCTCGATCATGCCGCCGGAGACATAGAAATGGTCCTGCTCGCCGTTCTCCTTCTGCACCCGGACATCACCTGGCCGCAGCCGGCTGATGAAGGCGGTGTGGCGGGGCGCGATGCCGACCTCGCCCATCTCCGCGGTCGCGAAGACCATGGTCGCGAGCCCGGAGTGGATGGCCCCCTCGGCGCTCACGATGTCCACATGGATGGTCATAGCCATAGCGTAACCCTCAATTGCTAGGCGGCCATCTTCTCGCCCTTGGCGACGGCCTCCTCGATCCCGCCGACCATATAGAAGGCCTGCTCGGGGAGGTGGTCGTATTCGCCGTTGACGATGGCCTTGAAGTCCCGGATGGTATCCGCGACGGGGACGAACTTGCCCGGGGCGCCGGTGAAGACCTCGGCGACGGTGAAGGGCTGGGACAGGAAGCGCTGGATCTTGCGGGCGCGCGAGACCGCGAGCTTGTCCTCCTCGGAGAGTTCGTCCATCCCCAGGATGGCGATGATGTCCTTCAACTCCTTATAGCGCTGCAGGGTGCCCTGGACGGCACGGGCCGTGTCATAGTGGTCGGCGCCGACGACATTGGGGTCGAGGATACGGCTGGTCGAGTCCAGCGGATCAACGGCCGGGTAGATGCCAAGCTCCGCGATCTGGCGCGACAGCACCAGGGTCGCGTCCAGATGCGCGAAGGTCGTCGCCGGGGACGGGTCGGTCAAATCGTCCGCGGGCACATAGACGGCCTGGAAGGAGGTGATGGACCCGGTCCGGGTGGAGGTGATGCGCTCCTGCAGGGTACCCATCTCCGAGGCCAGGGTCGGCTGATAGCCCACCGCGGAGGGCATACGGCCGAGCAATGCGGAGACCTCGGTTCCCGCCAGGGTGTAGCGGTAGATGTTGTCCACGAAGAGCAGCACGTCGCGGCCCTCCTCGCGGAAATACTCGGCCATGGTGAGCCCCGTCAGGGCGACCCGCAGGCGGTTACCCGGGGGCTCGTTCATCTGGCCATAGACCAGGGCGACCTTATCGAGTACGTTCGACTCCTTCATCTCATGATAGAAGTCGTTGCCCTCGCGGGTCCGCTCGCCGACGCCGGCAAACACCGAGAAGCCGCCGTGGGCCTTGGCGATGTTGTTGATCAGCTCCATCAGGGTAACGGTCTTGCCGACGCCGGCACCGCCGAACAGGCCGACCTTGCCGCCCTTGACGATGGGCATGATCAGGTCGATGACCTTGATGCCGGTTTCCAGGATCTCGGTCGAGGCCGCCTGGTCCTCGAGCTTCGGCGCCTCACGGTGGATACCCCAGCGCTCATCGGTCGCGATCGGACCCAGTTCATCGATGGGCTTACCGAGTACGTCCATGATGCGGCCCAGGGTCGCCTGCCCGACCGGCACGCTGATCGGTCCGCCGGTGGCGGTGACCGCGACGCCGCGCTGCAGACCGTCGGTGGAGCCCATGGCGATGGTGCGGGCCACCCCGTCGCCGAGTTGCTGCTGGACCTCCAGCGTCAGGTCCATGGACTCGATGATGAGTGCGTCGTAGACCTTGGGCATGTCCGTGCGGGGGAACTGCACGTCCACCACCGCGCCGATGACCTGCACTACGTTACCAGAGCTCATATTCTATTCCTCGTTCTCGCCTGGGCAGGCGTCTGGGGATGCGTTCTGAAGCGGGGTTCTCAATCGCAGTGCCCGGCTAGACCGCCGCCGCGCCGCCCACGATCTCTGAAATTTCTTGGGTGATCGCCGCCTGGCGGGCCTTGTTGTAGATCAGCTGCAACTCGCCGATCAGCTCGCCCGCGTTGTCGGAGGCGGACTTCATGGCCACCATGCGGGCCGCCTGCTCACAGGCGCCGTTCTCCACCACGCCCTGGTAGACCAGGGCCTCGATGTAGCGGGTCAGGAGCGAATCGAGCACCGTCTTGGCGTCGGGTTCATAGATATAGTCCCAGTGCAGCGGCATCGTCGCCTGCTCGCCCGGCACCAGGGGTACCAACTGGCGAATCACCGGCCGCTGCGTCATGGTGTTTACGAACTCGTTGCTCGCGACATAGAGCGCATCGATCTCTTTGGCCTCGAAGGCGTCGAGCATCACCTTGACGGTGCCGATCAGGCTCTCGATATGCGGCTTGTCGCCCAGGTGGGTCGCCTGCCCCAACACCTTGCCGCCGAAGCGCCGGAAGAAGGCCAGCGCCTTGCTGCCGATGGTGCAAAAGACCGGCTCGATCCCGGCCGTATGCAGCGTCTTGACCTCGGCGATCAGCTTACGGAACAGATTGCTGTTCAAGCCGCCGCACAGGCCGCGGTCCGAGGAGATGATGATGAAGCCCACCCGCTTGCGACTGCGCTCCACGGCCATGAAGGAGTGCCGATACTCGGGGGTGGCGCGGGCCAGGTGGCTGATGACCGACAGCATCTTTTGGGCGTAGGGCTTGGATGCGGACATGCGCTCCTGGGCCCTGCGCATCTTGGACGCCGCGACCATCTGCATGGCCTTGGTAATCTTCTGCGTGCTCTTGATGCTCGCGATCTTGGTGCGGACTTCTTTGGCGCCAGCCATTTAATAAGCTCCCAGCCTCCAGCGGCCAGCCACCGGCTTGGTCGGCGGCGACTGCGGCGTGAATCGGGTCATGCAGAGAGACCGCGCCGCCCGGGCCGACCCCGCTCGGGGCCGACCACCGGCGGCTGGTGCACTACCACGTGTTGTTGGCCTTGAACGCCTTGATCGAGGCGTGCATTGCGGCCTGGATCTCGTCGTTGTAGTCGCCGGTGGTGTTGATCCGCTCGAGCAGATCCGCCTGAGAGGTCTTCATGTAGGACTGCATGGCACGCTCGAAGTCCACGACCTTCTTCACGTCCACATCGTCCAGATAGCCCTCGTTGGCGGCGAAGAGCGAGATCGCCATCTGCGCCACGCTCATCGGCGAGTACTGCACCTGCTTCATCAACTCGGTGACCCGCTCACCACGCTGGAGCTGCTTGCGGGTGGCCTCGTCGAGGTCGGAGGCGAATTGGGAGAAGGCCGCCAGTTCGCGGAACTGCGCCAATGCCAACCGGATACCACCGCCAAGCTTTTTGATGATCTTGGTCTGGGCGGCACCGCCGACGCGCGACACCGAGAGGCCGGCGTTGATGGCCGGGCGGATACCGGCATTGAAGAGATCGGTCTCCAGGAAGATCTGGCCGTCCGTGATGGAGATGACGTTGGTCGGCACGAAGGCGGAGACGTCACCGGCCTGGGTCTCGATGATGGGCAGCGCGGTCAGCGAACCGGTCCGGCCCTTCACCGCACCCTTGGTCTGCTCCTCCACATAGTGCGCGTTGACGCGGGCGGCGCGCTCGAGCAGGCGTGAATGCAGATAGAAGACGTCACCGGGATAGGCCTCACGGCCGGGCGGGCGGCGCAGCAGCAGCGAGACCTGACGATAGGCCCAGGCTTGCTTGGTCAGATCGTCATAGACGATCAGGGCATCCTCACCGCGATCACGGAAGTACTCGCCCATGGTCGCGCCCGCGTAGGGGGCGATGTACTGCATGGCCGCAGACTCGGCCGCGGCGGCCGCGACGATGATGGTGTGCTCCATCGCGCCGAATTCTTCCAGCTTGCGCACCAGGGTGGCGATAGAAGAGTTCTTCTGCCCCACCGCGACATAGATGCACTTAACGCCGGTGCCCTTCTGGTTGATGATCGTATCGATTGCGACCGCGGTCTTGCCGGTCTGGCGGTCACCGATGATCAACTCGCGCTGACCACGGCCGATCGGGACCATGGCGTCGATCGCCTTGAGCCCGGTCTGCACCGGTTGGTCCACCGACTTGCGGGCGATGACGCCGGGGGCCACCTTCTCGATGGGGGCGGTGCCGACCGCATCGATCGGGCCCTTGCCGTCGATCGGATTGCCGAGCGAGTCCACGACGCGCCCGAGCAGGCCGGGGCCTATCGGGACCTCGAGCACGCGGCCGGTGCAGCGAACCCAGTCACCCTCGGTCAGGTGGGTGTAGGGCCCCAGGATGACCGCGCCCACCGAGTCACGCTCCAGGTTCAGTGCCAGCCCGAAGGTGGCCTGACCGGAACTGTCCGGGGGGAACTCCAGCATCTCGTAGTATTTGGCGTCCGACAGGCCGTGCACGCGCACGATACCGTCCGTGATGCTGACGATGGTGCCTTCGGTACGGGCCTCCGTCTTCAGGTCGAACTGTTCGATCTTCTGTTTGATGAGATCGCTGATTTCGGAAGGGTTCAGTTGCATGGCAGTATCCTGTTCACAATGGGCCCGTTCAGAACTGGAGGGCGTGCGCGAGTTGCTTGAGCTTGCCGCGGACCGAGTCGTCGATTACCAGGTCCCCGGCGCGGATCTCGACACCACCGATGAGGTCGGGGTCGAGTTCCACGGTCAGTTTGACCTGGGCACCGAAGCGGCGGGCCAGGGACTGGGCCAGGGCCTGTTCCTGGGCCGTATCGACCGGGAAGGCACTGCGGACCAGGACCTCGCGCACCCCGGCGCTCGCGACCCGCCGCTCCTCATAGAGGGTGACGATCTCGGGCAAGGCGACCAAGCGGCCGTTTTCCGCCAGCAGGCGCACCAGGCTGACCAAGGGCTTCGGCAGTGAATCCCCCGCGACGCTCAGGATCATGTTTTGCACCTGGTTCCGCGCAAGCTCCGGATTGCCGATCTGGGCGGCCATCTGCGGATCGGTGGCGATCGCGGCAAGCACACCCAGCGGCTCCGTCCAGGCGTCGACCTGACCGGACTCCTGGGCCGCCGAGAAGACGGCCTCGGCATAGGGCCGGGCGATGGTTGTGAGTTCTCCGGCCATAGTGTGCCCTTAAATCTGTCTGGCGAAGTCGTCGATGATGGACTGGTGGGCGCGCACATCGATTTCCTTCTTCAGGATCTTCTCGGCGGCGGCGATCGCCAGGGTGGCGACCTGTTGGCGCAACTCCTCGCGGGCCCGGTTGGTCTCGTGCTCGATCTCCGCCTGGGCGGACAGGATCAGGCGCTGACCCTCGCCGCGGGCGTCGGTCTTGGCCTCTTCGACGATCTCGCTGGCGCGCTTGTTGGCCTGCCCCAGGATCTCGGCCGCCTGGGCCTTGGCGTCTTTCAGGGTCTCCAGGGCGCGTTGCTCACCCAGGGCCTTCTCCTGGTGACCACGCTCGGCGGCCGCCAGTCCTTCGGCGATCTTGGCCTTGCGGTCCTGGAGCGCCTTCATGATCGGCGACCAGACGAAGGTCATGGTGAACCAGACGAAGACCCCGAAGGAGATCATCTGGCCAATGAGTGTCAGATTGAAGTTCATCTACTTGCCTCGGGTTGCCTCGGGGTGCCTCGAGTCTGCTGGGCGACCGGTCACATGCGGGCACCTGGTCCCTAAAGCCTGATCCGTGATCAGGCGGCGAACATCAGGTACAGGCCCATGGCGATCGCGATGACCGGCAGGGCGTCGACGAGACCCATAACGATGAAGAACTGGGTGCGCAGCATCGGGATCAGCTCGGGCTGACGGGCCGCACCTTCCAGGAACCGGCCGCCCAGGACACCGATGCCGACGCCCGCGCCGACCGCACCCAGGCCGAGCATGAGGCCCGCGCCGATGAATCTGATTGCAGCTGCGAACAAAACAGCACTGTTAGCGTCCATTAGTTCCTCCGGTTTCGGGGTTGGGGGTTTGAGAATGAGTGGAAGTGGTGGTCAGCACCGGTGGCGACGGCCACCGGGGCCCAGCGGATCAGTGGTGGGTCTGATGGGCCATGTCCAGATAGACGACGGTCAGCACCATGAAGATGAAGGCTTGCAGGGTGATGATCAGGATATGGAACACCGCCCATACGAACTGCAGACCGCCGGCGGACACCGCCATCACCGTGCCGCCGCTGTACATCAGCGCGATCAGGATGAAGATCATCTCGCCGGCGTACATGTTGCCGAACAGACGCAGGGCGAGCGAGACCGGCTTGGACAGCAGGCTGATGCCTTCCAGGATGATATTGGCCGGCATGCCCCAGACACCAAAGGGCTGCAGTGTCAACTCACCGAGGAAGCCGCCGACGCCCTTCATCTTGACGCTGTAATAGAGGACGGTGAAGAACACCATGAGGGCCATGGCAAAGGTCGTGTTCGGGTCCGCCGTCGGAACCACCCGCAGGAAGACATGGTGCGGATTGGCCCCGAACAGGCTCATGAATTGACCGAACAGCCAGGGGAGCAGGTCCACCGGCAGCAGGTCCATGGCGTTCATCAGGAAGACCCAGACAAAGATGGTCAGGGCCAGGGGCGCGACCATGGGGTTCTTGCCGCTGAAGGACCCGCGGACGTTCTCATCGATCAAGTCGACGATGGCCTCGACGAAATTCTGGGCGCCGTCCGGTACACCGGCGGTGGCGCGTTCGGCGACCTTGCGGAAGAAACTGAAGACCAGCCATCCCAAGAGGATGGAAAAAAACATGGTGTCGATATTGAGGGCCCAAAAGCCCATCTCGGCCGCCTCCTTGGCGCTGTGGGCAAAGCCGAACCCCTGCTCCGGGTGCACGCCCAGGGTCATTTGGGTGAGATGGTGCTGGATGTAGGCTTGCGAAGTGAGCGTTTCAGCGGTCGACATCGGTCATCTCTCAATTCTTGTCGTGACGGTTCTTGCCGTGGTCGCCCGACTGGGTTTCCCACTGTGCTGCAATCAGCGTGGATGCGACCTGGGTGACCAGATAGGCAGCCAGCAGGGCCGGAATATTCAGTCCATCGAGGGTGACGAAGGCCACGACGAAAAGACCGATGATCAACGCCAACTTCGCCGCTTCGGCGCGGTACATACGCAGGAGCAGCCGCTCGGGATACTGCGCCCGGTACGCCCGAAAAACCGCGACCGCGAACAAGCCGTTAGCCAGCAGACACACGCCTGACCCGATCAGGACTGAAACCACCGCCGAATTGCCGAAGGGCAGGGCGATGACCGTCGCTAAGGAGGCAAGGAGTGCTTGAACTTGCAGGACCCGTTGGGCGAGCAGGGTGTGCGCCTATTGCTTTGCGATGGGATTATCCCGTTGAAATCCCCAGTGCCGAACCAACAGTATAAAGGTTCCCCAAAAGGCGGTCAACGCGCGCAGGGGCTTCCGAGGCCATGTTAAATCTGATTCTGATTATTGAGTAGCGCGGCCAGGCCGACCGGTTGCCCAGACCCATGTAGGGGCGGGTTTGAAACCCGCCCCTACGTGATGTGGGCCAGGATGCCGTCGAGTTCGTCCAGGCTGTTGTAGGCGATGACCAACTTGCCGGCCCCGCGCGCGCCCTGCTGGATCTCCACGCGCGCGCCGAGCCGTTCGGCCAGCGAGTCCTGAAGCCCCCGGACGTTGGGGTCGGGCTCCACCTTGGCGACCGGCTCGGGCTGCGGCTCCCCGGCCTGTTGGAGGCGGCGCACCAGCCGCTCGGTCTCGCGCACCGAGAGACCACCGCCGACCACCTGCTTCGCGGCGGCGCTCTGCTGCGGTCCTTTGAGACCGAGCAGGGCGCGGGCGTGGCCCATCTCGAGCTGCGACTGCTCGACACAGGCCTTTACGTCCGGATTCAGCTCCAGGAGCCGCAACAGGTTGGTGACGGTGGTGCGCGACTTGCCGACGGCCTCGGCGATCTGCTGGTGGGTGAGCTGAAACTCGATCAGGAGGCGCTCCAGGGCGCCGGCCTCCTCCAGCGGGTTCAGGTCCGCACGCTGGATGTTCTCGATCAGCCCGATGGCCACGGCGGTGGGCTCGTCCACCTCGCGGACGACGACCGGGATCTCCTTGAGACCGGCCTGTTGGCAGGCGCGCCACCGGCGCTCCCCGGCGATGATCTCGTAGCGGTCACCCTCGAGCGGCCGGACCACGATCGGCTGGATCACGCCCTGGACGGCGATGGAGTCCGCCAGTTCACGCAGGGCGTCGGGGTCGAAGTCCCGGCGGGGTTGATAGCGCCCGCGCGCGATCCGCTCCAGCGGCAGATGGGTGATGCGTTCCGCGGGCGCCGCCGCCGGGGCCCCGACGCCAGTCTGATCGGGCGCGGGCGCGGGCAGGGGCGGGCGGGTCGCCCCGAGCAGGGCGTCGAGTCCGCGGCCAAGTCCGCGCTTCTTGGGCGACGAGGTCGGTGATTCGTCCATGGTCGGAGGGCTCAGGTCGGGGGATGGTTCTAAGGACACGATCAGGCCGCCAGGCGCCGCTTGTCTTGTCGGCGCAGCACCTCGCTCGCCAGGGCGAGATAGGACACCGCCCCCTTGGAGATCGGGTCGTACATCAGCACCGGCAGGCCGTGACTGGGGGCCTCCGCCAGGCGCACGTTGCGCGGGATGATGGTGCGATAGACCTGCTCCGAGAAATGGACGACGAGCTGGGTGGAGACCTGGTTAGCCAGGTTGTTGCGTGGGTCGTGCATGGTGCGCAGGATGCCCTCGATCTGCAAGCCGCTGTTGCGGCTCGCGCGCACCTGATCGATGGTATCGATCAGGGACGACAGCCCCTCGAGGGCATAGTACTCGCACTGGATCGGGATCAGCACCCCGTCGGCGGCCACCAGGGCGTTGAGCGTCAGCATGTTGAGCGACGGCGGGCAGTCGATGATCACCAGTTCATAGTGCGCGGCCCCCGCGGCCAGGACGCGCGCCAGTCGCCGCTCCCGGTCGGGGGAGTTCATCAGGCCCACCTCGGCGGCGGTCAGGTCCCCGTTGGCCGGCAGCAGATCGAAGCCGGGGGCGGGCTCCGCGACCCGCCGCAGACACTCCACGAAGGGCACGTCGGACAACAGCACGTCGCAACTGGACTGCTCGATGTCGTGCTTGTCGACCCCGCAGCCCATGGTCGCGTTGCCCTGGGGGTCCAGATCGATCAGCAGCACGCGACGTTTCATGGAGGCCAGGGAGGCGGCGAGATTAACAGCGGTCGTCGTCTTGCCGACCCCACCCTTCTGGTTGGCAACGGCGATGATTCGGCCCATGGCAGGTTCACTCACAGCGGATCTCGATCAGGTGGCGTTCGCCTTCCAGGAAGGGCACGAACAGCTTGTGCACGGCCACGTCGAGGCCGCGCAGCGCCGGGTCTTGAAGTTCGTCCTGCGGGTAGCGGCCTTTCATGACCAGCAAGCGCCCCGGGCGTTCGAGCAGGGGGGCCGCCGGGGCCTGGATCTGCGCGATCGTGGCCACGGCGCGACTCACTATGGTACTGAACTTTCGCCCCGGCCGGTACGCCTCAATGCGCCCGTGCACCGGTACGACCTGCGCGAGCCCGAGTTCCAGCACCACCTGACGCACGAAGCGGACCTTCTTGCCGTTGCCGTCGAGCAGCCAGTAGTGGCGATCGGGGTCGCAAACGGCGAGCGGCAGCCCCGGCAGACCGGCGCCGGTGCCCAGGTCCAACACCGACTCGCCGTACAGGTAGGGCAGGATCACGAGGCTGTCGAGCAGGTGGCGCGGAACCATCTCGCCAGGGTCGCGCACGGCGGTCAGGTTGTAGGCGCGGTTCCAGCGGGTAAGGAGCGCCAGGAAGCCCAGCAGCCGCTCGAGCTGCACCGGGGCAAGCGCGAGCCCCAGGGCGGCGGCGCCGCTGACCAGCATCGTGGCCGCCGACCCACCGGGGTCCATCGGCTCAGGGGTCATCGCCATCTCCTCTTGGGGCCAGCGAAGACCCTCTCGCAAAGACGCAAAGACACAAAGGGAAGAAGAATCGGTCGAACTCCTGAAAATGACACGGGCGCCTCGCCGACGTTCAGCCGGATGGGTCGCAGGCGCTTGCGATATCGGTCTGAGAAAAATCGTCGCCCTTGAACACTACGGAACCGCGAGTCGAGGGCAGCCGGGGGGCGCCCGCGGACGCCCCCCACGACGCCCCGGATAACGAGGGGCCGAACAATCACGCGAAGCACGCGGCGGGCGTGACGGTCGCTATTGCGGCGGCACCTGCGGTGCGGCCGCCGCCCGCTTCTCGGCCGCCGCCTTCAATTGCGGCAGCAGGTCGTAGAGCGGCGGGTTGTTGGGAGCGAAGTCCCCTTGGAGCCGCGGCGGGTATTTTACGAGTTCCCTGAGGTATTGTTGCAGCGTCACCTGGATCTCCGTCATCATCGGTAGATGGCGCACCCCGCTGCCCGCGTCCTCCTGCGGGGCGGTATAGAGATTGACCATCACCGCCCCACCGTTACTGATGGCGATGGGGCCGGTGAAGCCGCCGTTGTAGCCCCGCGGGAAAAACCCGTTCTCCAACTCTGCGGTCAGGATGTACTTGAACTCGTCGATGCGCAGGGCCGCGAGATACCCAAGCAGGAAATAGGGCCGGCTGCGGCGGGCCGATTCACCCTGGTCCGCGAGCAGCAGCCCGGTCTGGTCGATCCCGTCGATATAGGTCGTCTTGGGCACGAAGTCGGAGACCTGGGCGCCGGGCTTGCCGGCGAGCGAGATGCCGGTATTGAACAGGTCGGCGAGGTCGAAGAGGCCCTCGGAGCGGCGCGGGGCGATCATGCCCTTCCAATAGGCGAAGGTCGGCACCCGCTGGCCGCCCTCCCAGCTCGACCCCTTACAGCCGCGGAAGGCGGTGCGTCCGGCTGGCGGGACCTCGCACTCGGGGCCGTTGTCGGAGGAGAAGAAGACCAGGGTGTTCTCCGCTTGACCGGTCTCCTCCAGGGCCTTGGTCAATTCGCCCAGGATGTGGTCCATCTCGACCATGCAGTCGCTATAGACGGTGCGGGCGCGCGAGCGGCCCGCCCACTGGTCCGAGGGGTAGTTGTCGAAGTGGCAGCCGCGGGTGCCGTGATAGAGGAAGAAGGGGGCCTTGCTGTCCTTCATGCGGCGGATGAAGGCACTGCTGTAGTCCATCCAGTGGCGATCGAGGTCCTTGGTGTAGTTGAGGTCGATCAGGTGCCCGTCGGTGCATTTCGTCTTGTCGGCGGGGGTGCAGTGGACCTCGTGCTTGTTGAACGGCATCGCCTCCATCATCCGGGTCCGCGCCGGGCTCAGCGCGATCTCGGGATTGAAATAGATGTCGCGCCACTCGGTATACTCGTCGGAGACGGTCAGGAACCCCATGAAGTCATCGTAGCCGACGTTCTGCGGCAGCGAGCCCTGGTTCTCCCCCATGTGCCACTTACCGACGGCCTGGGTGACATACCCGAGTTGCTTGAGCACCATAGGGAGTGTCACCGCGCCCTCCAGGCCACCCGGCATGCCGTACATCGGCGGGGCCAGGAGCCCGTGATGGAGCGGGTTCTGGCCGGTATGGATAGTGGCGCGGGTAGGCGAGCAGGAGGGGGTGGAATAGGCCGAGGTGAGCACCAGTCCCCCGGCGGCCAGCCGGTCCATCGTCGGTGTGTCGTTGCCCACCGCGATGCCGCCGCCGTTGAAGCCCGGGTCCATCCAGCCCACGTCATCGAGCAGGAAGATCAGGATATTGGGCTTCTTGCCGGTCTGCTGCTCCAGGGCCGCCAGTTTCTTGCGCGCCTGTTGCTCCTGCTCCGGGTGCGGGACCGCCGGATACATGTTGTCCGCCGGCTTCACGTCCTTGAGATGGATGAACTGATCGGGGTGGTCGTAGCCCTTGGCCGTGGTCGGGCCGGTGGAGGCCCCGCGCAGGTTCGGCGCCGGGTCGTCCGCGCACGCGGGACCGAGCGCGAGCGCGGCGGCGAACATGGCGCTGATCCGGGTGCCGGGGTTGCCCCGCGGTCGCCTGGCGGGCGCGTGGACCGGGTGGATGGGTCTCGGCATCGCGATGCCCTCTCTGCTCTTGGAGGATTGACGATGGAATAAGGTGCCGTGGGCCGCGGCGGTCCTTGGTCAATGAACCCGGTCGAGCCCGGGCGGGTGACGGCGGCCGGGATTCTAGCCCTTATGCGGTCTGTGGAGTAGTGGATTGTCCGCCGTTCGGCGGGCTCACCCGCCGGATCGGGGGCCCTGGGGGGAGGCGCGCTAGCCCGCCCCGCCGCGCGAGATGCGCCGCAACAGCTCGGGCCGCGGGTGCCGAGCAGGCGGCGCAGCACGCCGAGCGGTCGCCGCGCGGCTCATAGACGGTTTCTCGACCCCGGGTAGACACTCCGGCTACGCACTGGACGTCGAGGCTTTACCGTGACAGTCAGGCCGGGAGTCCGTGGGAGCGGCTTCAGCCGCGCTGCGAGGCCGCG
>NZ_CAIKKU010000026.1 GCF_903828115.1 uncultured Thiodictyon sp. | reverse complement strand
GGCAGCGAAAGAATCCGGGGCACGACGATAATCTCGACAACGACAACGACAACGACAACGACAACGACAACGACAACGACAACGACAACGACAACGACAACGACAACGACAACGACAACGACAACCGCGCTGGTAGCATTCTCTAATGGACTTGTTTAACCTATCAGTGAACCCTTCCTCAGCCCATGCCCACGATCAAGGATACCCGCGTCCCCCGCGCCAGCCGGCTTACGGTGAGTTCGCCCCCCAGCTCGCGTGCACGGCTGTGCATATTGCCCAGGCCGCGCCCCTGCGCCACCGCTTCCGGGATACCGATGCCGTCGTCCGTGACGGCGACATGCAATTGCCCGTCCGCGCGATAGACGGCCTGCAGCGCGATATGACCGGCGCGGGCATGTTTGAGCCCATTGCTCAATGCCTCCTGCATGATGCGCAGGAGTTGCAGGATCAGCCGTTGCGCGAGTGGCGGACAGGCGTCCAGCTCGATCTGCCAGTCGACGCGAATGGGCTGCTCGGCCAGGCGCCCCTCGCAGCGATAGCGCCAATCGACGATGGCGTCGCGCAGGCTGCCCGCCTCGTTGCTCATGGTGTCGACGACCAGATAGAGGTCGTCGAGGCATTCCTGCAGCAGGATCGCGACTTGCGCTTGGGTCAGCTCGCCGCTCTCGATGCGCAGGCGCGCCCCGGCCAGTTGCGAGCCGAAGCCGTCGTGCATGTCCTGCAACAGGCGTTCGCGCTCGGCCGTGCGCGAACGTTCCACCTCGGCGGCGGTGAGGCGCTCATACGCCTGTTTCAATGCCTGCTCGCGCTCGGCGACCCGGTCTTCGAGCGACTGGTAGAGTCGGGCGCTATCGATGGAGATCGCCAGTTGACCGCATAGCAGCGACAGGGTCTCTACCTGGCCGACGGGAAAGGCGGCACGATATAACCGATTCTCCAGGATCAGGAAGGCGCCGATCCGACCGTGCAGCAGCACCGGCAGGCCCAGCAGCGAACACAGGGGCAATGCAGCAAAGTGTGGATCGGCCTTGAACCGGCTGTCGATCACCGCGTCGTCGCAGATCACGGGCGCCTGGGTGCTGAGGCCCAGCCGCAGGACGCCGGCGGGCAGGACCCGCCGCTCCTTGGCCGCGTGCAGCGTCATCCGTTCCAACCGCTCGGCGCCCCGCAGCCCGCCTTCCAGATGCCAAGCGCCCGTTGCGTCTCGCAGCAGCAGTTGGACATCGGTGGCCCCGGTCAGTTGGCCCAGGAGCTCCGTCACGCGTGCTACCAGTTGCGGCAGCGAGCGTTCCGATGCCAGCACCTGTGAGGCCCGCAGCAACGCCTCCTGGTTCAGTGCGTCGTGGCGTCGCTCCCCGGCGCCGACCGCGCGGCTGGGGCCCAAGAAGGGCAGTTCGTCCAGCATCGTCTGGGCCTTGCCGGTGGCACCCCACTCGCGATAGAGGGCTTGCGCCTGCGCGAGCAGCGCCCGCGCGGCGTGCTCCAGCCCGTGGCGCAGGTAGCAGTGTCCAGCCCGCTCGGTGATCAGGGCCTGGTGCCAGGGGCGCCGGTGGGCCTGCGCCTGGCGCATGGCCTGCTCGAAGGTCTCGAATGCCAAGGCGCCGTGCCCCAGCGCGTCCAGCCGTTCGGCCTCCACCAGGGCGTGAAGATGACCGAAATTCATCGGCGCCGCCGCGGCGCGGGCCGCCAGCCAGGCCTGGTTGATGGCGAGCCGCTCGAGCAGGGGCGCACGCGCGGCGGCGCTCGTCTCCCGGACCCGCCGGGCGAGCGTCAGGGAGTGCAACAGGTTGATCAGGGCCGTCGCATAGTCAGACTGGATCGCCGAACTGAGTTCCACGGCCGTCTCCACATGGTGGGCCAGCGCCGTATCGTCGTTGAAGAGGCAGGCCGCCAGCGCCCGATGAGTATGGAAAAAGGCGAGCGGGATCGGATCGCCCTGCAGGGCCGTCTGGTGTGCCTGCTCATCGAACTCGGCGTCGTTGAAACTGCCCGGGGCAGCGGTCTCGCCCCTGAGCGTGCGGACCAGTTGTCGGTAAGGCAGATAGGATTTCTCGGCCGTGGTACTCCCGGTCTTGCGCGTGAAGCGCAACGCGGCGGCGGTCTCGGCCTGGAGCTCGGCGAGCTGGGCGCCGGTGTCCAGTAAGGCGGCCTGCGACGCATAGAAGGTGAACGAGGCTATTTCCAGGTCGCCGGCTCGCAGCAATTCCCTGAATGCCTGGTGTGCGTGGGCAACATCCTCTTCCAGGGGATTGCACCAATGCCCGATATGATTCGTATAGACGAACAGGCCGCGCGCCGTTTCGCGGCTGCCTTCCCGTGTCGTGCCCACCTGCAAGGCGATCCCGGCCAGGCGTTCGGCGGTCGTGAAATCCCCGCGCAAGATAATGATGGCCACGCACGCGCAGACCAGGCCGTAGATGTTCTCGGCACAATAGCCGTTTTCGATCCAGAGCCGCGCGACCCGCAGTGCCAACCAGGTCGTAAGGACCGGATGACTGGAACTGCAGTGGGCCGCGGGGATCATGTGGTTCAAGAGTTTGGCGGCACCCACGAGGCGTTGGTCCGTCAGGTCGCGGCCCTGCGGCAGGTGCTCCAGCGCACCGGCCGCGACCTGCTGATAGAAGGACTCAAGCTCCCGCGTAAGCGCGCTCCCGGTGGAGGCGGGGGTTCCCGGGTCAGCGGTGTCCGACCGGAAGATATCCGATGGCAGGTCGCGATAGTCCCGGAGGCTCCGCTCCAGATCCGCGCGCGGGACCGGCATACCGAGTCGCGCCAAGAGTTCGCATCCCAGCACGATGGCTTCATCGTAGAGTGTGCGATTGAGCAGATTCGCTATCTGGGTGGCGGTTGGATCGACCAGCAGCAGCGGGGATGAGGTATTGGCGGCGAGCTGGGCATAGATTGCGTCGGCCTCGCGCTGACGGGCTTGACTGAATAGCACGAGGTGTAACTCGGCATGAAGGCCGAAGGCGGCGCCGTGCTCGCGCTGCCAGGCGTCCGCGGCCAGCAAGTCGACGCCTAAGCGCAGCAGGCGCTCCGCGGTGGCGTAGTCACCGGCCTGGCGGGCCCCGACGGCCGCCGCGAGCAACAGGTCCCGGGCGCGGGCCCGCTCCACGGGCTCGACGATCAGCGGCGCCGCGGCGGCATAGTGCAGGGCGGCGTCGAGGCGGCGGGGCGGGTCGTTTTCGGCCTGGGCGAAACGCCGGGCCATGGCCAGATGCAGGCGGCTGCGCCAGGCGTCGTCGCGCCTTTGCTGGACCGCCTGCTGCATCCGGTCGTGGCAGAACCGCAGGGCCGCCGCGGGGTCGGCCCGCTGCAACGCGAGCGCGCTGGGCGTGATGAGAATACCCCGTTCCAGCGCGGGCAGGAGCCGCCCGCTCAGGGTTTCCGGGTCGGTGCCGGTCGCCAGCGCAAGCAGGCCTAGGGTGCACTCGTTGCCCAGACAGGCGGCTGCCACCAGCGCCTCCGCGGTCGCGCTCGCCAGGTCGCTCAACCCGGCGGCGAGGAGGTCCACCACATTGTCGCTGACCGGACGGGCCAGGAGGCTCGCGGTGTCCCAGTGCCACCGACCGCGTCGCGGGTCAGGACGCAGGGCCCCGCCGCGGTGCAGTTCATTCACCAAGGCGATGGTAAAGAAGGGGTTGCCGTCGGTCTTGGCGAACAGGGCGGTGGCCGGCGGCTGTGCCTGCGCCGGTGCAATGTGCAGCATGTCGGCGAGCAGCGCGTCGAGGTCCGGCGGCGTCAGGCCGGCCAGGGTCAGCACCACCGGCGGCGTCCCCGCTGCGGTCGGTTGGCGCAGCCGGTGCCGGAGCGGATGGGTGCCATCCACCTCGTTGTCGCGATAGGCACCGATCACGAGCAGGCCCGCCAGGGCCGCGTCCTCCAGCAGGGCGCCGACGAAGTCCAGCGACGGCGCATCGGCCCATTGCAGGTCGTCGAGAAACAGCACCAGGGGCCGCGTCGGCGCGGCCACCTGGCGCACCAGGGCCACCAGCAGGGCGCGCAGGCGCCCTTGCGCCTCCAGCGGGCCGATCCGCGGGGCGGGCGCTTGCGGACCGAGTAGGGCCTCCAGTTCCGGCAGGACCTCCAACAGCGCGCCGGCATCCGGGCCGAGGCCCGCCAGGATCCGCTCGCGCCAGGCCGCCACCGCCGTTTCGGACCCGGCCAACAGCAACTGACACAGGTGACGCAGGCACTGGGATGGGGCCAGCAAGGGCCGGTCCCGTTGGAACTGCTCGCACTTGCCGCTGATGAAAAGGCCGTTGGCCAGGGTCACCGGGCGGTGCAACTCGCGGATCAGTGCCGTCTTGCCGACCCCCGCATAGCCCGCGACAAAGAGCCCCTGGGTACCGCCATCGGCGACCCGGGCGAAGGCCGCGGTCAGCGTCGCCAACTCCGCGTCGCGTCCGTGCAGACGCCGGGGCGGGCGCGGCGCCAGCGGCAGGTCGCGCGAGCGCAGCGGCACCGCGTCCAAATCCGCCCGCTCGTTGAAGGCCCGGCGCAACCGCGCCAGATCGTAGGCGAGGCCCGCCGCACTCTGGTAGCGCTCGTCGGGCTCCTTGGCGAGCAACGCCAGGATCAGTTCGGACAGACGCGGCGGCAGCCAGGTCGCCCGCTCCTGCGGCGGCGGCGGGGAGCGCGCCAGATGGGCATGGATCAGGCCCAGGGTGTCGGTCTCCTCGAATGGCGGGGCGCCGGTCGCCAGGGCGTACAGGACGGCGCCAAGCGAATAGAGGTCGGTGCGGTAATCCACCGGTCGGTTCATTCGCCCGGTCTGCTCGGGCGACAGGTAGGCGAGCGCTCCGGGCAGGCGATCCAGGGGATCGAATCCCGAGCGGTCCTCGGCAAAGGTGGCGGCCAAGTCGAAGCCGATGATCTGCACCCGCAGGTCATCGGGCCGAATCAGGATCTTGGCGGGGTTCAGGTCGTGGTGGATGACGCCGCGTCCGTGGTACCGCGCCACGGCGCGCGCCAGGGCCAGGGCCAGCGCGAGGAAGCGTCCCAGGTCGGGGTTCCCCAAGAGGCCGGGGCTTCCCAGCGGC
Source organism: uncultured Thiodictyon sp. (assembly GCF_903828115.1). Classification (GTDB taxonomy): domain Bacteria; phylum Pseudomonadota; class Gammaproteobacteria; order Chromatiales; family Chromatiaceae; genus Thiodictyon. The sequence goes on along the minus strand of NZ_CAIKKU010000026.1, from coordinate 2,584 downwards.
ACGCCGCCGAAGTCGGCGACCCTGAGTTCCGCGGTGGCCGGGTCGCCGGGCAGCAGGCGCGGACAGCCGGCCAGGCCCTGAAGCCGCTCCAGGATCCGCCGCTCGTTCGGCCGCACTGGGCGGGCGGCGAGCGCGGCGCCGTCGCCCTGGCCGCTCTGGGTTCCCGGCGCGTCGGCCGGTGGCTCAAGCACGCGCCGCACCCGCGCCCGTACCCGGCGCCCCCAGCACGGTCCGATTGCGACCCTGGGCCTTGGCTCGGTATCGGGCCTCGTCCGCCAGCCGCAGCAGCGTCTCGGGCCGCGTCTCGGGCGTGGGTCCCAGCGCGGCGACCCCGATGCTGACGGTGACCCGGCCAAACGACGATGCGGCATGGGGCAGGGCCTGGGCCTCCAGGGCGGCGTGGATCGACTCGGCGAGGCGCAGCATGCCCGCGGCATCGGTGTCCGGGGCGATGACCGCGAACTCCTCGCCCCCGTAGCGCGCGGCCAGGTCGCTGATCCGGTGGGCCTGGGCACCCAGCACACCGGCGAGTGTGCGCAGACACTCGTCGCCGGCCTGGTGGCCGTAGCGGTCGTTGTAATTCTTGAACCAATCCACGTCCAACATCGCGAGCCCCAGGGGCCGCCGCGATCGGGAGGCACGCCGCCACTCGGCGGGCAGCGCCTCTTCCGCCCGTCGGCGCTCGGCGATTTCCGCCTCGGAGCGCCGGATCGCCTCCGAGAGCAGCCGGTTGGCCTCCGATAGCTCGCCGGTGCGCTGCGCGACCTTGTGTTCGAGTGACTGGTAGAGCCGGGCGTTTTCGAGCGAAATCGCCAACTGCCCGCACAGCATGGACAGGGCCTCGATGCGCCCGGCGGTAAAGGCGGCGCGCAACAGCCGATTCTCCAGGATCAGAAAGGCCGTGGCCCGCCCCTGGACGGACACCGGCAGGGCCAGCAGCGAACAGAGCGCAAGACCGGCGAAGTGCGGATCGGCCGCGAAACGGCTGTCGCTCACCGCATCGTCGGACACCACGGGCGCCAGCGTCTTCAGGCCCAGTCGCAGCACCGTCGCGGCAATGCCGCGTTGCGCCTCGGCCGCGGCGCGCGTCATGCGCGCCAGCGGTTCGGCCCCCCGCAGGGCTTCGTGGTCCAAGGCGTCGCCCAGGCCGGCCCCGCGGCCGTCCGGCCCGCTCGGCGCACCGGGGTCGATGAAGGGCAGGGCCGAGCGCATCGCCCGCGCCTTGCCCGCGGCGCCCCAGTGCCGATAGAGGTCGGTGCGGTAGTCGACCGGCCGATTCATCCGCCCGGTCTGCTCGGGCGACAGGTAGGCCAGGGGGGCGGGCAGGCAACTCAGGCGGTCGAACCCCGGGCGTTCCTCGGCAAAGGTGGTGGCCGACTGGACCTCGCTGAACTGCACCCGCAGGTCGTCAGGACACACCAGGCAGCCGGCCGGGTTCAGATCATTGAGGATGACACCGCGTCCGTGGACCCCCGCCAGGGCCTGCGCCAGGTTTTCGGCCAAGGCGAGGAAGCGTTCCAGATCGACGGTGCCCAGGAACCCGGAGGCGCCGAGTGCAACACCGTCGAAGTCGGTCACGGCCAGTTCCGGCTTGGCCGGGTCGTAGCGCACCAGGTGCGGACAGCCGGCCAACCCCCGCAGGCGTTCCAGGATCTGCTGCTCGTTGTGCAGTGCGGACCTGGCGGCATCCAGGTCACCGTCAGCGCGGCCCTGCTTGACGAGCAGTGGGCCGGCCGCCGGATCGCGCACGCGCAGCACCCGCTGGTCGCGCCCCTGGTAGACCTCCGTCGCGTTGGCATCAGGGTTGGACATGGGTCAAGCGGTGGCCAATGGTGGTGTGGTCACAGCGGCACGCGCTCGTACATTTCGCGCAGGAGCAGCCGACAGCCCACCGCGGGCAGGTCGATCGTGTCGTCGCGGCTGCGGTATTCGGTCAGCAGCCAGCGGCTGGCGGCCTCACGCGCGTAATGCTCCACCCGGCATTCGGTTTGCGCGACCAGCAGATAGTCCTGCAAAGACGGCAGGGTGCGGTAATGCCGGAACTTGGCACCGCGATCGTACTGTTCGGTGGAGTCGGACAGCACCTCGATGATCACCACCGGATTGAGCAGCGTATCGACCTCAGCGTCCTCGAATCGGGGTTCGGCGCAGGCGGCCACGATGTCCGGATAGGTGTACATGCCGGTCTCGCTGACCTTCACGCGCATATCGTTGTTATAGACCTCGCAGGGTTTACCACGCAGTTGGGTGTGCAGACTGGCGGCGATATTGAGGCACACCAGATTATGTTCCCGGCTCGCCCCGGTCATGGCGAAAATCTCGCCGTCGAAGAACTCGTGGCGGGTTTCCTGTCGGCGTTCCCAGGCCAGATAGTCCTGCGGTGTGAGACGCGGTTGCGGCTGTGGGTTCATAGAAACGGTCTCGTAAATACGTTCGACGATGTTCGTGGGCTTGCCCTCATGCGGGGTAGCCGTTCAGAGACCCGGCATTGGAGCCGGCAGCGGAGCGGCCGCGCGACCGGCGCGGCGCTCAGCGATTACGCCGGCCAGATAGGGCCACGGCACCTGGCCGCGCTGGCGACAGG
>NZ_CAIKKU010000025.1 GCF_903828115.1 uncultured Thiodictyon sp. | reverse complement strand
CCAAGGGCAGCCGTAGGGTACGCATCGCGTACCCGGCCCCAGCGGTTGCGGCGGCCTGGCGGGTACGCGATGCGTACCCTCCGCGATCTGCAGCAACCCATCAGCTCTAATCGCACCCCGTTGGCAGAGCGGTGCTCATGATCCAGGCCGTGCTACGGGACTTTGCGCCGATGCGCGATCACACCCCCTGGCATCGACTCTTCGGCATCGCCCTGACCGACCTCTTCACCGGCCGCCCCTGGCGCGTGGAGTGGCTGGTGGATGCGCTGCGCTTATCCACCCAACCGATGCATACGCTGGTATGGTCATTTTCGCAAATCACCTAAAGCCTCGACCTCCAGCCGATCAAGGCCCTGCTTGAACACCAGGGTACACCCCTCAACCCGCAGGCGGGCGGGGCTCCGGGGGCTGGCGACCCAGCAGGGCTTCCAGCGTCCCGGCGGCGAAAATCCCGTCCAGCCAGGCGTCCAGTTGACCGAGGCTCGCCGCATCAATGCGGGCCCGTGCCCAAGGGGGCAGTTGACCAAACCGGCCCGTCAGCAAGCGCTTCAACGCGTCGGTCTTGCCTTCCCGCTTACCTTCCCGCTTGCCTTCCCGCTTACCTTCCCGCTTGCCTTCCCGCTTGCCTTTCAGTTCACCCTCCAGCATCCCTTCCCGCTTCCACTTCTGCGTCCACTCATCCACCCGTTCGGCCAACATCGTTTCGACCTCCACTAAATCATGCAGTTCCGGCAGCTTCTCGCCCGGCAGCAAGCGCCGCAGCAGGACCCGCGCGAACCAGACCGTCAGCGCCCGCCGCAGGCTGGCGTAGCGCGGACCCCGTAACCGGGCGCTGAGCCGGTGCAGGATCGGGCGTAACGCGTCAGGCCCGTCGCCGGCCAAGGTTTCCAGCCGCACCAGTTCGGCCGCCACGCTGGTGGCCTGCTCCAGCGTCTCCTGAGCAATGCGACCCTCGTCAATCAGATGATAGCGCTGTTGGGGCCGGTAGCGCGCCAGCGCGTCGGGCCACGGGACGATCAGGTCGGCGACATCGCGCGCCGCCGTCCAGCGCCCGGAACCGTTGTAGAGCACCAGCGGAAACACCGGCGGCAGGCGCTCACCCGCGGCCACCGCCTGGCTCTTGATCAGGTCCTGATACAGCAGCCCGGTGTAGACCATCACCCGCACCGCCATCCAAGGGTCGACCTCGCTTTGGAACTCGATCAGCAGGTACACATAGAGCCAATCCCCCGCCACCCGGACCCGCCAGATGATGTCATCCTCGCGCGCGCGCAGGTCGTCGGTAACATAGCTACCGCCCTGTTTCTCCAGGGTGGTGAAGTCGATCAGCGCCAGCCAGTCCTCCTGCACGAAGTCGCGCAGCAGGCCCTCGACCATCTCCGGATGGGAGAACAGGTGTTTGTAGGAGCCGTCGTGCGGCGGACCCGCCGGCTGGGCGGTCGCCCGAGTGGACGCGTGGGAGCGACGCCGGCGAGGGGATCGGGACATGGCAGCGGGGCCCACGGGCCGGTTGGGAACACGAAAGGGAACCGAAAAGCATCGCCCGGATAGGACAACGCAGGGGCCGACACCGGTGAAGTTTCGTAGGGTGGATAAGCGCAGCGCATCCAAGCCACGCTGGCCCATTACCGGCCGCACAGCCCGGCGGCGCAGTTGCTGCGCTACCATCTTGCCAACGTCCACCGTCTGGAGCTTCCCGACATGGCTTACACGCTGCACGACCTCTTACACGACACTTAGCCCATGATCATCGAAGATACGCAGGCACTCAGGCCCGAGCAGCGCCAAGCACTGCTGGAGCGGATGGGTGTGGAGGACCGCCTGCGCGGGCTGGCCGCCGAGGACCGCTTGCGCGGCTTGGCCACCGAAGACCGCTTACGCGGGCTGGACCCCGAACAGGTCAAGGCTTGGCTCAAACGCACCGGGCATCAAACGCACGCCGGGGCGGTTTCGCTGACGCCGACGATCACGACCGTCCCGGCCTCGATCATCGCTCCGGCCACCGCGGTCACCGCGCGGTCGTCGGTCCGCACAGCGGACCCTACGGGCGCGCGGCCTCGATCAATATTCCGGCCACCCCGCCGGTGACGGAGGCCGCGCCGGCGCCGTAGGAGCGGCCCCCCGGCCGCGACGGGTGACCGCAAGGGCGGGTGGCCGGAGTGACGGATCAAAGCCAGGTGCGCAGACAACCCGTCGCTGTGCGGATCGAGCGCCGTCGGCCGAACATCTCGGCCGCTTTGCCCGCTCGATGCCGCTCACCCTCCAGGAAGACCTGCGCTGACCGGGCAAGACCGCCAGACGGTGCGCAAGGCCATTCAGCCAGAACCATCCTCCGGACCGATCAGGGCCAGCAGACTCTCGGCATCGAAGATCCCGTCGAGCCAGGCATCCAGTTGCGCCACCGGCGCCGCGTCGATGCGCCGCTGCGCCGCTGCGCCCACCCCGGCACGGCGCCGAAGCGGCGGGCCAGT
>NZ_CAIKKU010000024.1 GCF_903828115.1 uncultured Thiodictyon sp. | reverse complement strand
TTGGCCAGGCGCGCGATGTGGATGGTCTGATTGGAGGCGGTGCCCCAGCCCAGCGGACAGGGCACGAAGATGTGGATATAGCGAGCGCCGCGGATCTCCATGGCGCGCTTGACCTTGGCCTCCAGGTCGCGCAGTTCCGACACGATGGCAGTGGCCACATAGGGGATCTCATGGGCCATGGCGATCAGCGGCAGGCTCTTGCCCTGACCGAAGACGTTACCGGGGGCCTCGCCGACCGCCGGGGTGGTGGCGGTCCGCGCGGCTCCGGGCGTGGCCGAGGAGCGCTGCACCCCGGTAAAGCACTGGCGAGACTGAAGCGTCTTTCGGGCGGCGGGACCGCCACTGCGGCTGCTACACTGGAGGGCATGGAAACCCCTACCCCCTGGCACCGCCTGTTTGGCATCGCCCTCACCGATCTCTTCACCGGGCGCCCGTGGCGGGTGGAGGTCGAGAAGGAACTGGCGCTGAAGAGCCAACGCCTGGATATCCTCATCATCGAGCGGGAAGCCAGCGCGGGACTCACCGCCGGCCCCGGCGCGCTCGCCGGTCTGCCCGATGGGCTGGAGGGTCTCGCGACGCACAACCTGCTGACCTACAAGTCGCAGCATCAGCCCCTCGACGCCTGGGCGCTGGACGAACTGCTCGGCCACTTCGTGACCTACCGCAAGCTGGTGTCGATCGAACGGACGCGTCAACCCAGCCTGACCCCGGACGGCGCCGGGCCGCCGCGCGAGCTGACGGAACCCACGCCGGGGTCTTACCGTCTCCTGCCGGAGGCCGATTTCGGCCTCTACGCCGTCGCCACGCGCACCCCCGAGAAGCTCCTCGCCCAGATCCCGGCCAGCGACCTGACCGCCACCCCTTGGCCCGGAGTCCTTGATCTGCGCTGGGGCGGACGCACAGTGAGGCTGATTTTTCTCGGGCAGATCGCCGCAGACCCGCGCAATGCCCCCTGGGAGATCTTCAGTGCCCGACTTGACCGGGTTCGCCACGGATTGCTGAACTATCATCCATACGACCCGCTCCGCAGCGACTTGCTGGCACAACTCTATTTTACCTACCGCCTGGAGGTACCCGACATGGCCTACACCATTGAGGACTTCAAACGCGACACCCTGCGCCTGCGCATCGCGCATTTGCATGAGCTCGATTCCGAGGACATCCAGGCCATCGTGGACCAGTTCCCCATCGAGGCACGTCTGCGCGGATTGGACTCGAAAGAGCGTTTGCGCGGCCTGGACCCGGAAGAACGCCTGCGCGGCCTGGACCCCGCGATCGTCGAAGAGTGGCTCAAGCGCCGCGGTCACTGAACCCGATTCCACACAGCACAAGATGGGTTGCAACTCATGCACGGCCTTGGGCTACGGGGTCGGCGGCGACCGCGGCGACGCGGTGCCCCACGGCTTGCGCTGCGCCTTCCGCGACTGGACCGGCGATCGGTCCAGTTAATGAGCACCTGGTGATACCTCTACCAGAGCGACTTTCGTGCCGGAACCTGCGCGCAGCGGCTAAATCATCGTTCCGGCCAACAAAGCGATTCTCATCCTCCTCTGCGCCTGCGCGTCTGCGCGAGACATGACAGGACTATCTCACGCAGAGGCGCAGAGGCGCAGAGAGAAGAGGCGGAACTCCGTAGGGTCCGCTGTGCGGACCAACGGCCTCGCGGTACGCTCGATGGCCGCAAGTATGACCAAGGTCCCATTGGCCAAGCGACTTCACTCGCCGCCGCACGCCCGCGGCACCCTCAGCCCCACGGGGTCCTTGCCGCCGCGCCTGGACTCGACTAGGACATTGGATGAAGAACGCCCGGATATCGCCAACGCGGTCCCATCGATGAGCACCCTGTCAGACCTCTACAAGAGCGACTTTCACGCCGGGACACAGCGGGCGGCAGCGCTCGTGCGCGAGCACAAGCTCGACGAGTTCAATCTCGATGACCTGGCCTAGGAGTTGGACAGCATGGGGGCGAAAGAGCGCCGCGAAGTGATGAACCGTTTGGACGTGCTGCTCGCCCATCTTCTGAAATGGGAGCACCAGCCCGATCACCGCACCAGCAGTTGGGACGGCACGATCCGGGAGCAGCGCCGACAGGTCGCACGGGAGATCAAGCAGAGCCCAAGCCGCAAGCCCTTCCTGCCCGAGGTCCTGGCCGATGTGTATCCGGATGCGGTGGATCGAGCTGGCTACGAAACCGGATTGCCGGAGCACCTGTTTTCCTGGGAGTGTCCTTACTCGCTCGATCAGATTCTGGAAAAGACGTTTTCTCCGGCCGAGAATTGAATAAGGCGCGATTATCGGCACCGTATCGATCTGACCCTGTCCCGCACGCTCACTGTAAGAAAACGGCTGACCAACGCCTGTTGGTATAAGGACAATATCTGCTGCTTATGTGCTCCCCATTTCTGCTTGAAGATCTGTTGCTTTTCTTCTAAAGTCCGGATCAAGCCTGCTTCCCTCCCGGTATTGACCAATCAACGCGTTATAATAAATCCGTTTATCTGCTGCATTGATGGCACAATCATACTCATGTCGCAATGCCCGAATTTTACGATGCCGCCTATTGGGGATATCAAGTTGTCCGTTTTGCGTCACTGCAGTGCCCGTTACAACCCGCGTTGCGCCCTTCTTAAAAGCGGATATTTTATGTCCCCGTAAGCCTGATTTTCTAATTATAATCTTTGCCTTTGGAATAAGGCTTCCGGTTACATTCTGCCCGGAGAAAACGATATCATCAACATACACCGTCATCACAGCGTCGATAGATGAAGCAAGGCCATTAAGCTCGTCGAACATTGGGCGATAAGCAAAAAAAGACATTATCGGACTGACAGAGCTTCCAGTAGGTAGGGACCCATTCCAACAGACAATGTTCGTGAGAACTTTTGCTATGTCTGGGCTGCATTGCAAATCATCCTGGAAAAAGCGAAAGACAAACCTATCGCTGGCATTCCTGTAAAAACCTTTAATATCAATCCGAATAAGCTGGCCGGGCGCCGTATGCAGGCTTGCATTTCTTACATATGAGCAGCCCTTTTTTGCGGACAGTAAATATGCTGGGGTTTCAATCCTGGCCAAAAGATCCTGCAACCGTTCCTGAATCTTCTTCAGCAAACCGACTGGCTCTTGAATTTCACGAGGTTTGTGACTCAATATCGGAAGTTTGGATGGGTATTTTGGCTTAGTTGGCCACAACCGATAACAATCTGGCGCAGTGGCAGAAGACATCATTTGTTTTATAGAAACACCAAGGAGGCCAGCCAATTTTCTCTTGCTAGCCAACTTAAATAAGCGAGATTGATCAAGCTTGTAGCCACTTCCCATACGAGTCATGCAGCAATTTTTTTGTTTCGGTTACGAATTGTTTCAATCCAGCTTAGAACCTTAAGCGCCTTCTCGGTGGCCGCAGACTTAACCTTTGTCGCCACATCACCGTCTTCAAGCGTTTCACAAAAAAGAAGGAGGTACGAAATAGGTATTTCAAACGCCTTCGCGTAACTATCGAGCAAATCAAGGCTAGGAGTCTTTTTTCCGGCTTCTAGCTCTGATAAGTAAGAGCGCGAAATACCTAAACGCTGAGCCAAGTCAGTTTGATTCATATCATGAAATGACCTTACAAGCCGAAGCGCCTCCCCTAATTTGGCTTTCATGGAATCAATTACTCTATAATTACTAACGAATTGCTTGCTAGAGGTTAGCCAGCCAAGACTCGAGGATCTCCCAAAGCCTTACTACTCGATCCCACCACCGCGCAAGGCTAATGATAAGATGAAGCGTCCACAAAACTGCAAAAAGCACCTTGCGGGGCCATTTTCGTTTTGGGTGAACTGGCGACGTTTGGTTGGTTTCATTTGACGTTCTTGCCATTGCTAATCTCTCAGAGTCACAGGTCAACACAACGCTGACCTTCTCGGATGTAACACTGAAGCTATGGCAAAGGAGGTAAAACCAAACGCTTGTCCCTCTAACAACAAACCCCGCCCCTCTCGGAGGGCGGCTATAGTCATGAGTCGGATGCGCGCACTCGGCGGCTGGGACGTCACGACGGGGGAGAGGCAAAGCCTCCACGGGCAGCAGGCCCAACGATTACCCGAAATCCTCCAACAAATGAAACCTGCGAGTTAAGATACCTGCCTGTTCGCCAAATGTCAACATTTGTTCGCCGCCAGCGAACAATCTAAACTCGATGCTGGGTATCTGCGTCAAGATCCTCACAGTTATCTCTGGTTATCAGCTCGTTAGAAGCTACAATGCCCACGCAGTGCTTGTAGACCACGCCAGGATAAGGGTTACTGTCTCTAGCCGGAATTCCGGCTTCCCGACCGAAATGACGGACTCCGTCACGCAGCCTGCGAGTCTGGAAACTGGGGCTTCCGGACCGACTCCCAGGTTTCGTCCGGTCATGTCACAGAAAAATAAGATGTTCTCAGGCACAATGTAAAGTCTCCGCACGGGCACTCCGGGAGCGTGGGGACGTATCACCTCGCTTACCGGAAGTCGTCTCCGCGGCCCCTCAGTGCAGCACCGCGTCCAAACTGTCGGCTGTAAGGATGCGGTCGAACCAACGCACCAATCTATCAGGGTCCGCGTTGGCGACGCGCTCGCAAACCGACTGGCTAGGGGGGCCGAACTTGAGGTCGATCAGGCGCAGGAGGATAGCGGCCTTGCCCTCCCGCCGGCCTCGCTCGACGCCCTGTTCAATGCCCTGCTCGACACCCTGCGTGACACCCTGTTGTCTGCCTTGCTCGATCTAGCGGTCGATAGCTGAGTCCATCGTCGATTTCCCCCCGATCTATCCGGCGCCCGGACTCACCCGAAGACCTCGGACAGACTTGCCGCGACCGCCGCCTGGCCCAACCACCGGCGCAGCCGCTCGGGGTCGGTGCAGTCGGCGATGGCCGCGCGCCGGGCGGGATCGGGGTCCAGTCCCCGCTGGGCCAGGACCAGGAGCAGGGCCTCGCGCAGGGCGGTGAGTGCGCCTTGCGTCTGGCCTTCTTCCCTCCCCTGCACCTGTCCCTCCTCACGCACGGCGTCGAGATCGCCGTAGCCCTTGCGCTGCAGCAGGTTCCGCAGCGTGGCCTCGTGGGCGGCCGTGCGGTCGAACAGGGCGGCCACGGGGACCGGGTTGCGCAGGATACCGGGGGCTTCGAGCAGTTCACCGGGGCGGCAGACCCGCATCGGCAGGCCCGGGGTGTGGATCTCGACGCGTGGGGGACCGACCAGCCGCACGACCCAGAGCACGCGTGTCCCACCGGCCAGCAGGTCGGCAATCCGGGCCCTGAGTTCGGGCTCGTCCTGGCCCGAATCTGCATACTCGACCGCCAACGGGGGGGCCGGGCCCTTCACCCAGCCGGCGGCGTCGGTGACATTACCCACCGCTACATCCGGCGCCCTCAGGGTGTTCGGCGTCAGGGCAAAACCGGTATCGACACCGGCCGACTCGACCGCGGGATCGCTGTCCAGCATCGCGGCCCCCACGAGGTTGGCCCGCGAGCCGCGCCCGCCCGTCGGCATGCATTGAATCGGGTGACCATCGGACAACTCGTAGGGGTCGCCGGGTCTGATCTGGTCGGCCCGGAACGGACCAGGGGCCTGGAAAGCCGGAACCGTCTTCGGCATGGGATTCACCCCGCGGTTCATCTGAAATGGGTGGGACCTGACGCGCTGTTGCGGCGGCCCAGGTGCGGCCCTCCCTGGCCGCCCGGGGTCCGGTCAGGCGTTCTCAGGCACCATGGTAATGGCCCCGCAGGGACACTCCACACTGCAGATCCCGCATCCCTTGCAGTAGTCGAAGTTGAACTCGAAGCGCATCCCGGGGCCGAGTTTGATCACGGCGTTGTCGGGGCAGACGCCGTAGCAGTTGTCGCACTCGAAGCAGTTGCCGCAGGACAGACAGCGCCGCGCCTCGAACAGTGCATTGGTCTCGTTGAGGCCCCCCACCACCTCCTCGAAGGTGGATTGGCGGCGGGCCTGGTCCAGGGTCGGCTGCACCGTCTTGGGCGCGTCCTCGTAGTACCAGGGGTTGATCTTCCTGAACTCGGCCAGGGCGTGCTTGGGGGCGGGCTCGTAGACCTCCCCGCGCAGCCAGGCGTCGATGTTGCGCGCGGCCTTCTTGCCGTGGCCGATGCCGATGGTCACGGTGCGCTCCGAGGGCACCATGTCGCCGCCGGCGAAGATGCCCGGGCGCCCGGTCATCATGTTGGGGCTGACCTGCACCACGCCGTCCTTGATCTCCAGCCCCGGCACGCCGTCTAAGAGTGACAGATCCACGTCTTGGCCGAGCGCCAGGACCAGGGAGTCGGTCTCCAGCGTCTCCAGCTCACCGGTGGGCTGCGGGAAGCCCTTCTCGTCGAGTTCCATCTTCTCGACCGTCAAGGTGCCCTCGTCGGACATGTTCTTGATGGTGGAGAGCCACTTGATCATGATGCCTTCCTGCAGCGCCTCCTCGACCTCGAAGTCGTGGGCGGGCATCTTCTCGCGGGTGCGCCGGTACACGATGATGGCGTCAGTGGCGCCCAGGCGCTTGGCGGTGCGGGCCACGTCGAGCGCGGTGTTGCCGCCGCCGTAGACCACCACGCGGCGCCCCAGCATGGGCTTTTCCTCGCCCTCCATGCCGCGCAGCACCTGCATGGCGTCGAGCAGGCGCGCCGCCTCGCCGGCCGGGATATAGGCACGCTTGGCGATATGGGCACCGACGGCGAGGAAGGCGGCGTCGAACTTGCCGGCCTGCATCGTCGCCTCGATGTTCTCGACCTTGGTGTTGAGCTCGAGCGTGACGCCTAAGTCCAGAATCCGCTGGACCTCGGCCTCCAGCACGTCGCGCGGCAGTCGGTATTTGGGGATGCCGAAGCGCATCATGCCGCCGGCGAAGGGCCCGGCCTCATGGATGGTCACCCGGTGCCCCAGGCGCGCCAGGTGATAGGCGGCGGAGAGCCCGGAGGGGCCGGCGCCGACCACCAGTACGTGCTTGCCGCTCACGGTTTCCGGCGGGTTGAACTTCCAGCCCAACTTGATCGCCTGGTCGCCCAGGAAGCGCTCGACCGAGTTGATGCCGACCGACTCGTCGAGTTGACCGCGGTTACAGGAGGTCTCGCAGGGGTGATAGCAGACCCGGCCCATCACGGCGGGCATGGGGTTGTCCTGGGTGAGGACGCGCCACGCCTGCTCATAGTCGCCGGACTCGGCGTGATAGAGCCACCCCTGGATGTTCTCGCCGGCGGGGCAGGCGTTGTTGCACGGGGGCAGCCGATCGACATAGAGCGGGCGGTAGGTGCGCCAACTCCCGGTCTTGTTGGCGAGCGAAGACCCGACGTCGAGGGTTATGGCAAAGGGCTTTTCCATCAATTGTCTCCTGCGCCGGCAGCGGCGACCGGGGCGGCATCGATGAGACCGAAGCGCCGGATATTGCGGTCCGCGAGCGCCTGAATGTGCGCGATGGCCGCGAGATTGGGCGTCGGGGAGAACAGATGCCCAAAGCGCCGCTGCGGCTTCAGATAGTCCTCGACCGGCAACTGCTTGCGGATCTTCGACACCTTGGTCAGTTCGCCGTGCTCGGCCGCGATCACCGGGAAGATGCCGGTCTCCTTGGCCAGGCGCGCGATGTGGATGGTCTGATTGGAGGCGGTGCCCCAGCCCAGCGGACAGGGCACGAAGATGTGGATATAGCGGGCGCCGCGGATCTCCATGGCGCGCTTGACCTTGGCCTCCAGGTCGCGCAGTTCGGACACGATGGCAGTGGCCACATAGGGGATCTCATGGGCCATGGCGATCAGCGGCAGGCTCTTGCCCTGACCGAAGACGTTACCGGGCGCCGCCCCGACCGCCGGGGTGGTCGCGGTGCGCGCGGCACCGGGCGTCGCCGAGGAGCGCTGCACCCCGGTGTTCATGTAGGCCTCGTTGTCGTAGCAGATGTAGAGCACGTCGTCGTTGCGCTCGAACATGCCCGACAGGCAGCCGAAGCCG
>NZ_CAIKKU010000023.1 GCF_903828115.1 uncultured Thiodictyon sp. | reverse complement strand
GAGGTTATCGTAACGTCCCGGATTCGCTCGCACCCCAAAATGCATCGTTTCTCCGACAACGACCACGACAACGACAACGACAACGATTGTGCTTAACTTGTTCTTGACGCGTTACGAAGAGGCGCCCAATGTCCCCCGAGAAGACGCTCGAAACCCCGGACCCGGTAGCGACTCCGACCCACGAGCACACCCGTACCGGCATGTCGAAGGATGCGCTCAACCGCGCCTTCATCGACAACCTGTTCTATGTCCAGGGCCGCTTCCGCGAGGTCGCCAGTCCCAACGACCTCTACATGGCAGCCGCCTACACGGTACGCGACCGCCTGCTGGGGCGCTGGATCAAGTGTGCCGAGACCTACCGGGACTCCAAGGCCCGCACGGTCTGCTATTTTTCCGCCGAGTTTCTGCTCGGACCCCACCTGCTCAACAACCTGGTGAACCTGGGGATCCTGGACGTGGCCAGCGAGGCCGGCGCCGAGTTGGGGCTCGATCTGCACGAACTGATCGAGTCCGAAGAGGAACCAGGCCTGGGCAACGGCGGTCTGGGCCGGCTCGCCGCCTGTTACATGGACTCGCTCAGCACGGTGCAGATCCCCGCCATCGGCTACGGCATTCGCTATGAATTCGGCATCTTCGACCAGGTGATCGAGGATGGCTGGCAGGTGGAGAAGAGCGACACCTGGCTCAAGAACGGCAACCCCTGGGAGATCCTGCGCCACGGGCTGCGCTTCCCGGTCAAGTTCGGCGGCCGCACCGAGCAGTACCACGACGAGCACGGAACCTTGCGCGTGCGTTGGCTGGCGGACATGGAGGTCATCGGGGTCGGCTATGACACCCCGATTCTGGGCTACGGGGCCGGCAACGTCAGCCTGTTACGACTGTGGAAGTCCGAGGCCCCCGAGTCATTCGACTTCCAGTCATTCAACGTCGGCGACTACTATGGCGCGGTCCAGGCCAAGATCGAGGCCGAGACCATCTCCAAGGTCCTCTATCCCAACGACGAGCCCTCGGCCGGCAAGGAACTGCGCTTGAAGCAGCAGTATTTCTTCGTCTCCTGCTCGCTCCAGGACATGATCCGGCTGCAGTTGAATACGGTCGGCCCGCTCGACGGCTTCGCTGACAAGTTTGTTGCCCAGCTCAACGACACCCACCCCGCAATCGCGGTGGCGGAGCTGATGCGGCTGCTGATGGACGAACACGGCATGGGCTGGGACCAGGCCTGGGGCATCACCCACAAGACCTTCTGCTACACCAATCACACCCTGCTGCCCGAGGCCCTGGAGACCTGGTCCGTGCGGCTCTTCGAGAAGCTCCTGCCGCGCCACCTGGAGATCATCTACGAGATCAACCGGCGCTTTCTGGACGAGGTGCGGGTGCGCTTCCTCAATGACGAGGGGCGGGTCGCACGGATGTCGTTGATCGGTGAAGAAGGCGGCCGGCGGGTACGCATGGCCAACCTGGCGGTGGTCGGATCGAGCGCGGTGAACGGCGTGGCGCAACTGCACTCCGAACTGGTCAAGACCACCATTCTCAAGGACTTCTACGACCTGTGGCCCGAGCGCTTCCACAACGTCACCAACGGGGTCACCCCGCGCCGCTTCATCGCCGTCTGCAACCCCCGCCTCGCCGCCCTGATCACCGAGACCTGCGGCGACGACCGCTGGCTGACGGACCTCAACCGCCTGCGCGAATTGGAAAACTATGCGGACGACGCCGACTTTCAGGGGCGCTGGCGCGCGGTCAAGACCGCCGCCAAGCGCAACCTGGCCCGGTGGCTCACGCAACATGCCTGGGTCACGGTGGACCCGGAGAGCCTGTTCGACGTCCAGGCCAAGCGCCTGCACGAATACAAACGCCAGCACCTGAACCTGCTGCACATCGTCAGCCTCTACCAGCGCCTCAAGCAGGACCCGAACCTGCCCATGGTCCCGCGCACCTTCATCTTCGGGGCCAAGGCCGCGCCCGGCTATCACCTCGCCAAGCTGATCATCAAACTGATCAACGCGGTGGCCGATGTCATCAATCACGACCCCCAGGTCAACGACAGCCTGCGCGTCGCCTTCATGCCCAACTTCAATGTCCAGAACGGCCAGCGGCTCTATCCCGCCGCCGACCTCTCGGAGCAGATCTCATTGGCCGGCAAGGAGGCCTCGGGGACCGGCAATATGAAGTTCTCCATGAACGGCGCCCTGACCATCGGGACCCTGGACGGGGCCAACGTGGAGATCCGCGAAGAGGTCGGGGAGGACAACTTCTTCCTCTTCGGCATGACCGCCGACGAGGTCAGCCGACGCCAGGCGGAAGGCTATCGACCCTGGGAGATCTGCCGCGACGACCAGGAGCTCAAGTCGGTACTCGATCTGATCAATTCGGGCCTCTTCTCCCACGGCGACACCACCCTGTTCCGACCGTTGACCGACAACCTGATCCACCAGGACCCCTTCATGGTACTCGCGGACTACCGCGCCTATCTCGACTGCCAGGAGCGCGTCAGCCGCGCCTGGTCGGACCGGCCGCGCTGGGAGCGCATGTCGATACTCAATGTCGCGCGCATGGGCAAATTCTCGTCCGACCGGGCGATTCGGGAATATGCCGAGAAGATCTGGAAGGTCAAGCCGCTGCCGGTTTCACTCTAGGTCGTCGGTCCGCGCAGCGGACCCTACGGGCGCGGGGTCTTAAGTATCGCGAAGCGCAGATCCCGCTACCATTTGAGACTATCCGTGAGCTTGAGAAATGGACAGGATTAACAGGATTTCTCAGGATTTACAAGATGTGTTGCTGATGCGCGTCGCACGCTATTTGTCCTGTTAATCCTGCAAAATCCTGTTAATCCTGTCCAAGGCTTCAGCCTTGGATCGGCAGGCCAAGGCTGAAGCCTTGGACTCCAAAATTAGCATCGCTGGCCGGAACGATGATCAAAGCCGGTGGCTGATGGGCCGGGCTTATGATCAAGGTCTCCGACAACGCCTGCAGCCCGAGGCGATAGGAGAAACGGACTGCGGCACCGCCGGGCAGCCGATCGGTTATCATGACCGCCCATTATCCGCTGCCATTCTTCACCAGCCATGCTACCCGATCAGCCATTGCCTCACCGCGCGCCCGCACCGGCCGCGAACGCCGACACCATCCTCGCCTGGTCCGACACGGACCAGCGGACGGCCGGCGCCATGCTCGCGCGTTACGGGATGCAGATCGTCGCGTGCCCCGCCGACACCCCTATCCCCGGGAGCTTCTTCGGCGAGTCCGAGGCCGGGCTGATCGGCGACCAGCTCTATCTGCGCGCCGACACGCCGCTGCACTCGGTACTGCACGAGGCCAGCCACTACATCTGCATGGACCCCGCCCGCCGCGCCACCCTGCACACCGACGCGGGCGGCGACTATCCGGAAGAGAACGGCGTCTGCTACCTGCAGATCCTGCTGGCCGACCAGATCCCAGGTATGGGACGGGCGCGGATGCTCGCCGATATGGATGCCTGGGGCTACAGCTTCAGGCTGGGCTCGGCCCGGGCCTGGTTCGAGCAGGACGCGACCGACGCCCGCGACTGGCTGCGTGAGCACGGGCTGACCGACGACCTGGACCGCCCGACCTGGGCCCGGCGCGGCTGAACCCGGCAGGCGCCGCCACCTCCTTCAGGAGCCGCTGATGACCCACCGCCGCCACGTCCTCACCCTCGCCGGCGCCATCGCCGCGGCCAGCCCGGCCCTGACCCTGGCCTGGACCGGCTACGGCCCGGGAGGTGCAGAGCAACCGGGCCGCTTTCCCCCGCCCCCGGCCGCGGCCGGCAGTTCGGCCGCCGACGCGCCCGCAACGGCCCCCAAGGCGGGGACCGGCACCGAGCCCCCGGTCAACGGGGGCGGCCGGCAGGCGCTCCCCGGGGGGCCGCCGCGCCTCGATGTCGTAGGCGACACCGAGGCCAACGGCTATCTGCTCCGGATCAAGGTCAGCGGCGGCCGACCGGACGCGGTCGAGGTCACTCCGAGCGGTCAGAGCCTCAACCTCTCGCTCAGCATTGGCGGCAGTTGGCACGAGAAGGGCAGCGTCGGCGACGGCGGTTACCGGCAAGGCTCCAGCGCCGCCCAGGGGTCGGTCAGGCGGCGCGTGCCCCTGCCGGCCGACGCCGACCTGCGCCGCCTGACCCGGGAGGTCAAGGCCGACACCCTGCTGCTGCACATCCCGCGGGTCACGGGGCGCCGCGCCGCCCCCGGCGGGCCGCCCGGCCCCAAGCCAGACGCGGGCAGCGACCAGGGCGCCCGCTGACCACGCCAAGGCCCGGCGACCCGCTCATGCGCACCCGCCCCCGCGTCCTGCTCAAGTCATTCGGCTGCCGCCTCAACGAGGCCGAACTGGAGGACTGGGCGCAGGGCTTTCGGGCGCGCGGCTTCGACCTGGCCGGGGACGCGGGGCCGGCGGACCTGGTGGTCATCAACACCTGCGCCGTGACCGCGGAGGCGGCACGCAAGTCGCGCCAATGGCTGCGGCGCGCGCACCGCGCCCACCCGCACGCGCGCCTGGTGCTCTCCGGCTGTCTGGCGTCCCTGGAGGCGGCGGACCTGGCGCGCGAATCCGGGGTGGCGCTGCTGATCGACAACCGCGACAAGGACCGGCTGGTGGCGCTGGCCGCGGCGGCCCTGGACCTGCCGGTCATAGCGCAACTGTCCAGCGAAGAAGCGGCCAACCCCCTGTTCGCCCGCGGCCGACAGCGCGCCTTCATCAAGGTCCAGGACGGCTGCCGCCACGCCTGCACCTTCTGTGTGACCACCCTGGCGCGGGGACCGGAGCGCGACCGCCCACTGCCGGAGATCATCGATGCCGTCAACCGATCCGTCGCCGACGGGGTGCGGGAGGTCCTGCTCACCGGGGTCCATCTCGGCGGCTACGGCAGCACCCTCGGGGGCGACCTGGCCGTGCTGGTGCGCGCGGTGCTCGCTGAGACCCAAATCCCGCGCCTGCGCCTGGGCTCGCTCGAACCCTGGGACCTGCCCGACGGCTTCTGGGACCTGTTCGCCGACCCGCGCCTGCTGCCCCACCTGCACCTGCCGCTGCAGAGCGGCGCGGACAGCGTACTGCGGCGCATGGCGCGGCGCTGCAAGACCGAGGACTTCGCCCAGTTGGCCGCACTGGGGCGGGCCACGGTGCCGGGGCTCAACCTCAGCACCGACATCATCGCCGGCTTCCCCGGCGAGACCGAAGCGGAGTGGCAGGAGACCCTGGGCTTCGTCGCCGCCATGGGCTTCGGCCAGGTCCATTGCTTCGCCTATTCACCGCGGGCCGGCACCAGGGCCGCCGGTCTTCCCAACCAGGTGGATGCGGACACCAAACGGGCGCGGGTCCTGGAACTGAAAGACCTGGCGGATCAGTTGCAGTGGCAGGTCTTCGCCTCCCAGGTCGGCCGCGACTGCCGGGTCCTGCGCGAGGCCCAGCCCCGCGGCGGACGGCCCGGGGACCTGTTCGGCTACACCCCCAACTACCTGCCGGTGCGTATCGATGGGCATCCGGACGCGGCGGCGGTCGGTGAGATTCTGGAGGTCAAGATCCGCGGCATCGACGCGGACGGCGGGGCCTTGCGCGGTTACCTCAACGGCCCGGTGGGGTGATCCCAGACCCGGCAATTGGCCCGCGAGTTGTCGTTGTCGTAATCGAATAATCCGACCACGATTACGAAAACGACAACGACAACGACCACGACGCCAGGTCCGTAGGAACGTCCGGTAGCTATAGGCGCATCGCGTACCCAGCTCCGGCGGGCGCCGCAGCTTGGCGGGTACGCGATGCGTACTCTACGAGATGTGCGTTAATACATCAGTTCTGATCGCACCCCTACGGCGGACCGGGCGCGGACCGCGGCCGGGGGGTCGGCGCGCGATGCGGCGGTTCAAAGGTCCAGAGTCCAGAGGGTTCAGAGTTCAGAGTAATGGGGACCAGACCACCCGGAAGCCACAATTGCCGTTGCGGTAGTGCGGGTAGTTGCGGGCGCGCACCGCGCCGCGGCAGTTGAGGCTATCGTTGGAGAACGCGCCGCCGCGCAGCACCCGCGCCAGGTCGTCACCGGCATCCTCATCTTCCCGGCCGTCCTCCGGCTCATAGGGGTAGCGAAACTGCGTCTTCATGTAGTCAGGTCCCCAGAGACTCCGCGTCCACTCCCAGACGTTGCCGTTCTGGTCCTCGCAGCCGTAAGGGCCCTGGCCCAGCAGCGGGAAGCAGCCGACCGCGCAGGGGGCACCGAGCCGGGTCTGCTGGTAGTTGGCCAGGGATGGGTCCAGGGTGTCGCCGCCGGCGTACTGGCGCGCATCGGTGCCGCGGGCGGCCTTCTCCCACTGGGCTTCGGACGGCAGCCCGGCGCGCAGCCGGCCAGCGGCGATCGCCGCCCAAAAGCCCGGTGCCTCGGCGGCCGTTGCCGCGGCGGCGCGGGCGGGCGCGACGGCCGCCAGGCGTTCGCCGAGCCAGGTGCAGTAGGCGCGGGCCTGGTGCCATGAAACCTGCACCACCGGATGGTTGGCGCGGCCCTCCAGGCTTAGCGGATCGACCGCCGGCCCGCCGCGGTCCGGGTCCGCGGCCCAGGCGCGGAACTGCGCGACGGTGACGGGCCAGCGGGCGAGGCAGAAGCCGGGCAGGACCCGCTCGTGTTGCTCCCACTCGTCTGGCCAGCCCTCCCCGTGCGGCGAGCCCATCAGGAAGGGCCCGGCACCGACCTCGCGAAAGCCCAGCGTCTCATCCGTCGGCAGCCACCAGTGGTCCGGGTCGAAGCGCGGGTCGCCCAGCGCCGCCAGGGCCTTGCCGCAGTCGGTGCGGCATTTTGGGTCCTGCGGGTGGCAGGCCAGGGTGAGCGCGAAGGAGCGCTCGAGGAAGTCGCGCTGCGCGGCGGTCGGCGCGGGCAGCAGGGGTGGGGTGCCCGCCAGGCCTGGCCCCGCCGCGGGCGCGTCGGCGGGCGGCGCCGCGAGGGGCACCGGATCGACGAAGCCGAGGAAGCGCTCCGCCCCCCAGAGCCCGTCATCGGGCCTGCCGACCGCCTCCCAGGCCGCGAGATCCCGCCCCAGCAGCCAGGGGGCGCGGGCCATGGGGTCGAGGAAGGCGCGCTCTTCCTCGCTCGGGTCCAGGTCCAAGGCGGTCAGCGCGGCGCTCATGTCGCGGGCGCGCTCGGCGGACCTCAGGTCCCCGGTCAGGCAGCCGCCCCGGAGCCAGTCGCGGACCTCGCGCTCCAGTTGGCCGCGCAGCCG
Organism: uncultured Thiodictyon sp.; assembly: GCF_903828115.1. GTDB lineage: Bacteria > Pseudomonadota > Gammaproteobacteria > Chromatiales > Chromatiaceae > Thiodictyon. The sequence continues at coordinate 2,054 of NZ_CAIKKU010000023.1, read as the reverse complement.
CAGGGCGTCGCGCCGCTTCTCGATCCAGTCGTGCAACTGGCCCCAGTGGGTCAGCAGGGCCTCATGGGCGACGTCGACCAGGCGCCCATCGCCCGGGCCGCACCGCGCGGCGGCGGGCGCGCCGTCCGGCCCGTCGCCGTCGGGGACCAGGAGCCGGGCCTGGATCAGCCGCTCGGCCAGGGCGGCGGCGGGGTCGTCGGCGCACAGGTCGGCCATCCGCGCCCGGCGCCGGATCGGCGGGGTCGCGGGGTCCTCCACATGGACCAGCCTGCGGAAGAGCGCGGCGAGGGCACGGGCGGCGCTCTCCTCGCCGGACCAACAGCCGGCGCGTGCGTGAATCCCAAGACTCGATCATGACGACGGCCTTCCTGAACACGGGAGCATCAGAAACATCCGCTGCTCCAGTCCTAGCAGGGAGCAGAAACCAAAGGCCGCGTAGAAGCCCCGGGCCGCCTCGTCGATCGGGTCCACGACCATCGCCATCATCGCCACCGTCTCAGCGGCCAGCCTCGCCTTGCCGACGGCAGCGGCGAGCAGCAGACTGCCCACGCCTTGGCCCGCGACGCTCTGATCGACGGCCAGCCGCCCGATGAGCGCGGCCGGTACCGGATACCTGGGCAGACGCCGGGCGAGTTCCGGCGGCAGATCGACGGTCGTGATGGTCGCAGCACTCAGGGTGAAAAAGCCGAGGATCCGCGCGTCTTGATCGACGGGCACGGCCACGAAGACGCGCACCATTGCGCGCCGCATGTCCTGAGAAGATTGCTCGCGCAGATATCGGTTGAGAGAGGCCACGCCACAATCAAACGCCTGACGATCATGACTCACCCCGAGCGGCTCGATACGCAGCGACCCCGCTGCCCAGGTCACCGTTGGACGATCCGCGCATGCTCATCGAGTGCCTGTTGCAGCCGCTCATTGGGCGGCGGCGGATCGAGCAGCAGCGCCTGGAAGCGTGTCCATTCCTCGTGCGTGAGCACGATGGCGTCGTGCGCACGCACGACCTGCTCGGCCTGCCGCAGGGCGACATCAAGGACGAAATCAGTCAGGGTCTTATCGAGACAGGCCGCGGCGCGCTCCAGGGTCTGCTTGGACCCCGGACTGAGACGCAGACTGAGACGGTCCTGACGTTGTGCAACCCTGGGCATTGAGGGATCTCCAAAAAATCGATTCTCGTTGCAATGTACGCCCGCTAGACGCACGCTTCAACCGAATTTAGGTAGACCACCCGATCACGCAGCCAGCCAAGGCCTTGCAGTCGCTGTCCGCCGTAGGCCAGGCGCCGATCTTGCGCGGTATGCATGAAGGTCAGCCCGCGTAGGGCGGAACGCCGTAGGCGGTTCCGCCCTTACCGCTGCCCCAGCAGCTTGCGTCAACGCAGCGCAGCTGACGCGAGGGCCTGTCCCGGGGCTTGCCTGCTGTCCGCGCGGGTGTTAGCGTCAGACCAGTGTCCTACGGTGTCATCGGCAGGTCCAACCCCATGAAGGTCGATATCATCCTGAGTAAACGGGGCGGCGGCTACCTGACACGGGTCAGCAACCTGCCGGAGATCCGCGTCAAGGAGCCGACCCGTGAGGCCGCGTTAAGCGGCGTCGAGCGGCGACTTCGGGCGTATTTCGACCAAGTGGAACTGGTTCGTCTGGACCTCGGCGAGATCGACGACAGCCGCCCGTTGCTTGAGCACTTCGGCAGCTTCAGCGACGACCCGACCTTTGACGACTGGCAGGACGAGATCGCCGACTACCGCCAGGAACGCAACCGTCCGCCCGAGTAGGCCGGCAATGCCGCTTCGGGTCCTCGATACCGATCACCTCAGTCTGTTCCAGCGGGGTTATCCCGCCCTCTTGGCGCGCATCCACGCGGCACCCCACTGCCATTAAGTTAAGCGCCGCAGCCCAAACGCCTGGAGTCCAAGGCTTTACCGTGAAAGTGCGTAGTCAGGCCATCCTGGCCTGACGGTGTCGGGGCTGGAACAGTCAGGGCTGGAAGCCCTGACTACGCCGCCCCGCACGCTGGCCATCGAGCTAGCGGTCGAGAGGACTTTCATGTTCCGG
>NZ_CAIKKU010000022.1 GCF_903828115.1 uncultured Thiodictyon sp. | reverse complement strand
CCGGCAACCACGCCTGCCACGCCCACGCCTCCTGCCGGCCTGGGGGAAGACCCTCGGGACAGCCGCAGGCCGATGTAGCCGAAGCGGTAGGCCGGCTCGTAGCCGTTGCGGTACGCCGACCGGCAGAGCCTGGCACGGAAGATCCAACTGCCGCCACGCAGCACGCGCTCGCGGCCCCCAGGCGGCCCCAGGGGATCGACCACGGCGTCGGCGGGATAGTCGCCGAGCCAGTCCGCGCACCACTCCCAGACATTGCCGTGCATCTGGTACAGACCCCAGGCGTTGGCGGGCAGGGCCTTGACCTCGACCGTCTGCTCCCGGTACTCGCCGTTGGCGCCATCGCCGTATGGGTAGTTGCCGTCGTAGTTCACCTGGTCGGTGCCGATGGTCGACCCGAAGCTGAAGGGCGTCTCGGTCCCGGCCCGGCAGGCACACTCCCATTGCGCCTCGGTGGGCAGCGCCGCGTCCAGTCCGGGCACTTGGGCGTTCAGCGCGGGGAGGAAACGCTCCACCACGTCCGTCCAACTGACGTTCTCCACCGGCCGCTCGGCGCCCTTGAAGCGGCTCGGGTCCTCGCCCAGCACCGCCTGCCACAGGGCCTGGGTGCAGGCGGTGTCCGCCAGCCAGTAACCCTGCGTCAGGACCACCCGGTGTTGGGTCTCATCCCCGTAAGTCAGGCGTTCCGGCTCGTCGTTCGGCGACCCCATCAGAAAGTCCCCGGGCGGAATCCACCGCAAGACCTGGACCACGCCCTTGATGCTGAACGACTGCCAGAGCCCGCGGCGGTCCTGTCCCCAGCCGGACGCCCAGGGTTCGGGGAAGCAGGGCGGGAGTTGGCGGGCTGGGGCATTCATGGTCACGCGCGCAAGGCGGTCAGGGGGCGGGCCACCGGCGGGCGTTCGGGTCTGGCCCTACTGGCGCGCCGGTGCCCTGCCTGTTTGCCCCGGCCGGAGGAACCTCCGAGCGGGGACGGCTGCCGCGACTGGGCTTCCCCGCCACGCTGGGGAGGCGCTCGGGACAGCCGCAGGCCGATGTTGTCGTTGCGGTTGGCCGGCTCGTTGCCGTTGCGGTTCGCCGACCGGCAGTTCCTGGCATGGTTGATCCAACTGCCGCCACGCAGCACGCGCTTGCGGCCCTTGACGCCGCGACACCTGGTACCAAGGGTAACGCCAAGCGGCCCGTCGCGTACAGCCGGCACCGCCCGAAACCGCGGCCCTTCTGGCTCCCACGCTCCTGCGTGGGAGCAAGTGCGGGCGCTCCGCGTCCAGTGCCTCGACCTCCGGTTGGGGGCGCGCGGCCCGCTCATGGCGCAAGGCCCGCGTCCGGCGCCGGCCGCCGGGTGAGTTGCGCCCGGCGCAGGCCGCGGCTGTCGGCCGGCAGGGTCGCCGACCAGAGGCTGTCATAGGCGCGCTGCAACTGCGCCGCGCCGATCTCGCCGCGCTCCCAGCGCCCCTCCCAGCGGCGACGGCCCTGCGACCAGGCGCGGCGCCGCCGCGCGCCGAGCTTGATGGTCCCCGGGTAGATGCGCATGCCGCAGAAGCCCAGCCCGGCCGTGCTCGGCATCAGACAGGGCGGCTTCAGACGCAGGCCGAGCGCGTCGCCCAGGTACGCACTCAGGGCGCCATGCAGGGCGCGGCCCTGTGACCGGCCGTCACACCACAGGATCAGGTCGTCCATATAGCGGGCATGGGCGCGGCACTCGGGACGCGCCAGGGCAAAGCGGTCCGCTTCGCCCAGGTACTGGTTGGCAAAGTGCTGGGAGGTCAGGGCGCCGATCGGCAGTCCGCACCCGGGGGCGGCCTGGTGCGTCGCGAGCACCTGCCGGATGAGCCCCAGGACCGAGCCCTTGAAGCGCCGCGCCAGGAGGGCCAGCAGGCGGTCGTGGGGGATGTTCGGAAAATAGTGCTCGACGTCCAGCTTCAGATACCAGGGCCAGCGGCGCGCACAGTCGCGGGCGTGCAGGATCGCGGCGTGCACGCCCAGGCCCGGGCGGCAGGCAAAACTGGTCGGGACCAGGGCCAGTTCCAGGCGCGGCTCCAAGAGACGCACCAGGGCGTGGTGCGCAACCCGATCGGGAAAGGGCGCGGCATGGATGACCCGCGGCTTGGGGTCGCGGATGGCGAAGCGGCGGAAGCGGCCCACCGGCAGGCGCCCGACGGCCAGGGCCGCCTGCACCCACGCCAGGGCGGCGGGGGCCGCGGCGAGGAAGGCCGCGACCTCCGGGCGAGCGTGCTTGCCGCGGGCGGCGGCCCAGAGTGCGCACTCCAGGTTGTCCCAGGCGGCGATGTCGGACAGTTCGACGCGGGTGCGCCGCGGCATCAGCCGGGCGCCGGTGCCGGGGCCGCCGGCGCGGCGGCGGGCGGACCCAGCCGCGGCACCCCGGCGCACAGGACCTCCAGGAAGGCGGCGCCGTAGCGGGTCAGGCGCGCCTCGCCGATGCCGTCGATCCGCCCCAGGTCCGCCAGGGTGTTGACGCGCCGACGCACCATGTCCGCCAGTTGCTCGTTGGTGAAGACGGCGAAGGGCGGCAGGCCCTCCGCCTCCGCCGACTGCTTGCGCAGGGTGCGCAGGCGGTCGTACAAGGCGAACTCGTCGGCCTCCAGGACCTCGCGGTAGTCGATGCGCCCGCGCCGGGCGGCATCGGGTACGCCGGGGGCCGTCGCGTCCGCGCCCTCGACCCAGGTGACGCAGACCGCCCAGAAGCTCGCCGCGCCGTCGGGCGTGTAGTGCCGCTCGATCTGGGAGACGCGATGGGCGCCCAGGAAGCGGTTCAGATCCGCCTCGGCGCCCTCGGGGCTCGCGACGGGGATGGTGAAGAATTTGAATTTCATCGTTGGTGCAACCTATGGATCAGGGTCTGGGCAGCGCCAGGGCCCGGTACGGCGCGTTTAAGCAACCGCTCCGCGCCCGCTTTGTCGGCCGGGTAGAGCGCAGCGAAACCCGGCGATCAACGCCTGGTGCGCGCGGCAACGATGGGTTTCGCTGCGCTCTACCCATCCTACGAACTGGGAGCGCCGCACCCCAGTGCGGCGAGTGCGGCGCCGTGCAGCGGGCCTTGCCGCGGCTGATGGGACTCGCCGCACTGGG
>NZ_CAIKKU010000021.1 GCF_903828115.1 uncultured Thiodictyon sp. | reverse complement strand
TATCGTAGCGCCCAGGAGTCTCTCGCAAGCCGATTTGCAGCGGTTCTCCGATTACGATTACGACAACGACAACGACAACGACGGTGTTGTGTTTAACCTGTTCTTGACTCGTTACTCAGCATTCCACCAGCGTAACGCCCAGACCGCCGGTACCCATCTCCCGCAATCGCGCCGGCATGGCGCGGCCGGCCTCGGCCATCGCCGCAATGACGCGATCGAGGTCTTCCCAGTGCTGGGAGGCGATCTCGTTCTTGGCGATCAGCCAGGCGTTATAGGCCTTGATGGCGCCGAACGCGTTGCGCTCGATACAGGGGATCAGGACGAAGCCCCCCACCGGATCGCAGGTCATGCCCAGGTGATGCTCCAGGGCGATGGTGGCCGCGTTTTCCGTCACCTGCGGCGACGCGCCCGTCGCCTGGGCCAGCAGCGCCGCCGCCATGGCGCTGGCCACGCCGATCTCGGCCTGACACCCCATCTCGGCCCCGGCCACACTGGCGTTCGTCTTGCAGATCAGGCCCACGGCCCCGGCGGCCATCAGCCCCTGGCGCAGCGCCTCGCGGGGGACCTGCATCCGCCGGTTGAGCGTATAGAGCACCGCCGGCATGGTCCCGGCCGAGCCCAGCGTGGGTGCGGTCACCGCCAGACGCCCGGCGGCATTGCCTTCGGAGACCGCCAGGGCAAAGCTGCTCAGTTCGCCCATGAAGGCCTCGCCGCCATCGGCCTTGGCGGCCTGCTCATTGATCCGTTTGGCCTTGCGATAGAGCACAAAGGGGCCCGGCAGGGGCCCTTCCTCGGTCAATCCGAGCGTCACCCCCCGGTCCATGGTGTCGATCACCAGGTCGAGGTGGTCATTGACCTCCGGTTCCCCGATGCCCATGATTGCCATTTCATTGTCCAGCATGATCCGGTGCAGCGGCAGGCCGGTGGCAGTGGCCCTTTCCTGCAATTGCGTCATGCTGCCGAAGCGATGCACGGGCTGGCCGCGCTCCGGCGGGGGTTCACCCTTCCAGGTGTAGAAGCCGCCGCCGGTGGAATAATACTCGCGCTCGAAGATACTGGTGCCGTCGCCGGCCAACAGGCGCATGATCAGGGTGTTGGCATAGGGAAAGGCGTGGTCGCCCAGGTCCCACACGAGGGTCGCCCCCGACAGTTCAAACTGCTTGCCCCCGATCTGGGTGGTGCGCACCTGCGTGGTGTCGTGCAGGGCATCCATCAATGCGGTGTCACAGGTCTCCGGCTGCTGCCCGAGCAAGCCGGCCAGGATGGCGCGGTCGGTCCGGTGGCCCTTGCCGGTGGCGCTCAGGCTGCCGAACAGGGTCACCTCGATCCGCGCGGCCCGCGCCAGTTGGTCTCCGGGAAGGGCGGCGACCGCCGCCCGGAAGTTGCCGGCAATGCGGATCGGCGCCACGGTATGGGAACTGGAGGGCCCCGGTCCGATCTTGAACAGGTCCTTGAGGGTGGCGGCGATCGCCCCGGCCGGCGGTGCCTGGTAACACAGGCCCGCGGGCCGCTCGCCCAGGGCCGCGGCGGGGATGCCGCGCGCGCCGACGCCCTGCGGGAGCAACAACAGGCCGCCGGCTACCGGCGCCATGGCGGACAACTTGAGAAAGTCGCGGCGGTCCATTGGATGTCTCCGGTCGATGGGCTCGCGGCCGCAGCAGACCGCGATCGTGTTACAGACGGCTCCGACAAAGTATAGCCGCGCTTCGCCGCCCGACGTGAAGGGGGTCACAAAAGACGCATCGCAGCGCGTTCCGATCCTTGGCCGTCGACCCCCAGCCGTCAGAGCAGGGTCGCGGCCCGCTCGAACGACAGCCGCGGCCCGCGGGGGTGCAAGGCGCCCGGTTCACCATAGCCCAGGGTGATGAGGAAATTGGACCGGCAGCGCCCGTCGGGGAAGAACTCGGCGTCCACCCGGGCGTTATCGAATCCGGACATGGGCCCCACGTCGAGCCCCAGGGCGCGCGCCGCCAGGATCAGATAGGCCCCCTGCAAGGTACTGTTGCGAAAGGCCGTCACCTCGGCCCAGGGCGGGTCGGCGGCGAACATGGCCGCGACGTCCGGGGTATGGGGCCACAACTCGGCCATCAGCTCCGGGAACCGGGTGTCATGGGCCAGGATCACCGTCACCGGGGCCTCGCGCACCTTCGCCACATTGCCCTCCATCAGGGCCGGTACCAGCCGTTCCTTGGCCGCGGCGCTCTGCAGAAAGACGAAGCGGGCCGGTAATGCATTCATGCTCGTGGGCCCGAACCGGGTCAGGTCATAGAGTTCGCGCAGTTGCGCCTCAGTCACCGGCCGGTCCTGCCAGCGGGGATAGGTGCGGGCGGTGCGGAAGAGTTGATCGAGGGCTTGGGCGTCGAGAGGGTGGGACATGGTTTAGTGGCCTGTAGCTGTCGTTGGTGGTGGGCAAGCAATCGAGGGCGGCCGGCGGCCGCCGCACGGCGCTGATCCATGCTAACGGTTCGCGCCTGGTCCGGAAGATAATTCCGGCGATGGTCCGACAAAATGGGTCACCGCCCACAAAGAGCCGTGCGCGCCATGCAGCAACCGGACTTCGCAACCCTGGAAACCTTCGCCATCGAGAGCGACGCCCCACGCGGCAACTGCGCGAAGAATGGGCCAGTGCGGCGCGATCTCGCGAGCGATCACGGCGTTGCGTGCTGCGGACAGGCCGGGCCGCGACTTGGGTGCGGCGCTCCCAGTCGGCCGCCGTGAAGGGGCCAACCGATACGCCTCGGTGGCCGGAACGATGATCAGAGTCATCTCGCGTCGCCTGCCTGTTTGGCCTATGCTTGGGCGTTGGTTTTTTGCTTGGAGCCCTGTCCGATGCAGCCTGAACGCCAGGTCCGCCTGTTTCGCAGCGGACGCAATCAAGCACTTCGCATCCCGCGCGAACTCGAACTCGACGCGGACGCGGCCAGCATCCGCAGGGGCGGCGAGCGTCTGATTGTCGAACCGGTGAAGCGCCGGCCTGACCTCGCAAGCCACCTTGCCGGATGGGAGCTGCTCGATGAGCCCTTCCCCGACGTGGACCAAGGTCTGTTGCCCCTGGACGACATCCGCCTCTAAGCCATGGACGGGGCGAGATCCTCACGATCAAGCAACGAGTAAGGAGCCACAGAAAAAATGCTCGCGCGCCTGGAACGGCTGGTCGAGGATCTCGCTGCCCTGCACAGCAAGCTCGTTCTGCTGACAGGTCCGCCCGGGAGCGGCAAGACCGCCCTGCTGCGGGCCTTTGGCCATCGCACCGGGGCCGAGCCCCTGAATCTGGGCGCGGAGTTGGGCCGGCGGCTCGCCGCGGTCCCCCAGCGTGAGCGCCGGCTCCAGGCGGGCAGCCTCCTGCGCGAGATCGCGGGCCCCCATGTGCGCGACGACTTGCTGTTGATCGACAACATCGAATTACTGTTCGATGCCTCGCTCGCCCTCAACCCCCTGGACCTACTCAAGCGCCAGGCCCAAGGTCGGCGGGTGGTGGCGGTCTGGCCGGGGGCACTGCGGCCGGGTGGCACTGAGCCGGAACCTGGCACCGGGGCGGGACGCCCCGGCTCCTATCGGCCGCGCCTGACCTACGCCGAGATGGGGCACGCGGAATATCGCGACTATGGCCTCGATGGCTTGGTCGCGCTCGACCTCAAGCAATAGAAAAAGGGACAGGAAGGCATGCGCTACGGGGATCTCATCCAATTCGAGCCGATCGAGTCGGTCATTCAACTGCTCGACGCGAACCGCCCCGACGAGGGGCAAAAGCTGGTCGCGACCTATGTTATCTCCGACGACATGGCCGAGCGCATCGCCGGTGTCATGATCCCGCAGATCTCCTTCGACGAGTCCGTCGACCATAAGGGCGTGCTCATCGTCGGCAACTACGGCACCGGCAAATCGCATCTGATGTCGGTGCTCTCGTTGGTCGCGGAAGACGCCAAATACGTGGCCATGCTACGCCACCCCAAGGTCGCCGAGGCGGCCGGCGCGATTGCTGGCCGGTTCCAGGTCCACCGCACCGAGGTTGTAAGCGAGATGTCGCTGCGCCAGATCGTGACCGGCGAGTTGGAATCACTACTCAAACGGATCGGCGTGGACTACCGATTCCCGCCCGCAGACCTTGTGGTCAACAACAAGGCCGCCTTCGAGGCGATGATGGCCGCCTTCGACGAGGTCTATCCGGGCCAGGGCGTCCTGCTTGTGGTCGACGAATTCCTGGAGTACCTGCGCTCGCGCAAGGACCACGACCTGGTGCTCGATCTGTCCTTCTTGCGCGAGATTGGCGAGGTCTGTAAGCACCTGCGCTTCCGCTTCGTGGCCGGCGTCCAGGAGGCGGTCTTCGACAGCAGCCGCTTCCAGCATGTCGCCGACAGCCTGCGCCGGGTCAAAGACAGGTTCACCCAGGTACTGCTCGCCCGAGCGGATGTGAGCTTCGTGGTCGCGGAACGACTGCTGAAGAAGTCCGCCGACCAACAGGACAAGATTCGCACCTATCTGACGCCCTTCGCCCGCTGCTACGGCAGCATGAACGAGCGGATGGATGAGTACGTCCGCCTGTTTCCGGTGCATCCGGACTACATCGGCACCTTCGAGCGCCTGATCTTCGCCGAAAAGCGCGGCGCGCTCGTTACCATCCGGGATCAGATTCAGGCCATGCTTGCGAATCAGGTCCCCGCCGACCGGCCCGGACTGCTTGGGTATGACCGTTTTTGGGACACCGTGACGGCCAATTCGGTGCTGCGTGCCGACCCCGCCATCGGTCCTGTGGTCAAGGTCTCCGAGGTGCTGTCCGGGCGGGTCCAACAAGCCTTTGCCCGCCCGGCCTACAAGCCCATGGCCCTGCGCCTGATCGCCGCACTGTCGGTGCACCGACTGACCACCGGCGGCGACATCTATGTCCCCCTAGGGCCGACGGCTGAGGAACTGCGCGATACCCTGTGTCTGTACCACCCGGGTATCGAGGAGATGGGGGGCGACCCGGCAGCCGATCTCCTCTCGCTGGTCCAGACGGTGCTCCGCGAGACCAGCAAGACCGTCAACGGACAGTTCATCTCCAAGGCGCCAGGCACCGATCAGTATTACCTGGATCTCAAGAAAGACATCGACTACGACGCGCAGATCGAAAAGCGCGCCGATGCCCTGTCCGACAATGCTCTCGACCGCGCCTACTTCAGCGCGGTGCGCCAGCTCATGGAGCGCACCGACGAGACCACCTACGTCTCCGGCTTCCAGATCTGGCAGTACCAGATCGAATGGCAGGAGCGGCGGGTCGAGCGCGTCGGTTATCTCTTCTTCGGTGCCCCCAATGACCGCCCCACGGCCCAGCCGCCGCGCGACTTCTACATCTATTTCATCCAGCCCTTCGACCCGCCGCGCTTTCGCGACGAACACCTGGCGGACGAGGTGTTCTTCCGCCTCAAGGGACTCGACGAGGACATCAAGCACCATTTGGCCACCTATGCCGCGGCGCTCGATCTCGCCTCCACGGCCAGCGGTAACCCCAAGAATATCTATCTCGGAAAGAGCCAGGACGCCCTGAAGGCCATGAGCAAGTGGCTACAGGAAAAGCAGATGACCGCCCTGGAAGTCACCCACGCCGGCAAGACCAAACCCCTTGCCGACTGGGTGCGCGGCGTCTCAATGCGCGATAAGGCCCGTCTGGGGGCAGACGATCGCATCAACTTCCGCGATATCGTCAATGTGGTCTCCGGGCTCGCGCTCCGCCAACAGTTTGCCGACCTCGCCCCCGAGTATCCGACCTTCTCGCTGCTCGTCACCGAGACCAACCGCAAGCAGCTTGTCGTCAGCGCGCTGCGGTGGCTGGCCGGCGGCCCCCGAACCAAAGACGCCGTGGCGATCCTGGACGCACTGGCGATGCTCGACGGCGACCGCATCGACACTGGTCTATCACCCTATGCCCAAGAGGTGTTGACCCGCCTCAAGGCCAAGGGTCACGGCCAGGTGCTCAACCACGGTGAGTTGCTGACCGGCGCCTACGACAGCGAGCACTTCGCCCCCGCCCGGTTCCGCCTGGAGTCGGACCTGTTCGCGGTCGTCCTGGGCGCCCTGGTCTACAGCGGAAACTGCGTGCTCGCCATCACCGGCGACAAGATCGACTCCGGCAAACTTGGCCAATTGGCGGAACACTCGCTGGATTCACTTGCGGCGTTCAAGCACATCGAGGCCCCGAAAGAACTCGACGTGGAGGTCCTGCGCGCGCTGTTTGAACTGCTGGGCCGCTCCCCCGGCTTGGCCCAACTGGCGACCCAAGGCTCAGAGGAGCCCGTCAAACAGTTGCAACAGGCCGTCGGCGAGCTGGTCAACCGCGGCCTCAAGGCGACGACCGATATGCCGGGCCGCCTGGCCTTCTGGGGTCAGTCACTGCTGCGCGATGAGGAGTTACGCGACTGGCGCACTCGACTCGACGCATTCAAGACCTTCACCGAGGCCCTCTCGCCCTACAACACCGTCGGCAAGCTCAAGAACCTGCGCATCGGCTTGGAAGACCTCAGGGCCCAGAAGCAGAACCTGGAGGTGCTCTCCGCCTGCGAGGCCCTGCTGGTGCTGGTCGCCGAGTTGGGTCCCACGGCCGCGTATCTGTCCCAGGCCGAGATCGTTCTACCGGGCGATCACCCATGGATCGCGCAGGCCCAGACCGAGCGGGCAGCGACCGTCGCCAAGCTCAGCGGTGCCCCCGGTGTGATCAGGTCCGGCAGCACCAGCGCCGCCATCGCCGCCGGGTGTCGCCAAGCGCTGGTGAAGTTGAAGAAGGACTATGTCAACGCCTATATCGCGAGCCACAGCAAGGCACGTCTGGGTGTCACGGAAGACAAGACCAAGACCGCCCTACGCAAGGACACCCGGCTGGTCGCCTTGCGCGCCTTGGCGGGTATCTCACTGATGCCGACCAGTCAGCTCGCCGCCTTCGAGGAGCGGCTGGCGAATCTCAAGAGCTGCTATCAGCTCACCGACACCGAATTGGTCGCAAGCCCCATCTGCCCCCATTGCAGCTTCAAACCGGCCAATGAATCGCTTGCCTTGGGTCCCGCCGCCAATGCCCTGACCAAGCTCGATGATGACCTGGATCGTCTACTCTCTGCCTGGCAGCAGACCCTGCTGGACAACCTGGACGACCCGATCATCCAGGCCAACTTCACCCTGCTCAAGGCCGCCGACCGCCACACCATCGAGGCATTTCTCGACGCACAAGCCCTACCGGAGCCGATCCCTCCGGGGTTCGTGGGCGCCGTCGCCGAGGCACTGTCGGGGTTAGAGCCGGTGACCGTAACCGGCGAAGACATCAAGCAAGCGCTGCTCGCGGGGGGTTCGCCGGCCACCCCGGAGGAACTGCGCAAGCGCTTCGAGACCTTCATCAATGACCGCTGCAAGGGCAAAGACGCCGGCAAGCTGCGGTTTGTCGTCGAGTAACCGGGACCATACAATGTTGATTCATTCCATCAAACTCAATCGCTTTCTGAGCTATGGCCCGACCTCCGAGGCGATACCTTTGAACGCCTTGAATCTGATCATTGGTACCAATGGTTCGGGCAAGTCCAACCTGCTGTCGGCGATCGACCTGATACGCGGGGCACCCAAGGACTTACCGACCCCGATCAGCGACGGTGGCGGTGTGCGTGACTGGCTATGGAAAGGTGGCGAGGGAACGCCAACCGCTGCCGTGGAAGTGGTTGTCTCTAACCCGAGAGGCCCGGCCAACCTGCGGTACGGCCTCTCGTTTACCGAAGTTGGTCAGCGGTTTCAATTGACCGGAGAGCATATAGAGAACGAGCATCCCGACTCCGGACACAAGCAGCCCATTTTCTATTATAGATTCCAGGGTGGCCGCGGCGTCCTCAACGTCAAGGGAAAGAAGCGCTCGCTACAGCATGAGGATATCGATTCAAACCAATCGATTCTTTCCCAGCGTCGGGACCCCGACCAATACCCGGAGATTACTTATCTCGCGCAGGTCCTGAGCAAGATTCGTCTCTATCGCGACTCCAGTTTCGGGCCGGTGACGGCACTGCGTCTGCCGCAGAAGGCCGACCTACCCAACGATGCACTGGCAGCGGATGCTGCCAACTTGGGATTGGTATTGAACCGTTTGCGTCGCGAGCCCAGCGTCAAAGAACGGACGCTCAAGGCACTGCGTACCCTCTACGAAGGGATTGATGACTACGATGTCCAGGTCGAGGGCGGAACCGTTCAAGTGTTCATTCAGGAAGGCCGCTTCATCGTTCCAGCAACCCGCCTCTCGGACGGGACCCTGCGCTACCTCTGCCTGCTCGCCATCCTTTGTCACCCCAAACCGCCTCCCCTGGTCTGCATTGAGGAACCCGAGCTTGGCCTGCACCCCGACATCCTGCCCACGGTCGCCGAACTGCTAAAAGAAGCGTCCGAGCGCTGCCAACTCATCGTGACCACCCATTCCGATGTGTTGGTGAACTGCATGCACGATCAACCGGAGAACGTCCTGGTCGCCGAGAAGGACGACAATGGCACCAGGCTGAAGAGGCTTAAGGCGGACGAACTGAAACCCTGGCTGGAGAAATACCGCCTCGGTGAGTTATGGATGAGCGGCGATCTGGGAGGGACACGATGGTAGCAATCACCGTCTTTGTCGAAGGTGGCGGCGACACCAACGATCTGCGTACGGCCTGCCGTCGGGCGTTCAAAACATTCCTGACCGAAGCCGGCGTGACGGGTCCACATACCATCAACGCCCGGGGCAGTCGGGGCAAGGCTTACGAGTCTTTCTGTATTGCGGTTGCGCAAGGCGCGTCGGCACTGCTGCTCGTGGATAGCGAAGCCCTGGTGTCGGCCGCGCACCAACCCGGCGAGGACAAGAGCCAATGGAAGCCTTGGGAGCATCTGCGCCAGCGTGACAAGTGGAGCAAGCCGGAAGGCGCGACAGATAAAGACTGTCACCTCATGGTCGTTTGCATGGAAAGCTGGCTCATCGCGGATCGGCAACGGCTTCAGGCATTCTTTGGTCAAGGCTTCAAACCCAATGCCCTCCCAAAGCAATCGCGATCCATCGAAGGCATCGACAAGCAAGCGCTGTATAAGAGCCTCAAGACCGCCACTGCCCACTGCAAGACCAAGGCCGAGTATGGTAAGGGCGAGCACTCGTTCCAGCTCTTGCGCCTGATCGACCCGGCCAAAGTCACCGTCGCTTCCGGTTGGGCAGAGCGTCTTATCGATGAGCTTAAGCGTCGCATGGGGCTCTTGTCGCAACCAAGTGAGGACCAAGTCGTCACCTGGTCTCAACTGACAGCAGACCAACAGGGACTCCTGACCAGGATGAACGCAGCGCACACCATCACCGAGCTCTTGGATGTGGCCGAGCGCGTCAACCGCACCGACTTCCGTGATCAGTGCTTGACGCCGCTGCTGGAACTGGGCTTGTTACGATGACCATTCCAGACAAACCGCAAAGCAGCAAGCAACGCTACCGCCTGACCGAGCGCGGGACAACGTTGCTCGCCGCGCAACAACAGAAGGACAAGGCCCCATGAACGACCTGTTTGACGGCCAGATTGCCACGGTTGGCGGACCCGTCGAATGTCTGGGACAGACCTTCCCGAGCGAGCAAGCCAGACGCGAGCACTTTATTGACATCCTGCGCGAGCGCCTAAGAGATCCGGAGTTTCGCAAGATCGAGGGGTTTCCCATCGGCATGGACGCGGACATCCTGGCCATGTCAGACCCGCCTTACTACACCGCCTGCCCCAATCCCTTTCTTGAGGCATTCGTTGCGCACTACGGGCGACCCTATGACCCCGAGCTTGCGTATCGCCGGGAGCCGATGACCATCGATGTCTCAGTAGGCAAGACGGACCCGCTCTACAAGGCCCACGGCTACCACACCAAGGTGCCCCATCTGGCCATCGTTCCCTCGATCCTGCACTACACCGAACCCGGTGACCTGGTGCTCGACGGCTTTGCCGGCTCCGGCATGACCGGGGTCGCCGCCCAATGGTGCGGGGCCGCACCGGCCGCCTACCGGCACCAGTTGGAGGGCGAGTGGAAGAGCCAAGGCAAGGAGTCGCCCCGGTGGGGGGCGCGGCGGGTCATCCTGAACGACCTATCACCCGCGGCCACCTTCATCGCTGCGAACTACAACCTGCCATTCGACGTGGGCGCCTTCGCCGCTGCCGGTCGACAACTACTCAAGGAGCTGGAGCAAGAACTGGGCTGGATGTACGAGACGCTGCATACCGACGGCAAGACCAAGGGGCGAATCGAGTATACCGTGTGGAGCGAGGTCTTCGCCTGTCCCGAGTGCGCAGGGCAGATCGACTTCATCGCCGAGGCACTGGATGCCGAGACCAAACGGGTACGGGACAGCTTCCCCTGTCCCCACTGCGGGGCCGACCTGAACAAGGATCGACTTGAGCGCGTCCTTGAATCGCGGATTGATCCGGCGACCGGCGAGCCCTGGCAGCGGGTGAAGTTTCGGCCGGCGCTGATCTCTTATGTCGCGCAGGGGCAGCGCCGGGAGAAGCGGCCGGATGCGCAGGACCTCGCGGTGCTGGAACGGATCGAGGCCCTGCCGTTGCCGCCGCGGATGCCGACGGTACGGTTTCCCATCGAGGCGATGTACCACGGATCGCGAATTGCGCCGAAGGGATTCTCAAATACACATCATTTTTTCCTGCCACGTGCCGGGCAGGCACTGGGTGCCTTGTGGCGCAAGGCAAAAGACAACCCCGACGACCGCATCCGCGAGATATTGCTGTTCTTCGTCGAACAGGCCATTTGGGGAATGTCGGTTTTAGCACGGTACGCGCCGACACATTTCTCGCAAGTTAACCAGTATCTCAACGGTGTTTATTACGTTGCCTCGCAGCACTCCGAATGCAGTCCCTGGTATATCCTCGACGGCAAGCTGGCCAGGCTCACCAGCGCGTTTCGCGCCTACCGGACGACCCCAGGGACCGCCTTCATCGGCACCGGCACGGCTGCCCGGGTACCCTTGTCGGACAATAGTATCGACTACATCTTCACCGATCCACCCTTCGGCGAGAACATCTATTACGCTGATCTCAATTTCCTGGTCGAGTCCTGGCACCGGGTCTTTACCGATGCCGGACCCGAGGCGATCATCGACCGCTTCAAGCACAAGGCCCTGCCGGAATATCAACACCTGATGCAGCGCTGCTTCGCCGAGTATTATCGGGTACTGAAACCAGGCCGCTGGATGACGGTGGTCTTCTCCAACAGCAAGGCGGCGGTGTGGAACGCGATCCAGGTCGCATTGCAGCAGGCGGGCTTCGTGGTGGCGGAGGTGACGGCCCTGGACAAGGTGCAGGGGAGCTATCGCCAGGTGACCTCGGCGACGGCGATGAAGCAGGACCTGGTGATCTCGGCCTATAAACCGAATGGCGGCCTGGAAGAGCGTTTCAATCGCAATGGCGCCACGCCGGATTCCGCTTGGGACTTTGTGCGCACCCACCTGCGGCAATTGCCCTCGGTCAAGGTCACTCAGGGCGATTTCCAGGAGTTGGTACACAACGTCGAGCGCGACCCGCGGCGCATCAAGGACCGGCTGGATGCCTGGTTCATCCGCCATGATGCCATGGTGCCCCTCTCCAGCCCCGAGTTCATTGCGGAACTGGCCGCGCGCTTCGAGATGGTCGATGGGATGGTGTTCCTGCCGGAGCAGCGTGTCGCCTACGAACAGGCCAGGTCGCGGATTCCCCAATCCAAACAGGCGGAGTTATTCGTTTCGGACGAGCGCAGCGCCATCGATTGGCTGACCCGGTTCTTGTTGAAGCGCCCAGCGACCCGTTCGGAGATCCTCCCCGACTACATGCCGCAGATCGGCGCGGCCAAGAAGAAGGGCGAGATCATCCCGGAGTTGGGCCAACTGCTGGACGACAGCTTCCTGTGCTACGACGGCGCGGGCGAGGTCCCGAGCCAGATCCACAGCTACCTCTCGACCAACCACAAGGACTTGCGCGGTCTCGCCAAGGACCACCCGGCCCTGGTCGCCAAGGCGCAAGACCGCTGGTATGTACCCGACCCGAACAAGGCCCAAGACCTGGAGAAGAAGCGCGAGAAGGCCCTGCTCAAGGAGTTCGCGACCTACCAGGCACACACCGGCCGACGCTTGAAGGAGTTCCGCCTCGAGGTCCTGCGCGCCGGCTTCAGGGCCGCCTGGGCAGCCAAGGACTACCGGGCCATCGTCGCCCTCGCCGCGAAGATCCCGGAAGAGGCACTGCAAGAAGACGAAAAACTGCTGCTGTGGTATGACCAGGCCCTTACCCGCTTGGAGTCCGAGACATGATTGTCGGGTTGACACTGCGCAATTTCAAAGGCATTCAATCGCTCGATGCGTTGCCGCTGTCGCGCTTTCAGGTGTTGGTCGGGCCGAACGGCGTCGGCAAGACCACCGTATTGGATGCGATCGACTTCGTGCGCGATTGTCTGGCCCATGGGCCTGGGACGGCAGTGGAGTCGCGGGGGATCGCGGATTTCAATGACCTGACCTGGATGCGGCGCGGTGGGTCGGTCGAGATTGAACTGTGGCTGGACCTTTCCGCTGAGTTGTCTGCACTTTCTGACAGCCTGTTGCAATATCGCCTCGTCATTCGGCAGGACGCCGAACTCGGGGTCTGCGTGGAGGATGAGGCACTGCGTCAATACTCTCGTGCCTGGCTGCCCAAGAGCGGCAAGCTACGTTTTAGCGCGTCGGTCAAGCCGAAGCGTTTGCTCGGCAAGACCTCGAAAGGCACGGATTATTATTCGCGGGAAAAGGGTACCTATAAGGATTCTTTCAATTTCGGACTCGATAAGCTCACCCTGGCCCTGACGCCACCTGACGAGGAACTTTACCCGACGGCCAACGCGGTGCGCCGCTTTTTGATGCAGGGGGTGCGTTACATTCAGCTCAACAGCCGG
Organism: uncultured Thiodictyon sp.; assembly: GCF_903828115.1. GTDB lineage: Bacteria > Pseudomonadota > Gammaproteobacteria > Chromatiales > Chromatiaceae > Thiodictyon. Next base: position 4,253 of record NZ_CAIKKU010000021.1, on the reverse strand, counting down.
GCGATGCGCCTACCGTGCCCGGCAACACGAGGGACTGACCTGGATCTGGATGGCACCAACATGGCCCGGGTGGTTGGTAGACTACTCGATACCAATGGCCAATCAGCGCCGCGCGTGGCAGAGTCCAAAGCAATAACAGTGCTCCGGCTCCGGAAAAGATACAACCGACCTCGATGGGCAGAGCCCGACTCGGCGGTGACTCGCTGGGTGGAGCATCTGCGTTACGCCCTGCCCGATCTGGTCAACATCGGCTGGGACCGGCGCCAGGCCGACAACGCCGAGTTCCTGGTGCTGCGCTACGAGAACGGTCTGGATGTGCCGAGTTGGCTCTTGAGCGACGGCACCCTGCGCATGTTGGCCCTGACCCTGCCCGCATTTCTCCCCGCCGAGTCTGCACTCTACATGGTCGAGGAGCCGGAGAACGGGGTCCACCCCAAGGCCCTGGAGATCATCCTGCGCTCACTTTCGACCATTCCGGGCGGACAGACGCTGTTGGCCACACATTCACCCTTCGTGGTGCAGCAATGCGGCATCGAGTCCTTGCTCTGCTTATCGCGGGACAAGTCCGGGACTCACATAACCCCCGGCCCCAAGCATCCAATGCTGAAGGAGTGGGACGGCATACCCGATCTAGGGGTGATATTCGCCGCCGGACTCTTGGAATGACGGCTAAGGCAATGAAGGATTTGCTGGTCTACACGGCGGATGCCGATGCCCTGGCCCTGATGCGCTCGGTGCTCGGACGGCCTGATGCGCTTGGCATCCGCTCCATCGCCTTCGATATCGAGCGCCACCCCCAGCGCGATGCCGGGATGGTGCAAAGCGGCGCTGAACTGGCGCGGATGAAGAAGGGTGGTTATGACAAGGCGCTGTTGCTTTGGGATTTCGCCGGTTGCGGTCGCGAGCATCGGATGTCTGCGCAAGAACTTGAGATAGAGGTTCAAGCCCGGCTCGACAGCTACTCCTGGTCCGGGCGAAGTGCCACGACTGCCTTGGTCCCCGAGGTCGAGGTTTGGTTGTGGCATTGCGAGCCAGCCCTCGCCAAGCATTGCGGGGTGACGGTGGAGGCAATCGGTCCTTGCCTGAACGCCTTCGCGGTTAAGCAGGGTAAGCCGCTGGAGACATTGAAGCAGGAGCAGCCCAAAGAGCTGTTCGAGCACCTCATGCGTGAGCACCTGCGCCGCACTATCTCGCCGCGAGACTTCGAGGAAATCGGTCGGCAGGCCAGCATCAAAGGTCTCCGGAAATGTCCATCGTTCGAGCGGATCGTCGGTATTCTGCAGGGCTGGTTTCCGCCATGAGCGCCTGGGTCGATCGCATCCTGCGTGAGTTTCCGCCCGACCTGGCCCGTCTGTGGATCGCGGCGGACCCCGACGCGGTGCTGTTGGACGAGCGGATACTGGCTGGGTTGCGCACCCGGGGGTTTGAGGTGCTGCCCTTCGAGGACCCGATTGCCTTTCGGGCCGAGTACGAGGAGCGCTACCGGCAGGCCTGGGACCGCGGTGAGGAGGGGCGGGCCTTGAGCCTGGTGTTGCATCTGCGTTCCGCGGAGCCGGACGCGCTGCCCTGGGACTATCTGCGTCAGGCGCGGACGGTTCACCTGAGCCTGGCGAACCTGTTTCCTTCTTTAAGCTACGGCGTGGTCAGGCAAGTCGCCGCGGAGCATCTGGACGCACTGTTCGATGCGCACGCCAAGCACGCTTTCCAGTCGCTCGGTGAGGCGGCGACCAAGGCATTCATCCTGACCCATGTGTTCCGCCTCGCCCCGCACCTGATCGGCCGTGGGGTGGACCTCTGGCGGGAACTGCTGCGGCTGCATCACCGGGATCTCGTACTGCCCCCGGTCCTCATCGAGCACATGGCCCGGATCATCGGGGCAAACGACGCCTTCACAGGATTGCCGATCAATGAACTGTTGTCCTCGAAGTCAAGCACACTGCGATGTGTTCAGGACGCCTGGTATCGGTATCTGAAAGACCTGGGTGTCACCGGCTCGCGTATCGCGGAGGCAACGCCGCCGGGGCACGGGGTCAGGATCGCGATTGACTTCGCTCATCCGGATATTCGGGGCCTGGTCGATTCGATGTTCCTGGACGGGACCCTTCATCCCCTGGCCGTGCACTACCTTCCCGCCGACCTGCCGGCCACTGTCTCGAAAAGCATTGCGATTGGGATCGTCAAGGACCCCGCAGCACTGCGCAACCTGGTCGTGGACGGCCTGAAAGCCCTGGTCGAGACACTGCCGACCACCGAGGCCAAGCACCGGGACTGGGGGGCCTTCGCACGACGGTTCGGCGAGGCCCTCGCCCGTTTCCACAGCCTTGATACCGCCCGCGCCCAGGGTCTTAAGGAAGACGTTGCGCAGTTGCAGCGTCTCGCGGATGAACGTCTGCTGGCCTGGATGACTGAACACTATGCGGTCCTGCCGTCTCTGCCGGCGGCGAATGCGCCAGCCATGGTGCACCAGATCCCGCGCTTCCTGGCCCTGCGCCGCAACGCCGCAGAGCCACGGGTGGCGCTGCTGGTTTTCGACGGGCTGGCCTTGGACCAATGGGTTCAAATCCGCGAGGCGGTCACGGCGCGGGCACCGCGGTTCGCGTTCGCGGAAGGGGCCTGCTTCGCCTGGCTCCCAACCCTGACCGCCGTTTCCCGTCAGGCCCTGTTCGCCGGGCTGCGGCCCCGAGAATTTGCGGACTCGTTGGAGACCACCCACCGGGAGCCGGCCCTGTGGTCCCGCTTCTGGCAGGACCAGGGGTTACGCCCCGGCGAGGTTCTCTACCGCAAGGGCGTTCGCCGCGCCGATCAGCTCGACGCGTTGGGGGTCGCCCTGGCGAACCCGGGCGTCCAGGTGGCGGGAATCGTCGTCGACACCATCGATGAGATCGTGCACGGGGCCATCCTGGGCAAACGGGGGATCGCGAGCCAGATCGCGAGTTGGTGCGAGTCCGGCTTTGTCGACGGACTCTTTGCGCTATTACTCGATCAGGGCTTCCAGGTCTACTTGACCGCCGATCATGGCAATTGCGAAGCCGTCGGGATCGGGCGGCCGAATCAGGGTGTGATCGCGGAGACCCGGGGCGAACGGGTGCGGGTCTATCGCAGCGCTGTGTTGCGGGCCGAGTCCGCGGCGCAGTTCCCTGGAACCTTCAGCCTTGAGGTCCCGGCTTGGTCTCGCGACTTCCTGCCGTTGTTTGCCGCTGGCCGAACCGCCTTCGTCACGTCTGGCGAGGCGCTGGTGTCGCACGGCGGCTGCTCGATCGAAGAGGTGATTGTCCCCTTCGTGAAAGTGAGTGACGGGCGTTGAACAACACCCCGGCCGCCGCGCCCCGGATCGGTTTCGATCGATTCATTCCGCTCGACTGGGCGACGTGCGCACTCAAGGTGCGCGGCGGGGCTCAGGACGCCGAGACGATCGACACGCTGTTGGATACTGCGGGGTTGGGGATACCGTCCAGGACCAAGACCCGCAGCGTCCTCAACGGCCTGTGGCTGGAACCACGCGCCGAGCTGATTGGCTTCGCCCAGCGGTGTCTTGGTATTTGGCAGGAGTTCCCCGAGGTGCCCGTCCCGGCCCTCTGTTGGGGTATGGCCATCGCCGCCTATCCCTTCTTCGGCAAGGTCGCCGAGTTGGTGGGCCGTCTCACGACCATCCAGGGCGACTGCACGGCCGCCGAGCTTCATCGCCGCCTGGCCGAGACCTACGGCGAAGGTGAAGTCACCCGGCGCGCCGCCAACCGGGTGCTCCAGACCCAGGCGAGTTGGGGCACCTGCGAGCGGGTCGACAAGGGGCGACGTGTAATCCGCAACCCGCCCACGACCATCGCCAATGAGGCGTTGATCGCCTGGCTCATCGAGGCCGCCATCCGCTACACCGGGCGCGCCATCAGCGTCTCCGGGCTTGCGTCCGCGGCCGTGCTCTATCCGTTCCGGTTGGATCACTCGCTCACCCTCGTCGTGTCCCGCAGCCCGACCCTGGAACTGCGCTCCGAGGGGTCTGGTTCACCGCTTGTCATGATCCAATAGTTGTCTGGACCGCGGGCGCAGTCGCGGCCCAGTCGGCGTGCCGAGCGCGAGGGCGCTGGTCCGCTGGTCCGCTGGTCCGCTGGTCCGCTGGTCCGCACAGCGGACCCTTGTATGCTCTGTTCCAGGGATTGACAGGGATGGTGGATACACGGATGTTGCGGAGCGTGCCCGGGAAGCCGTCGGACCCTGAAGCCTCGAGCTTGTACGTAGATTGGCTCCCCGCCCTCTTC
>NZ_CAIKKU010000020.1 GCF_903828115.1 uncultured Thiodictyon sp. | reverse complement strand
GTGGTCGGATTGTCGATTACGACAACGACAACGACAACGACAACGACAGCGTACCCGGGTTCTCGGTCACCACATCAGTTCTGATCGCACCCCGGGCGCCAGCCGTTGGAGCCGTCTGAAGGTCGCCCTGTGGCCGCGCTAGTCGGGTTTCCAATCCCGGCAGAGAATGTCGGCGATGGGCCAGGGACACTGGTTCGGAAAATCGCTCAATCCGGTTTCGTCGATCGCCTTCGCCAGCGCATCGTTCCAGGCAGCGCACCACCAGTCGGGGTCATCGAGGCTGTGCTTCAGGCTTGGGGTGTGCCGCAGGCGATGGGCAATACCGTCTCGCTGAACCCGAATCGGGGCCTCCCAACTGCGGCTCCGGCGCGCGGGTTGGAACTGCCACTTCAGCAGATGTGCGAGCAGCACGGCCATCCGGCTCGCCAGCTCGCGCTGTTCGCTCTTACCCACGTCTTCGATCTCCTCGGCCAGGTGTTCGATATCGAGCCGGGCGAACTGGCCGGCGCGCAGTAACCGCGCCTGTTCGTTGGCCCAGGCGATCACGTCCTGTTCGTAAGCGGCGGTGCTGGTCATGCTATCGGCCTCATTCTGATTTGCCATCGATGCGGAGCCGAGTGTAGAGCACTCGTCGCACTAAAGCGCCATACGCCTTTTCAGCTCATCGACGAACCGCGCGGCCCACCCGGACGCAGCGGTCACCTTGGCCGGGTCGATCAACGCCAACAGCTTAAACGAGTGCTCGCCCTTACTATAGGCTGCCTTGGTCTTGCAGGCAGCGGTTGCGGCCTTGAGGGAACCGTACAGATCAGTCTTGTCGAGCGTCTCAATGGCTCGGGATTCCGCGGGCAGGGCATTGGGTTTGAAGCCCTGAGCGTAAAACGCCTGGAGGGTCGGGCGGTCCGCCAGCAACCAGGCCTCCATACACTGGACCATCAGGTGACAGTCGCGGTCGTCAGCGCCATTTGGCTTGCTCCAGCCATCGCCCGGTTGCCGGGCCAGATGCGCCCACGGTTTCCATCCGGCCACAGCGTCGTGTGGCTGGTGCTTTGCCGCTACCCCGACCTCACTGTCTACCAGCAGCAAGGCCGGTTGTCCATTGACGAGCGCCGTGCAGAAGTCATCAAAGGCCGAGCCGCGACTGCCGCAAGCGACGATCTTGGGCAGCCGAACGACCCCGGCCTTCTTCAGAAATTCGGCGAAGCCCTCGCGGCAGGCGGTCCGCAGTGTCTTGGAGTCACCCCCACCCTCGACGAAGACCTTGATGGCTACCATCGTGTCCCTCCGATATCGCCGCGTGTCCACAACTCGCCCAATCGGTATTTTTCCAGCCAGGGCTTGAGGCTTTCCGCATCGAGACGGCGCAGCACGGTGCCGTTGTCGTCCTTTTCAACGACGAGCACGGTCTCGGGCCGGTCGGTCATGGCATCCACCAGCACGTCGGAATGGGTGGTGACGATGAGCTGGCAGCGCTCCGACGCATCCTTAAGCAACTCGGCCACGGTGGGCAGAATGTCCGGGTGCAGGCCAAGCTCCGGCTCCTCGATGCAGACCAGTGGCGGCGGTTTGGGGTGGCAGAGGATGGCGAGCAGGCACAGATAGCGCAACGTGCCGTCCGAGAGGCGTGCGGCCGGGATGGTTCGATCGCCTTCCTGAACGAAAACCTGCACGGTGCCGCCTTCGATCTGGACCCCATAGTCATCAATACCCTCGTAGAGCTTGCGCAGGGCCGTCAGGAGGCGGGCCTTGACCGCGGGCTCGCGTTGAAAGCGGTTCAGGATCAGGCCGAGGTTACTGCCATCGGATTCAAGGTACTGATTCGGGAGAGCGGCATCTTGTGGTCTGCGTGCCGCCGACCGACGGCCAAAGCTCCAATCGCGGTAAAGGCGGATCGCCTCGAAGTTCTGCGCGAGACGGGTGATTTCGGGGTACTGCTCCGGGTCGCGGCGCTGGGCGAGGATGGATTGGCTTGGGTCGTAGTCCGGTGATTGAAGTGAGCGGATCTCCCCACCTACCCGCAAGTCTGCCTTAATGACCATATAATTAAAATAAACGCGACGGGGCTCCGAACCTTGCGCAGAGTCGGCATCGTCGATCAGCTCACCCACTAGACCGAAACCGCCGAACGTATTCTTCAAAAAACGGAGGTTATAACGGAGAGCGGGACGGTCGGGTAGGTTGGACGCGACCACCATAACATTGGCGATTGGGTCGCGTTCGCCTTGGTACCCCTTCCAAAGCCACTCCTGTACCCCGCCACCTTCGCGAATCGGCTTCTGCAAATCCCGCGGCGCGTTGTGCAGTAGATCAAAGGCTTCGAGCAGGTTGGACTTACCGGAGCCGTTCGCACCAATCACGACATTCAGATTGCCTAAAGGCGTCGCTTCGGAACTCTCGCCGAAGCTCAAGAAACGGTCGAGCTTGATGGAATGGATCAGCATAACGAATGCTCCGGATACGCTGGCGGCGCCAAGACCCGCGGCGCAGAGCGCCTGACACAGGCGTAACACCGCGCAGCGGTGTTACGAGAAGAAGGGAATGTCGGTCCCCCAGTCAGTGCATCTCTTCACCGTAATAGTTGTCGGTGTAATTCTCGAACTTGGTGTACTTGCCCAGGAAGGCGAGGCGCAGGCTGCCGATCGGGCCGTTACGCTGTTTGCTGATGATAATCTCGGCCACGCCCTTGTCCTTGCTCTCGGGGTTATAGACCTCGTCGCGATAGATGAAGACGATCAGGTCTGCATCCTGTTCGATGGCTCCACTTTCACGAAGGTCCGACATCACCGGCCGCTTATTCGGCCGCTGCTCCAGACTGCGATTGAGCTGCGACAGGGCGATCACCGGCACCGCCAGTTCTTTGGCCAGGGCCTTGAGCGAGCGCGAGATGGCGGAGATCTCGGTGGTGCGGTTCTCGTTCGACCCCGGGACCTGCATGAGCTGGAGATAATCGATTACGACGAGCCCCAGGTCGCCGTGCTCACGCTTGAGCCGGCGCGCGCGGGCGCGCAGTTCGGTGGGCGACAGCGCCGGGGTGTCGTCGATGAAGAGCGAGGCCGCGGCCAGGATGTTGACGGCCGAGGTCAGGCGCGGCCATTCATCGTCCTCCAGCTTGCCGGTACGCACCCGGTGGGAATCGATGCGCCCGAGCGAGGCCATCATGCGCATCGCCAGCGCGTCCCCCGGCATCTCCATGCTGAACACCGCCACCGGCTTGCCGCCCTGGATCGCGGCGTGCTCGGCTAAGTTCATGGCAAAACTAGTTTTCCCCATGGACGGGCGCCCCGCCACGATGATGAGATCCGAGGGCTGGAGCCCGGAGGTCATCATGTCGAAGTCGGTGAAGCCGGTGGCCAGGCCGGTGATGGGCTCGTCGCGGCGGTAGAGGTCGTCGATGCGCTCTACCGCCCGGGTCAGCAGGGCCTTGATCGGCTGGAAGCCGGCGCCGCCGCCGCGGGTCTCCTGCTCGGCGATCTCGAACACCCGCCGCTCGGCCGCGTCCAGCAGTTCACTCGCGTCGCGCCCGGCCGGGTTGTAGCCGCTGTCGGCGATGTCCGTGCCGGCCGCGATCATCTGCCGCAGGACCGAGGTCTCGCGCACGATCCTGGCATAGGCCTTGATGTTGGCCGCGCTCGGGGTCTCGTTGACCAGGGTCCCGAGATAGGACAGACCACCGGCCGCGTCCAGTTGCTCGGTGCGCTCCAGGGTCTCGGCCAGGGTCACCACGTCGAAGGGCTGATCGTCCCCGGCGAGCTTGGTGACGGCGCGGAAGATCAGGCGGTGCTCGCGCCGGTACAGGTCGCGCTCGACCACCATGTCGGCGATGCGGTCCCAGGTGCTGTTGTCCAGCATGAGGCCGCCAAGCAGCGACTGCTCGGCGTGGATGTTGTGGGGCGGGACCCGCAGGCTGTCCATGGCGGTGTCGGGATAGGGGACCAGCAGTTCCTGGTCGGTCGGTTCGAGCATAGTTCCCTCGGCGGGCGCGCCCCGCGGCGGGCGGCGGGCTGGCCGCCGCCCGCCGGGGCACGCGATGAATGGCAACGCCGCCCCGGTGGGTGGGCGCGCGGATGGGGGGCGGTGTGGCCTGCGATTGTGGCCCCGGACCCGCGGGGGGACAAGGGGGAGATTGGTGGGGCCAGGGCGCCGCGGGGGGTGCGCGAGGCCGAGTCGCGGCGGGACGCCGCTCCCACACCGGACGCGGCGCGGCGGACCGGGGCCGATGACAAACCGGAGGTCGAGGCTTCAGCCGGATGCGGCGCCGCTGCCCGCTAACGGCCATGAGGGGTTGTCCGTCACCCCCACGGTAGCCCGACTGACGCGATTCTTCTCTGCGCCTCTGCGCCTCTGCGTGAGATTCTTTAAGAGGTCTCACGCAGAGACGCAGAGGCGCTGACCCGCGACGCTCGGGTAACCTGCGAGGCCTCGTCGCGGCTGAAGCCGCTCCCACAGCGTCGCGGCGCGACTTTCACGGTAAAGCGTTGGCCTCCGGGTGAGTCGCCCCGGCCATCATGGGTCGAGCCTCCTTGGTACGGAGTCCTGCGAAAATCGCTTAACTCGCCAGGCAGTTCAATTCCGGTCCGCAGTCGGGCAAGATGTCGGGCTGACCAGCAGCGAGAACGCGACCGATGAGCCAAGATGCCCCCTTTTGGGAGACCACGCCCCTGAGCGCGATGACCAAGGCGCAGTGGGAGTCGCTGTGCGACGGCTGCGGCAAGTGCTGTCTGGAGAAGTTCGAGGAGGAGGACACCGGGGACATCATCTACTCGCGCATCGCCTGCGCCCTGCTCGACACCGCGACCTGCCGCTGCCGGGACTATGAACACCGCGCGAACCAGGTGGCGGACTGCATCGCCCTGGTCCCGGCCGCATTGGAGATGCCGAACTGGCTGCCCGAGACCTGCGCCTACCGGCGCCTGCGCGAGGGCAAGCGCCTGCCCAAGTGGCACCCGCTGCTGACGGGCGACACCGGGTCCGTGGCGAACGCCGGGCACAGTGTCCGCGGGCGGGTCATCGGGCCGGAGAGCGGGGAGGACCCGCTGATGAATCTGATCGATTGGATCAAGTGACAGTCTTGGATCAAATGACAGGTCAATGATGGGCATCGCTCCCGCTCTGCCCATCCTACAACAGACACCGCCGCCCGCAACCCCCCGCCCGCGCCGACCATGGCATAATCCCCCCAAGCACAGAGGGATGGGACCATGGCCGACGACACCTTATTTGATGGCTTCCTGAGCCACAACAGCCGGGACCTGGAGGCCGCGCGCACCCTGGCCGCCGTCCTGCGCGACCGTAAGCTTCGGTCCTGGATCGACCGGGAAGAACTGCGCGCCGGCGAGCCCTGGCTGGACGGACTGGCGCAGGGCCTGCACGCCTGCCGCAGCGTCGCGGTGCTGGTCGGTCCCCAGGGTCCCGGCCCCTGGCAGATGGAGGAGACCCGCACCGCCCTGGACCTGGCCGTCCGGGGGCGCCTGCGGGCCTTCGCCGTGCTCCTGCCGGGGGCCGGCGAGGCCCCCGCGATCCCCGCATTCCTCGGCAACCGCAACTGGGTGGATCTCCGCACTGGCCTTGAAGACCCGGCCGGCCTCGACCGGCTGGTGTGGGGCATCACCGGCGCGCGCCCCGTGCGCCACGCGGCCGACGAGACCCCGCGGCCGTCCGGGACCCCCGCGGCCCCCGCCGGCGTCCCCGCGGACCCGCCGACCCTGACCTTGCTCCTGGAGTGCCGCGGCGACCAGGTCACCGTCGGCGAGCAACCCCCGCAAGCCGGACCGCCCCGGACCACGACCCTCGCCGAGCTGCGCCGCCTGCTCGCCACGCCGAACCAGGGGTCGGTGTTCCGGACCCTCTTCGAGTCCCCCGCCCACCTCGCGAACCTCGCGACGGCCGCCGGCGGCGCCCCCGCGGACGACCCCACCCGCCACCCCCTGCGCCTGCGCCTGCTGTGCGCCGATCCGCGGATCGGCGCCCTGCCCTGGCACCACCTGCATTATCAGGGTGAGCGCCTCGGCGGCCAGCCGGGCTGGATCATTGAGGTCATGGAGCGCGCCGCGGGCGGCACCCTGACCATCGCGCTGGAGCGGCCCCTGGTCGTCGCCCCCGCCGATCCGGCGCTCGCGATCAGCGCCCGCAGCCACGTCACCCTGGTCACCGCCCACCTGGCCCGCCTGTTGGGCGCCCCGCGCACCCCGGTTCCCTGGGCGAAGACCGAACGGGACTCTGGACACGGCTGCGCCCCCTGACCCAGATCCTGCTCATTCAGCTCACCAAACCGACCGGGCTGCTGTCCAGCCTCGGGCACACGCTGGACCTGATGACCCGGATGGCCGCCGGGACGGCGGAACCCGCGGCCGTGTTCAGCCGCCTGGGCACCCCCGAGGGTACCCACCTGTGGCTCGGCGGTCACGGCATCCGGCTGCGCCTGGGCGACGGCGACGCCCGGGTCATCGCCCAGATCCACGCACTGCTGCTGCGCCTGCTGCTCGGGCGCGCGACCGAGAAGCGCCAGGTCACCGGGAAGATCCACGAGGTGCCCGCGCGCAGTCTCACCTTCTACGGGGTCTGCGGCGACGCCCAGGCCTGTGTGCACGACTTTCCGGAGCAGGTCCGGCGCCATGTCGAGGTCTATTATCGCGACCATAGGATCACCGTCGAAACGCGCCCCTTCCCGCTGACCATGAGCGCCGGCACCAGGGTCCGCGACGAGGTGGCCGACCAATTCAACCAGGATCTGAGCGTCACCCAGGTCCGCCCGCTGCGCGCTGCGCTGGAGGCGATCCCGGTGGTCCCCCCGGACGCCAAGGACAAGGTCGTCATCGCCCTGTCGTGGCTCCTGGAGCCCGGCCCGGGGTTCACCCCGGCCCAACTGCCGGACTGGCTCGCGCAGCGGAAGCGGGGACTGCTGGACCTGCTCGGCCACGCGCAGGTCCCCGCGTCCTTTCGCATCTTCATCGGCGCCTGTATCCAGTGGCCACCGGACTGGCCGGGCAGCGACCCGGGCGGCCTGCAGCGCCGCATTGACCAGACCCTGGAACGGACCGAGCCCAGACACTACGTCCATTGCATTCGGACAGCAGCGCCCGGGACCTGCGCTACGACTTCGACGCCGTCGCCTACCTGCGCGACGCCTATCTCGCCTCGCTGCCGTTGCGTGCCGACCCAGACGCGGCGGCGATCCCGCCCAAGCGCACCGACCCGCGCTATCTGCACCAGGGCAAGCTGTGGCAGGCCTACGAGCACGACGGCGAGTGCGTGCTCCTGATCGACGAGATCGACAAGGCCCCGGCCCCGCTCTTTGTCCACAGCTTCGACCTGGCCGCCTGGGTGCTGGGTGGGTTCGGCGCCCAGCACGACGCACTGAGCGTCGAGTTGTGCGCCAAGTCGATGGCCCTGCTGGATCTCATCACCCTGGCACTCTACGACAACGAGCCCCGGCACCTGCGCGCTGCGGACCGGAACCGGAACGCGCCAGAAAACCGGAATCAGAACATCGGGTTGCGTTGTGTGCGTGGTTCCGGCCGCCAACCTGCCGCCCAGGCTTGTGCGCCGGGCGCCAGGCAGTCCCGCCGGGGCGCACCGCGCCCCTTCCCCGGCCCGCCCGCTCCGGTAGGCCCCGGCGCCGACAGTCCGGGCGGGCCGCCTCACCACCCGGCCGCCCCGCTCGCCAACCGCGTTCCCTGCCCCCGGAGTCCAAGGCTTCAGCCTTGGCGCCCTCCAAGGCTGAAGCCTTGGACTCCAGGCGCCCATGAAGACCTTGCCGCGCGGGCTCTTCGACGCCCTCGCCGCGCCTGATGCACTGTGGCTGGCCTACCGGGCGGTGCGCACCGGCAAGCGGCGCGGACCCGCCATGGCCGCCGATGAACTGGACGCGGACCGCGACATCATGGCCCTGAGCCGCGAACTCCTGGCGGGCCTCTACCGCCCCCGCCCCTGGGGCCTGCGCCTGATCCACGATTCCAAGCCGCGCCTGATCGCCGCCCCGGCGGTGCGCGACCGCATCGTGCACCGGTCGCTGCTGGGTGCCATCGGCCCCCATTTCGAGCGGCGCTACCTCGCCACCCACTTCACGCGCGGCCCCGGTACCGGCGTGCACCAGGCGATACTGGCCTTTCTGGCGGCCAACCGCCGCTTTGCGTTCCGGCTGCACCTGGACATCCGGCGCTATTTCCCCTCGATCGACCATGAGACGCTCGAGCGCCTCCTGTTCCGGGAACTGCGCGACCGCCGGGTACGCTGGCTGATCCGGCAGATTCTGCGCTCCGGCGAGTCGGTCTACCGCAGCGAGCTGGCGCGCGTCGCCCTGGGCCCGGGGGTGCTGCCGCTGCCGCCGCGCACCGGCCTGCCGCTCGGCTCCTGGTTCAGCCAGTGGGCGGGCGCCTTCTACCTGGATGGGCTGGATCAGTTCGTGAAGCGGGAACTCAAGCTCCCGGGCTACCTGCGCTACATGGACGATTTCGTCCTATTCGCCGAGAGCGCGGAGCGCCTGACGGCCGCCCGCGCCGCGGTGGCCGACTGGGGCCTTGATCACAATTCCGCCCGCCTCGTTTCGTCCCGAGGTCGCCGGCCCGTTGCAGAACATGGCCTTGCGCGCGCAAACCCACATCGACGGGCCGGTCTTGGGCGGATTTATGATCAAGGCCGCCGACTGGCTCGCCGCGGAGCGCGGTTTGACCCTGAACCCGCGCCACGACCGGATCGAGGCGGCGGCACAGCCGGCGGTGTTCCTCGGTTACCGGGTGAGTCGGGCGGGCCTGGGTCCGAGCCGAGGGCTGCGCCGACGCCTGCGCTCACGCATCCAGACGGCGGCGCACCGGGGGTCTGAGGCACTGCGGCGGACCCTGCTGTCCTATCGCGGGTTGCTCGGGTTCTGAGGGTGCGTTAACAAATCAACATATTTGTTGAACAATCGAACAAGAGCCCCCGCGGCGGCGGCTGGGGGCTTGATCATGACTCCGGCCACCCTGCCGGATGGGAGGTCGCGGGTCCGCACAGCGGACCCTTGTATGCTCTGTTCCAGGGATTGACAGGGATGGTGGATACACGGATGTTGCGGAGCGTGCCCGGGAAGCCGTCGGACCCTGAAGCCTCGAGCTTGTACGTAGATTGGCTCCCCGCCCTCTTC
>NZ_CAIKKU010000019.1 GCF_903828115.1 uncultured Thiodictyon sp. | reverse complement strand
CATCGACTATTGCTCGCGCCAACTCCTGCCCCGCGCCGCCCCGCCGGTCTACGCCACACTCAACGGGGTCCCCCTGGCCGGCGCCTCCCTGAAGACACTGGCCGGGCTGACGGCCGAGCGTCTGGAGCCCATGACCGGTGACCTGAGCGGCGAGCCGCTCCAGGTCAGGTTCGGGGACGGCACCACGCTGCGCCTGCTGGTGTCCGCGGATCGCCGCCGCTGGACCCGGCTGGATCAGCGGCTGCGCTATGTCCTGGGCGATGGGCTGCTGCTGGAACTGGACCCGACCGCCATCGACCCGGGCCCGCCGCTCGCCCCGGCCGACGGCGCGCCGATGCGCGTTGCGGTGCCGCCCGGCCCCCTCATGCCGGCTGTCGGCAGTACCGCGCCCAACACCCCGGTGCCGGACCCGCTCGCGCCCGCGGTCACGGCGGACCCCGCCCCGGACGCCCCCCTGGAGACCCCGCCGGTGGTCCGCCTGAGCCCGGACCGGGACCAGTCCGACCAACCGGACGCGGATGGCGAACCAGGCGCCGGCTTCGGCGCCGAACCCTACAAGGCACCGCCCGCGGGATTCGGCATCGACCCCTTCGCACCGGACGCGGCGCCGGACCCCGCGCGGGCGGACCCGGGGGTCGGGCCGGAGACCAAGGGAAAGGCCGAGATCACGCCCTCACTGCGCAGGTACTGAGGGTGCCCGAACTCCCGGAGGTCGAAACCACGCTGCGCGGCATCCGCCCCCACCTCGAGGGCCGGCGGATCGAGCGCCTGGTGGTGCGGCAGCCGCGCCTGCGCCTGCCCATCCCCGCCGACCTGCCCGAACGCCTGGCGGGCCTGTCGATCGGGGGGCTCACGCGGCGCGCCAAGTACCTGCTGGTCGAGGTCGGCGGCGGCTGCCTGATCCTGCACCTGGGCATGTCCGGGAGCCTGCGCCTGGTGACCGCGGGGTTGGCGCCGACCCGGCACGACCACGTCGACCTGGTGCTCACCGACGGCCGCGCGCTGCGCCTGCACGACCCCCGCCGCTTCGGCCTCCTGATCTGGACCCCGGACCCGCCCGCCCTGGCCGCGACCCGGCACCCGCTGCTGCGCGACCTGGGCCCCGAGCCACTGGAAGACGGATTCGACGGCGCCCACCTCTTCGCCCAGAGCCGGGGCCGGCGGGTGGCGGTCAAATCCCTCATCATGGACGGGACCGTGGTGGTCGGGGTAGGAAATATCTATGCCAGCGAATCCCTGTTCCTGGCCGGCATCCACCCGGCCCGCGCCTGCAACCGCATCGCGCTCCCGCGCTACCTACGCCTGGCCGAGACCATCAGGACCGTACTCAAGGCCTCCATCGTCCAGGGCGGCACTACGCTGCGCAACTATGTGCAGGAGGACGGCAACCCCGGCTATTTCGCGCGCTTGCTGCGCGTCTACGGCCGCACCGGGGAACCCTGCCCCACCTGCGGCACGGCGCTGCGCGAGCAGCGCATTGGACAGCGGTCCAGCTTCTATTGCGCGCGGTGTCAGCATTGATGGGGCGCGCCCGAGAAAGGGCCTTTACTTCACCAATGAGCGTTGTCGTTGTCGTTGTCGTTGTCGTAATCGTAATCGAAAGAACGATGAAATTTGCGGTGCCAGAGAATCCGGGCCACTACGATAACCTGAATTTCGACAACGACAACGACAACGACGCGACAGGCACTCTCTAATGAACTTGTTTAGCCTATTACTGAACCATTCCTTAGCCCCCGGCCGCCGACACGCAGCGCCCATCGCCGCATTGCTCGGCCTGTGCCTCGGCCTCCCGATAGCCGGGGACCTGCACGCCGCGGAACAGGCCAGGGTCCGGGTCGGCCCCGCCGCCTTCCAGGTGGAGTTGGCGCAGACGCAAGAGGAGCGCCAGCGCGGCCTGATGTTCCGTCGGCACCTGCCCGCCGACCAGGGGATGCTCTTCATCCAGCCCCCGGCCCGCGCCGAATTCTGGATGAAAAACACCCTGATCCCCCTGGACCTGCTGTATTTCGACGCCGCCGGGACCCTGCTTCAGATCGTCCCCGAGGCCCAGCCCTGCCGTCAGCAGGACTGCCCCACCTACCCCAGTACCTCCACCGCCGTCGGTTACATCCTGGAGATCAAAGGCGGCGAGGCCGCCCGCCAGGCCATCCAGGTCGGTGACCCCCTAGCGCTCGTCCACTAGCCGACCCTGCCGCGGCCACCGCAAAGGTCGCGCAGCGACGCTGTGGGAGCGGCTTCAGCCGCGACAAGGCCGCGCAAACTGCCGCAACGTCGCAGGTTACCGCGGCCCCGCAGCGCGGCTGCAAGCCAAGTCCCGAAACGTCTCACGCCAAGGCGCCAAGCTCGCCAAGGTTTTTCAGCGCCCTATCTGCCTTAGTCCATTCACCCGGCGGGTGATCTGGTGACCTTATCTACCCTATTGTATTTCTTGGCGAGCATGGCGCCTTGGCGTGAGAACGGCGTTCTCCAGGCTCATGGTCCGGGGGTGGCCGGTCTTGGAGCCATGGCAGCCACCCCCCCCCGCGACCACCGGCTGCTGCCTCAGCGCAACCCGTCGGTCTTCGGCCTCTCTCCCCTTGGTGGAGGAGGATCGAGTTGGGGGCTAAACGGGTCGCTGCCATTAGTTCTACTTTGTTAACTTGAATTCTGGCCGCTTTTCAACTAGCCTGGCTAGGCTATCTTGTAACGCCGCTCGATATCGCTACGCCGTTGATCATGCCTGACCGCCATTTGTGCAATACGCTT
>NZ_CAIKKU010000018.1 GCF_903828115.1 uncultured Thiodictyon sp. | reverse complement strand
GTAGGAGCGGCCCCCAGGCCGCGACGGGCTGCCGCAAGGGCCTGTGGCCGGAGTGATGATCAAGGCCCTGCATGACGTCGCAGCGGCCGGGCCAGCCGGGGGCTTACTGGTGGGGGTTGCCGGCCGCGCTGGGCCCGGCAGTCATCGCTGACTTGCGCTCGTCTGGATGGATTTCGTCATGACCTTGAGGATCTTGACATTGATGGCAATGAAGCGGAAGAACTGCCAGATGATGGAGGTCCGCCGGTATTTGGTGAATCCGGTGGGGATCGGGGGATAGTAATCCTGGCGGTAGGGCTCGTGGGTTTCGCCGGTCATCGCATAGTGCCTCGCTGAAGGTGGACAGGGGACGCATCAATCGGGGAGGAGGGACCACCCCGGACGGAGATTGGCCTGATAGATGAAGACATGATGCAGGAGGAACTTCATCCAGTGCCCGGCGAGCCCGACCTCGAAAAAGGTGAGATCGACATCGCGTCCATACTGAGGGTAGGTGTCGCGGTCGGGCACGACGGGGAAGACGGCAATGCTGGCGGCGCTCCCTTTGAAGAGGTGGGCGCCGGTCGAGGCTACACAGACCGCGCCCGCCTCCGCCATCGAGGCGGTGTGGTCATGAAGCCGTTGGGGGCGAAGACGGTCGCGGTGATGTCCGTGCCCGCGCGGTCGCACGCCTTGAGCCCAACCCCCGCGAAGGGCGGGATCAGCATGGCGAAATCAAAGGGCAGTTCGTGGTAGGTGCCGTCGAGCTGCTCATAGTGGATCGTATCGGGTTCGACCTTGGTGACATGGGCGCGGGTAATCCACTCCACCCCCCGTTCGGCCATCAGCGACTCGGCGAAGAGCTTGCTGTTGGTCACGTAGCCGCTGTTGGCGACGTGCATACCGCCCATGCCGAGGTCGCCCAGCTCATACTCGTTGCTGAGCCAGATCAGGCGCGCCCGCTCCCGCACCCCGGCCTGACGCAGGGTGTAGTCGACGTTGTAAATGTATTCAAAGGCCGCGCCCTGGCAGGTGCACATGCCATGTCCGGTACCGATGACGAAGGTCTGGTCCTGACCGTTCTTCATCGCCGTGATGGCGGCCTGCAGGCGGCGATTTGCCTCCAGCGCGTGGGGGGGGTGCAGACGGACATGGTGTAGCCGGCCTCTGGGCCCAGCCCGGGGGTGGCGGCGAAATTCAACTTGGGTCCGGTGGCATTGACCAGGTAGTCATACTCGACGGCCTCGGTCTGCCCCGCGCGCCCGCCGTCCGCATATTGGATCGTGACAAAGGGCTTGGCGTGTTCGGTGTCGCCTTCGGGGTGAATGGACAGGGCCCCGGCCAGGCGGAAATCGATGTTGAGTTTCTTGTAGAGCGGCCGACCCACTTGCCCAGGTATCTGGCCACCGTGTGGCCGGCAATACCGGCGCCGAGGATGACGATACGCGCCATATGTAGACTCCGAATGTGACTGAGGTTGGGATGCCCGTCTATCGCGAGACTGAATGTTTCCTCCATATCGCTCGCCGGTCTTGATATCGTTGCGCCCCGATGCGCCATGAGCGGCGCCCCAGGCCGCACGGGCGCACGGCCGCGGCCCCAGGCGGTTGGCCGGCAGTATGATGAAGACCGCTTTACGTTAGAATATAAGCAGACGTTGAGTGGCGCCCAGCTATTAGCTATAACTTATTTGCTGATGCGTTTGGTTCCACTCCGTCGCCGCTTTCGATGGTAACCGTTATCGCGCTCCCATGCCAAGCCCTGTTTGCGGTGACCGACCGGCGTCGCTCCTGATGCGGCCAGGATGGAAACCCGGCGCATTCGGATCTCGCTTTGCGCATAATCGCGTGCCGCCCGCCGACCCGGAGACCCCATGGATCGCCCCGCACCCTTCGCCCCGGCGCATCTGCGCCGCCTGCTCCTGTGGCTTGCGCTGCTGTGCATCTCGCTGGCCCTGCTGCTGACCCAAGGCCACTGGGAGGGCGTCTGGCTGGCCGAGTGGACGGGCGCCCCCTATCCCGTTGCCCTGGTCCCGGGTACCGTGCTCATGGTCTTTACCGCGGCGCTCTTGTGTGAATTCATGGACACCGGCCTGGGCATGGGCTTCGGCACCCTGAGAGGGTATAGACAAAATCTACCTGGCCGATATTCTTGCGCGAGTTTACAAGAACGAGGCGCGCAACGATGTCGAAAGGTGGTCGGCCAAAGAAGATCAACGAGGGACAGTATGAGGTGTTGCGCCAGATCGTCGC
>NZ_CAIKKU010000017.1 GCF_903828115.1 uncultured Thiodictyon sp. | reverse complement strand
TCGGCGGGCGAGCTCCGTGCCCCGCGGTGGGCGCCCCGGGCGGGCAAAAAAAGGTGGGGACCCTCATGGTTCGGCCCGCAGGTGCTTTACTTGCGAGTGTGTCCCGAAAAATCGGAGGTGTCCCCATGAGTAAGGGTAGATATCACAGCGTCGAATGCAAGGGCGTGGACTGGGATGCGCTGGCGACGCAGGTCGCCGGGCGGTGTCTGGTGTTCGCCGTGGACGTGGCCAAACACGATTTCGTGGCCTGCCTGCGGGTCGCCGATGAGGACCCGCTGGTGCGCGTGAAGTGGCAGCATCCAGAGGAGACGCCGACGGTGCTGACAGGGCTCGGGCGGCTGATCGCGGCGGGGCCGGTGGCGGCGGTCATGGAATCCAGCGGCACCTACGGCGATGCGCTGCGCTGGCAGTTGGGGCAACTGGGCGCGACGCTCTACCGGGTCAGTGCCAAGCGGGTGCATGACGCGGCGGAAGTCTTTGACGGCGTACCCAGTCTGCATGACCCCAAGGCGGCCGACATCATCGCGGAGTTGCATGATCTGGGACACAGCCAGGAGTGGCTGCAAGCCGATACCCACCGCCGCGCCCTCACCGCCCAACTGAAGATGCTGCATCAGTGCAAGGCGCGCCATCAGCAGGAACTCAATCGTCTGGAGGCGTTGTTGAGTCGGCATTGGCCCGAGGCCCTGACGCTGCTGGATCTCGATAGCGTGACGCTGCACCACCTGATCGCCGCCTATGGCGGGCCGGCGCAGGTGCATGCCTTGGAAGGACAGGCGCGCACGCTGATGCAAAAGATCGGGCGTCCCGGACTGGCCGCCGCGAAAATCGAGGCGCTCTTGGACAGTGCTGGCCACACGGTGGGGATGCCCTGCATCCTGGAGGAGCGTGAGTTGCTGCGCTGGCAGGCCAAGGCGGTGGTGGACACCCACACGGAGTTGCGTCGCATCGAGAAGCTGATCGAGCAGGCGGTGGCGGGCGACCCCGCGCTCGCCAGCCTGCGCAGCGTCGTCGGGCCGGTAACCAGTGCCGTGCTGCTCGCCGCGCAGGGCAGTCCGCTGAGCTACCCCGATGCCGACAGCTACTGTAAGGGGCTGGGGCTCAACCTCACCGAACGCAGCAGCGGCAAACACAAAGGGCGGCTGAAGATCACCAAGCGGGGTCCCGCGGTGGCCCGCTTTTATCTCTACTTCGCCGCACTGCGCCTGATTGCCAACGAGCCGGTGGTGGCCAAGTGGTTCAAGGCCAAAACCGCCCGCCCCGGGGCGATCAAGGGTAAACAGGTGGTCGAGCTCATGCGCAAGCTCGCCAAAGCCCTCTGGCACCATGCGCACGGGCGCCTGTTCCAGGCGGAAAAACTGTTCGACCAACGGGCCGTCGCGGGCGCCTGAGCGCCCCACGGCACTGAGCGAGAGACCACGACCATGGGCTGAGCAAGCCAACAACCGGGCATTGACGGTGTTTCCCCGGCGCCGACCTCCGACCCAACCTCAGGCCCCGTGTAGGCCCCACCGTAGTCCTGAGGCGGCGCCCGGGATGGCCCATGGGCTGCTTGCCCCATGAAACTGATCCGATGCCGCCCGCGATCCGTGCACCGCGCCGCGGACATCCTATGTGAGAGGTTTGGCCGACCCCTTGGGTGCCTATCCGGAGACACCGGCACCGCCCACCGACCAGTGCTTCGCGCGACTGCGGCAGGGTTGTTTTGATAAATGGACGTATCGGCATTGCCTCTCGTTTTCGCGCGGGTAGAAGTCCCTGAAATGCAAATTTTTTTGGCACCCAGCCGACGGAGCGGGCCTGGAGCGGATCCCGGGCGAATGCTTGCCCCAGCGCCGCGCGGTGTCGCGAGAAGGGTCCGATCAGAACTGATGTGTTAACGCATATTTCGTAGGGTACGCATCGCGTACCCGCCAAGCGCCACGACCGCCGGAGCCGGGTACGCGATACGTACCCTACAGCTACGGGACGTTCTCACGGACCGGTTGTCGTTGTCGTTGTCGTTGTCGGATTATTCGATTACGACAACGACAAC
>NZ_CAIKKU010000016.1 GCF_903828115.1 uncultured Thiodictyon sp. | reverse complement strand
TCGGCGGGCGAGCTCCGTGCCCCGCGGTGGGCGCCCCGGGCGGGCAAAAAAAGGTGGGGACCCTCATGGTTCGGCCCGCAGGTGCTTTACTTGCGAGTGTGTCCCGAAAAATCGGAGGTGTCCCCATGAGTAAGGGTAGATTGGGTAGAGCGCAGCGAAACCCATCGGTGGTGGGTAGAGCGCAGCGAAACCCAATCCTGCCCTACATACCCCAGACCTCGATCCCAACCCCCTGGAATTGCTCGCTACGCCGAAAGACCTTCTCGCTCCAGTCCCGCCCGCTCCGATCGAAGATCAGCAGATGGGCCTCATCCGCGGCGCAGCGGTCCCGATACGCATAGGTCTGCGCCAATCCGCTTGCGATGGTCTGCGCCAGTCCCTTGTGCAGGATTTTCAACTCCAACACGGCCTTCTGAACCTGATCAACGCCATAGGGCCACAGGATCAGCAGATCAGTGCGCATCCGCCCCAATCCATATTCGCGCTCGATGCGACCGCCGCCATTGACGATGCGCTGCAGGAAGGCCTGGAGCAGCAATTGCGGACCGGCTTCCTTGTAGTCGAAACGCTCGATCCAGTGCTCGGAGTGTTCGCGGAAAAAGACCTGGAAGGCGGCGATGAGTTTGGATAGCTCCAGACGGCCATCGGGGCCGATGTACCAGGCCGGCTGCTCGGTGATGGTCAGGCTGGTGGTGTAGGTCAGCTCCCGCGGGATGACCTCACGATAGATGGGATTGGCGATCTCGAACTGGCCGTCGATGGTGATGAGACCCAGATCCCGGACATATTGCACGTCATCCACCGGCAACTGACCCGGAGCGTCGTCGCCGGCCAGGATGGGGGCGATGACCCGGCGCACCCGCGGCTCCCGCAGCTTGTCGGCGAGCTGATCGAGGTGGGTGTCGCGGCGCGCAATCAGGGTCTCCTTCGCCTGCTCGACCAGCGCCGCAGTGATGATCACCGAGCGCTCACGGGTGAGCGGGTCGCGGAAGCAGAGTTGGTAGCCCAGGGCATTGACCAACCAGGGCTGGCCGCGGGTCAGGTCCCAGATCAGGGCAATGGCCTCCGGGGTAAAGGACTGACCGGTGTCGACGGTATGCTGACGGTAGAGGGCGGCCACATCGGCGGCCGTGAAGTTGCCCAGGCGGATCGACTCGGCCTTGATGTTGAAGGCGCTTCCGCCGGTGATGATCTCACGCGAGCGGGCGGAATGGATGCGGTAGTCGCGCACATCGCGTACCCCGCACAGGACCACGGTCTGAGGAAAGGCGGCGGGGCGCTTGGCATAGCCGGCGCGCAGTTGGCGCAGCACAGCGATCAGGGTATCGCCGATCAAGGCGTCGATCTCGTCGATCAGGAGCACCAGCGGCCGGTCGCTGTGCATGGCCCAGCGGCTAAGGACCTCGCCGAAGGCATCGTAGCCGCCGGCCTCGGCCAGCACGCCGGGCCAGATTTCGCCCGGATAGGGGTCGCCCGCGAGGTGCCGTGCCCAACTCGCCAGTCCGCTCAGGATCGCCCGCATGGCCCCGGCCACGTCCTCACGCGCTGCCTGGGCCGGCTCGACGTTGGTGTAGATACAGCGGTAACGCTCGCCGGCGTTCAGATGGTGCGCCAAGGCCAACAGGGAGGAGGTCTTACCGGTCTGGCGCGGGGCGTGGAGGATGAAATAGCGCTGCTGCGCGATCAGCGACTCGATCGCGTCCAGGTCGATCCGATGCAGCGGGTCCAGGCAGTAATGGTCGGCGCAGTTCACCGGGCCGGCGTTGTTGAAGAAGCGCATGGGATAATCCTCAAATCTGCTGGTCCAGTAGTTTTTCAGCCGCACTCCTGGACTCATCCAGGTCAAAGGCTGCGACCTGGAGGGCGATGTCTGCCCCCGCTGGGGAGCAATAAGCGAACCGGGGAAGGGTCCAGTCTTTCATTTCGGGGTGGTGAGGGTAGATGAGCGCCAAACGTTTGCAGCCGTAGGTGTAGCCATAGGCGAGCAACTGGTAGAGATCCGCCTGGGAAATGCCGGCCTTGTGCTCATCCTGGGAGGGCGACAGCCGTTTCCACTTGGTATCCAGGATGGCGATCAACGTCTCATCCAGCCATAGGCAAAGGTCCGGCATCATCATGAAGCGTCCAGTATCGGATGCATCTGTTACCAGCGGTCGCACCGGTCGCTCACGGCTCAGGCGCAGACGCGACCGCAACGGATGCCGTCGGATGGCCGCCTCCAAGGCTATCGAGACGGTCTTCTGAAAAAGCCGATTCATGTCGAAGGTCAGACCCAGGCCCCCCTGCGGACCGCCATGAACGTCGGGACCCAACAGGCGCAGGAGCCAGGACGCCATCAACAGGAGGCGATCGTAGCGCCGCACCAGTCGGTGGTGCGGGAGTCGAGTCCTTAGCGCTGCGTCCGGCAGAAGTTGCCCAACGTCGGCCAGGGCCAAGTCGAGTTGATCGGCCTGGATTCTGAGCCTGGAACCGACCGGAAGCCGGGTTCGGGCAAGGACGAGCGCGGCGCGAACCACTCGGTTCAAATCGTTGTCGACCGTGAGTTCGTCGAAGACGCAGTGCAGCCGATGGGCCGCGGCACGTCCGCGCCGCACTTGCTCGCTGAGATTGAGTCGTCCTCTGAGTCGGGTCAGCCGGTCTTCCTGATCGACATAGGATTTGATCCAACCCTGCCGTAACTGACGCTGGGCTTCCTCCAGATAGGCGCGGATGACGACCGTGAGCAAGTCGTCTGCGAGGTTGGCGCGGACCGTGCCGTCCAGCCAGATCGGGATATCGAAACAGGCGGCGAGCATCCGCACCAATGCGCCCCGGTCGGGCAGCGGTCCCTCAAGGTCGAAAATCTTCGGCAGGATTTCCAAGGTCCATAGCCCCGCCTGAATCAGGCCGCAGTGGGAGCCGGTGCGCAATCCCTCGTGGACTGGCGTCAGCACGCCGCTCGGCAGCATCGGGATGCGGGCGAGATAGGCCGCGTAGGCCGCGCGCGACAACGGCCCCTTGGGTGCGAGCCAGATGGTTTGGTGCTCGCGAACGACGAGGTGATGACCGCTCAAGCGAGTAGACCGAGATACATCGCCTGAGTGAACTCAGAAACCAAGCGGTGACGCAGCAAGACCTCGGATCGGCGAGCCGCGTACGCCTCCCAGCCCTTGCCGAACACCTGCCCTGGGTTCAACTCCATGGTGGTGACGAACTCGCTCCGCCCGAGCGTGCGATTGACGAGCACCAGGGCGATTTGGCCCCAATCGTCGTGGAAGTACTCGACAAGCAGCGGCAAAACGTGTTCCGCAAACACCCGGTCGAGGTCGGCCAGCGTTGCGACGCCCATGAAATAGGCGTGACCAAGCCGGTGGTCTCTATCGGCCAGCAGTTCGATCCTTTCGTTGAGGGTCTTCAGGAGTGCGGCCAAGTCGATCCCCTCGACATCCGTGGGCAGCAGGTCCGGGTCCGGGCCGACTTCCTCGAACTGGAAGCGGCGGCGTAGCGCCGTGTCCAGCAAGGCGATGGAGCGGTCCGCACTGTTCATGGTGGCGTAGAGGTCGAGATTGGCTGGCACGCCGAATGAAAGTCGGGAGTAGGGAAGGATCAGGTGTATACCGCGTTGGCCATCGTCGGCGCGAATCCGCTTATCCGGCTCGATCAGGGTGATCAGCTCGCCCAGCACCTTGGCGATATTGGCACGGTTGATCTCGTCGATGAACAGGGCATAACGGTGCCCCGGGTCCTTTTCGGCCAGCTCGCAGATCTCTCGAAAGATGCCGGGTTTGACCTCGTACCTCAGTTCCTTGGTGGTCTCGTCGATAATGGGGCGCAACCCTTCGACGAACTCCTCGTAGCTCATGGAGGGGTGGAAGGTGACGAAGCGATAGCGAGCCCCTCGCTCGTCCCGATACTCGGGCATCAGCTTGTCCTGTAGTCGGAATGTCTTACCGCACCCGGGTGGACCGTAATAGATGCGGTTTACTGGGGTGTCGGTGTTGATGGCGGTCATGACACCGTCCGCAAGGTTCACAGGGGCAGCGCCCGGGTCGCCGGGCGGCTGATTTTCCTGTTGGGCCCTAGCCTGATAGTAGGCTTCCGGTTCGTTCAGCGGCTGCGGAACCCCATTAAATATCCAATCGATTTGCTGTTTGTCCTGGACGCGTTGAATCACAAGCCAATAGGTATTACGATAGATCGTGACCGGCTCGAAGTCGGCGTCCCACTCGACCTTCAGGTTATGCCCATCGTCCGGGTTGTTAGTGACGGTGCCGACGGCCTTGATATTCATGCAGGAGACGCTGCATCCGTGACCGTTGAAGGGCAGATCCTTCTTTCTTGTGTTTGTACTCTTGATGGCCACCCGGTCGCCTACGCGTACCTGCTTCACTTCTTCTTCGTACTGATCATCAAACCCATTTTCCCAGCGACCTTCGGTGACGAAGGTTTGGGTCATGTCGTCTTTATTGTACCAGTAGGCGCCCAGGACCCAATACTGCCGATTCGTTTCGTCCTGGCTGTAATTCACGTCGCCGACCCAGATCAGGGTTTGTACGTCGATCAGGTCCCGCGGTCCGAGTCCCGCTGCCCTCATGGCGTCGCGCAGGCCGAACAGCCAGGACTGGACGGACAGATAGTCCTCGCCGGTCAAGGCGCGGTTGGGCATGGGCTCATGGCCGTATGCCTTGAGGGCGCGATTGAATTCCCTGGTCTTGATAATGACGTGCCGGCTCGGGTCCGACACCATGAGCAGGAAGCTGGTGACGCTGCGCGACATCGCCGACCAGCCCGTGGCCGGGGCACTGTCCGCCAGCAGCGCCCGCAGGCCCGGCACGAACCGGTCCACACGCTCCGCAAGTGGATCATCACCGTACAGCAAATCCGCGGTCAGGGAGGCGAATCTGGCGCGATCGCTCGCGGTGAGCTTTTGCAGGGGTCCAGTGTAACGATAGCCGACGAGATACTGCGGAGCGCCGTTACTCAACTTACGGGTAAACAAGGCGATGACATCAGCACCGGTCTGGGCCAGGGCGCCCTCGTCGTTGGGCAGCGTCTTGAGCGAAGGGGCAACCTCGTTCTGGAAGACCTCAACCAGTTCGATCTTGTCTCTCCGCTCCTCCGAGTCGAGATCCTTACTTCCTTCGCCGAAAGTCACGAAGGTCGGAAACGCGGCCCGCAGGCGGCTTAGGTACTGATTCAATGCGTCTTGCATGGCAGGGTCTGTGTTCATTGCTGTGTATCCTGGGGAAGGGTCCCTCTGGGTGACTTGCACGAGCCCGTCTGTCTAAGTGATAGAGTAACGCAAGAAATGCCTGGGAAGGGCATCGAATGACGCCCTACATGCCCCAGACCTCGATCCCAACCCCCCGGAATTGCTCGCTGCGACGAAACACCTTCTCGCTCCAGGCCCGCCTGCCGCGGTCGAAGATCAGCAGATGTGCCTCATCCGCGGCGCAGCGGTCCCGATACTCATAGGTCTGCGCCAACCCAGCGGCGATGGTCTGCGCCAGCCCCTTGTGCAGAATCTTCAGTTCCAGCACCGCCTTCTGCACATGGCCCGCGCCAAAGGGCCAGAGGATGAAAAGGTCGGTGCGCATCCGTCCTAGCCCATATTCCCGCTCGATGCGCCCCCCGCCATTGACGATACGCTGCAGGAAGGCCTGGAGCAACAATTGGGGACCAGCCTCCTTGTAGTCGAAGCGCTCGATCCAGTGCTCGGAGTGTTCGCGGAAGAAGACCTGGAAGGCGGCGATCAGCTTGGCCAGGTTCAGGCGCCCGTCGGGGCCGATGTACCAGGTGCTCTGATATTGCGCCTCGAAATCGATCTGTTGCACATAGGTCAATTGCCGGGGAATGATCTCGCGATAGATGGGATTGGCGATCTCCAGCACCCCGGAGGCGCGGCTGACCAGGCCCAGATCGGTGACGTATTGCACATCGTCCTCGTGTGCGGAGTGCTGGACCTCGCCCCCGGTGAGCATCGGCTCGACGATGCGTCTCACCCGCGGCTCGCGGAGCTTGTCGGCGAGCTGGTCGAGGTGGGTGTCGCGGCGCGCGATCAGGACCTCTTTGGCCTGCTCGACCAATTCGGCGGTGATGGTGACGGTGCGCTCGCGGGTGGTTGGGTCACGAAAGCAGAGCTGATAGCCGATGGCATTGACGAGCCAAGGCTGGCCGTGGGTCAGGTCCCAGATCAAGGCGAGGGCCTGCGCCGTGAAGGTCTGGCCGGTTTCCTCGGTATGCTGGCGGTACAGGGCGGCCACATCGGCGGCGGTAAAGTTGCCCAGGCGGATGGACTCGGCCTTGATGTTGAAGGCGCTGCCGCCGGTGATGATCTCTTGCGAGCGGGCGGAGTGGATACGGTAGTCGCGCACGTCGCGTACCCCGCACAGGACCACGGTCTGCGGGAAGGTTTCAGGGCGCCTGTCGTAACCGGCGCGCAGTTGGCGTAGGACCGCCACCAGCGTGTCGCCGATCAGGGCATCGATCTCGTCGATCAGGAGCACCAGCGGCCGGTCGCTGTGCACGGCCCAACGGGTGAGAACCTCGCCGAAGGCGTCGTAGGCGCCGGCCTCGGCCAGGACGGCGGGCCAGATCTCGCCCGGATAGGGATCACCCTGTTGCCGCGCCCGGCTGCCCAACCCGCTCAGGATCGCCTGCATGGCGCCCGGTACGTTCTCGCGCGCGGCCTGGGCCGGTTCCACGTTGATATAGAGACAGCGGTAACGGCCCTCCCGGTTCAGGTGGGCCATCAGGGCCAGCAGGGAAGAGGTCTTGCCGGTTTGGCGCGGGGCGTGGAGGACGAAGTAGCGTTTCTGTCCGATCAAGGACTCGATCCCCTCCAGGTCGATCCGCGCGAGCGGGTCCAGACAGTAGTGGTCTGCGCAGTTGACCGGACCGGCATTGTTGAAAAATCGCATGGGCTGCTCCTGCCAAAGGTTCGTCGCCAAGGATAGCCCGCGGCGACGCTGTGTGCGCGTGCGGTCTTTGCATTGGGTGCGCCTTTGCGGTTCCAATGACGGCTCTGATGTTCGATGCGACCGGGGCCGGGCCCCGCGGGGGGTGTGCGTTGCTCGAGGCCTTGACCCTGATCCTGATCTGTCAATTTGCCGGGGAGGTGGCAGTGCTGGTCACCGGCCTGCCGGTGCCCGGCCCGGTGCTGGGGATGCTGTTGCTGCTCGCCTGGCTGTGGCGCAGCGGCGAGGTCTCCGAACGGGTCGGGCGGACGGCGGATACGCTGCTGGCGAATCTGTCGCTGTTGTTCGTGCCGGCCGGGGTGGGGGTCATGATCCATTGGGAGCGGGTCCGCGACCAGTGGGCGGCGATCACCGCGGCCCTGATCCTGGGCACCCTGATCACGCTGGCGGTCACGGCGCTGACCATGGCGGGGATGCAGCGCCTGCTGGCCCGGCGCCGGGAGGACGGCGATGAATGACCGGCCGCTGACCGAGATTTGGGTCTATCTGGCGGCCTCGCCGCTGCTGTGGCTGACCGCGACCCTGGTCTGCTATCTGGCGGCGCTCAAGGTCTATCGCCTGGGCGGGGAGAGTCCGCTGTTGAACCCGGTGGCGATCACCGTGGCCCTGCTGATCGGGCTGCTCCAACTCACGGGGACCCGCTACCAGACCTATTTCGACGGCGCCCAGTTCGTCCACTTCCTGCTCGGCCCGGCCACCGTGGCGCTCGCCATCCCGCTCTACCGGCAGCGCGATCGGCTGCGGGCCCTGGCCTTGCCGATCCTGGTCGCCCTGCTGGTTGGGGTGGTGACGGCTGGGCTCTCCGCGGTCGGGCTGGGGGTCCTGTGCGGGGCGGACCCGGTGACCCTGATCTCGCTCGCCCCCAAGTCGGCCACCGCGCCGGTCGCCATGGGCATCAGCGAGAAGCTCGGGGGGCTGCCGTCCCTGACCGCCGTGCTGGTGGTCAGCACCGGGATCGTTGGGGCAGTGCTCGGCCCCGGGCTGTTGCGGCTCTTGGGGTGCCGCGACGACGCGGTGAAGGGCTTTGCCATGGGCCTGAGCGCACACGGGATCGGGACTGCCCGGGCCTTTCAGGTGAGCCCGGTGATGGGCGCCTTTTCCGGACTTGCCATGGCACTGTCGGCCTTCGCCACGGCGCTGCTGCTGCCACCGCTGCTGCGCTGGATTGGGCTGGTGGGGGCGGGATAGCGGGGACGATGGGTTTCGCTGCGCTCTACCCATCCTACATCCTACGTCCTGCGGGACTACGCGCCGATCTCGGGGCGGACTCATTGCGGAATCCGGTTTAAGGCTCGATGTCCGCCGTCGGCTCCGGCTCGACGTCGAGCCGCTCGATGCTCAGCAGATACACCCGGCGGCTGTCCGCCCGCATCACGGTGAAGCGGAAGGGGTCGATCTCGACGGCTTCGCCGCGCTTGGGCAGGTGCCCCAGGGCATTGACGACCAGCCCGCCGATGGTGTCGAACTCCGCGTGCGAAAGGTCGGTGTCGAAATAGGCGTTGAAGTCCTCGATGGGGGTGCGGGCCTTGGCGCTGTACTCGTTCTTGCCGCGGCGGAAGATCTCGGCGCCCTCGTCGTAGTCGTGTTCGTCCTCGATCTCGCCGACGATCTGCTCCAGTACGTCCTCGATGGTGACCAGGCCGGCCGCGCTGCCGTACTCGTCGACCACCACCGCCATGTGGTTGCGGCTGGCACGGAATTCCTTGAGCAGGACATTGAGCCGCTTGCTCTCCGGGACAAAGACGGTGGGACGCAGCAGATCGCGGATGTTGAAGGGGCGCCGACCGGTCTCCACGCAGAAGGTCAGGAGATCCTTGGCGAGCATGACGCCCACGACCTCGCCCTTGTCGTCACCGATGACCGGGAAGCGCGAGTGGGCGGACTTGACCGCGATCTCCAGTACGCGCTCCAGGCTGTCCTCGCGCCGGACATACACCATCTCCGCCCGCGGGACCATGATGTCGCGCACCCGCAACTCGGAGACCTGAAGGACGCCCTCTATCATGCTGAGCGCGTCCGTATCCAGCAGGGCGCGGCTCTTGGCGTCCTTGAGCAGTTGAATGAGCTGTTCGCGGTTTTGCGGCTCACTGCCGAACAACTGCGTCAGCCGATCGAACCAGTTGCGCGGTCGTGAGTCGTCGGACGATCGATCGCTCGTCATGGGTTGGCTGCGGTCTCCAGGTAGGGGGGCGGAAATCCTAACCCGATCAGGATGGCCGTTTCCAGCCCTTCCATGCGTTGCGCGTCGGTGTCGGTCAGGTGATCGTAATCGAGCAGGTGCAGCACGCCGTGGACGACCAGGTGCGCCCAGTGGGCGCAGACCGCCTTGCCCTGCTCCCGGGCCTCGGTGCTCACCAAGGCGGCGCAGATCACCAGGTCCCCGAGCAAGGCGTCGAGCCCGGCCCCAGCGGGCAGACCCGGCGGCGCCTCAAAGGGGAACGACAGGACATTGGTCGGCCGGTCCTGCCCCCGAAAGCGCAGATTGAGCGCCTGGCCCTCGGCCGGGTCCACGATGCGGATCGTCAGGGCCGCCCGCTCCCGGCGACCCTCCAGCGCCGCGGCGGCCCAGCGGGCGAAGTCCGCCGCAACCGGAAGGTCGGGCGCTTCGGTGGCCACCTGAAGGTCGAGGTCAAGTTGCAACGCGGTGACCCCAAGAAGAAAACTTAGCCGCAAATGAACGCAAATTAACGCAAATAACACAGGAGCTTGACGATTGGGCGAGCGTCACCGCGAGGGTCAACGAGTGCCACATCTCAGGCTGCTGAGACATCTTCCCGCTCCCCCGGCCCTGGCGCCGCAGGTGGGAGCGGTGAGTGAATGGGGATACCACTGACGAGGTGAATTTGCGTTCATTTGCGTTCATTTGCGGCTAAATCTTTGTTCCCGGATGCCTGAGGCCGCCCCAGCGGTTCCGGCCGGTCGAAGGCCTCGTAGGCGTGGACGATGCGCTGCACCAGGGCATGGCGTACCACGTCCCGGGCATTGAAGAAGGTGAAGCTGATGCCGTCCACGTCCTTCAAGACCTCCACCGCCTGGCGCAGGCCCGACGGCTGGCCGCGGGGCAGGTCCACCTGGGTCACGTCACCGGTGATGACGGCGGTGGAGCCGAAGCCGATGCGGGTCAGGAACATCTTCATCTGCTCGGGCGTGGTGTTCTGGGCCTCGTCCAGGATGATGAAGGCGTCGTTCAAGGTGCGCCCGCGCATGTAGGCGAGCGGCGCGACCTCGATCACGTTGCGCTCCAGGAGCTTGTTCACCTTCTCGAAGCCGAGCATCTCGAACAGCGCGTCATAGAGCGGGCGCAGATAGGGGTCGATCTTCTGGGCCAGGTCCCCGGGCAGGAAGCCGAGCCGCTCCCCCGCCTCCACCGCCGGGCGCACCAGGAGCAGGCGCCGCACCCGGTCCGACTCCAGGGCCTCGACCGCGCTGGCCACGGCCAGATAGGTCTTGCCGGTCCCCGCCGGGCCCACGCCGAAGGCGATATCGTGGTGGGCGATGGCGTGCAGGTATTCCTGCTGATTGGGCCCCCGCGCCCGCACCAGCCCCCGTTTGGTCTTGATGACCAGTTCCGGCAATCGGCTGTCCGCGGGCAGCGCCAGTTCGTCCGCGCCGAGCGCGCGCAGCGACAGGTGGATCGCCTCCGGACTCAAGACCTCCGCCAGGGTGTCGGCATACAGGTCGCGCAGGAGCCGGTCGCCCAAGTGCACCGCCGCCCCCTCGCCGATGAGCCGAAAGGACATGCCGCGGTTACTGATCTCGATCCCGAGCCGGCGCTCGATCAGCCGCAGGTGTTGCTCGAAGGGTCCGCAGAGGTTGGCGAGCCGCGGGTTGTCCGCGGGGGCCAGTTCGAGGTCGAGTGATTGGGGTTGGGAAGACAAGAGTTTCAGGATGAAGGATGAAGGATGAAGGATGAAGGGTGAAGGGTGAAGGGTGAAGGGTGAAGGGTGAAGGATGAATTATCCGTCTCGCTCCCGTGGGGGCGCCGTTGCGCGGCGAGGCCTGTCGGGGCTGCCCGAGCTTGGCACCAGTGTCACGGATCAGGGTCGGCCGCGCTCTGGACCAGCACCCCTCGCAACGAGTTGGGCAGTCCCTCAGTGATTGTCAGGTCGACGAAGCGGCCGATCAAGGCCGGGGCGCCGTTGAAATTGACCACCCGGTTGTTGTCGGTCCGCCCGCAGAGTTGGGCCTGGTCCTTGCGCGACGGCCCCTCCACCAGGACGCGCTGCACCGTGCCCACCATGGCGGCGCTGTAGGCCCGGGCATTGGACTCGATGCGCTGCTGCAGGCGGGCCAGACGCTCCTTCTTGACCGTCGGCGGGCAGTCGTCCGGGTAGTCCGCCGCCGGGGTGCCGGGGCGGCGGCTGTAGACGAAGCTGTAGCTCAGGTCGAAGGCGCAGTCGTCCACCAGGGCCAGGGTCGCCGCAAAGTCGGCCTCGGTCTCCCCGGGAAAGCCGACGATGAAATCCGTGGAGATCAGGATGTCCGGCCGCGCCTCCTTGACGGCCCTGATCCGGGAGCGAAACTCCAGGGCCGTGTAGCCCCGCTGCATGGCCGCCAGGATGCGGTCGGAGCCCGACTGCACCGGCAGATGCAGGAAGCTCGCCAACTCCGGCACCTCCCGGTAGGCATCGATCAGCGACTTGGAGAAGGCCAGCGGGTGACTGGTGGTAAAGCGGATGCGCCCGATGCCCTCGATCGCCGCCACCCGGCGGATCAGGGACGCCAGATTCGCAATGCCCCCGTCGCCGCGCCGTCCCCGGTAGGCATTGACGTTCTGGCCCAGCAGGTTGACCTCCCGCACCCCCTGCCCGGCCAGGCCGGCGACCTCGGCGAGCACCTCGTCGCAGGGCCGGCTGACCTCCTCACCCCGGGTATAGGGCACCACGCAATAGGTGCAGTAGCGGGAACAGCCCTCCATCACCGAGACAAAGGCCGTCGGGCCCTCCGCCCGGGGCGCGGGCAGGCAGTCGAACTTCTCGTCCATCGGGAAGGAGACATCGACCTGGGGCTGCCGGCCCGCCGCCAGTTCAGCGAGCATCTGCGGCAGGCGGTGCAGGGTCTGGGGGCCGAACACCAGGTCCACATAGGGGGCGCGGGTGCGGATGGCCTCCCCCTCCTGGCTCGCCACGCACCCACCGACACCGATCACGAGCCCCGGCCGCGCCACTTTCCAGGGGCGCCAGCGCCCAAGCTGGGAGAAGACCTTCTCGTGCGCCTTCTCGCGGATCGAGCAGGTGTTGAGCAGCAGCACGTCCGCGTCCTCCGCCCGCTGCGTCAGCACCAACCCTTGGGACTCCCGCAGCAGGTCCGCCAGGCGCGCGGAATCGTACTCGTTCATCTGGCAGCCGTGGGTTTCAATATAGAGCTTGCGGGACATGATGCGCTGAGGGTACCGGAAGGCGGGCGCCTGGTCCAGACGCACCGCGCCCCCGGGTGCGCTGTCGTTGTCGTTGTCGTTGTCGTAATCGAACAATCCGACCACGATTACGACAACGAC
>NZ_CAIKKU010000015.1 GCF_903828115.1 uncultured Thiodictyon sp. | reverse complement strand
TACAAGCTCGAGGCTTCAGGGTCCGACGGCTTCCCGGGCACGCTCCGCAACATCCGTGTATCCACCATCCCTGTCAATCCCTGGAACAGAGCATACAAGGGTCCGCTGTGCGGACCAGCCGCCTCGCAGCCAGCCGCGTCTCCGGACGGGTAAACGCAATCTGTTCGCCGACATCATGGATGGTGTGGGGGCGATGCAGGCGCAACGGGAGGGCAAGACCACCCTGCGCACGATCGAGGTGGAAGACCTGCCGCCGTTGCGGGTCGATGCGGTGCTGATTCGGGAGACCCGGGAGCACCTGAATGTGTCGCGGGCGCTCTTCGCCCGCCGGCTGCGCGTGGCGACGCGCACCCTGGAGAATTGGGAGCAGGGGCGGGCAACCCCCAACGCCCAGGCCGCGGCGCTGATCCTGATGGTGCGTCAATACCCGGATACCTTCGATAAGCTCCGGTCGCTGGACAGCGAAGCGGCATGACGCCAATGTCTGGACGTGTTAGAGAGCTAGTGGTGGTGAGACGGGAACCCGCACTAAACCACGTTATATCAGGGGCTCGCTGGCTATTGAGAAAGCGCTAATGCCAACAGTCCCTGGGGGTGGATCTCGTTCCAAGAAGGCCGCTCGTCCGGCCCGTGAGCCTTGGCTGTTGATAACCGCGGAGCCAGAAAAGGCGGCATCATGGGTTAGCAGCGCCAACTAGGAAAGGGTGCCGTAACAGCAGATCGTGGTATGCCTTCTGTTCGTGATCATTCAGCGAATAAAGCCTCGACCAGATCTTGATGTCAAAGCGATTTCGCAATAAATCATTTAGTTCTCGGCGGAAGGCGGCGAGAAAGGCATCGGTGTCCACAACCCCGATAACAGGTTCCGCATCCTTCCAGAGATCAAGGATAGCGACAAGCAGACGTTTCCCACCAAAGCCGTGCGCGAGTATTCGTACTTCGTCACCCTCGTCGTCAACGTCGAACCCGATCGGCAGGTCACCAGTCGCCAGGCGCTGTAACCATTCGAGGAGTGTCGACAAGGGGTAATTTAAGTCGGGCAAGGAGACCTCGGCAGTTCGCTCCCCCAGTCTCAAGCGCCACCGGTCCAGTTCCAGGTGCACTTCGACTGGAGCGGTTGGCTGGTTCGTTTTTGGTACGCTGAAGTCTACCCAATACTCATCGGGGCGAAACAATGGTTTACATTCCCAATGAGTTCTAACGGCAGTACCGAAGATTGACACCTCCGTAGCGAGATATAGCCCGAACGGATAAAGCGGATCATCTTCGTCATCACCTGACCGGCACCACTCCAATAGCTCGCAGTGTGAAGCCCAGTCAAACGAAGTTCGGTCTACAATCCGGGCCGCTTTGTCCTGGGCAAACTCCAGTGCTGAAACGTAATCGAACAGACTAAGAACTTGTTGGAAAACAGCAGGAGTCAGCGCAAGCTTGGTCCAACAGTGTAAGGGTTCCTTGTCCAGCAGCCGAAGCAATCCAAGACCAGCATCATCCAGCCATTGCTGCAACGCACGACGGCGGGACCTGGCGTCGGGCGGCATGCAAAGTCCATTTTTTCCAGACGTCTGGGCCATGATAGGTAGCGCCAGGAATCCCGCGAAAGTATGTAAGTGTTCCTGTAACGTCAAATCACGGCAGCATGATAGGGGTAGAATCAGACCACTATGCACCAGTAACCCGGAGCAGGAGGAATTCAACGTTGCAAATTCAAATAGACCTCTTGGTCGGCTGCTTTTTGAGGAGGCATGAAACCTGGCTCCGCTGCGCGCCAACAGCAGGCAGGGGCTGATCGCACGGAGATCGCCGTCTAATACACTGCGCTTAATTCGCTTGGTCATTTCCTGTAGACAACGGAGGGGGGGCATAAGAAGCTGATAGAAAGCTGCACTACTGTAACTTGGCGTTTGGCGTTTGCGCGAAAGTTTTCGTGATAGGCGGTCGTAATAGAGGGCAATAGGGCACAGACCATGTTTTCTTCTCGGCACCGTCGATATCACTATTCTTTACGAATAAACGTAGTCCGTCTCCAATTGTGCAGCCCCCAATTGCGCAATCTCGGGCTGGTCGAAATTATGGCCTTGATCATAGCTCCGGCCACAGGCCCTTGCGGCAACCTGTCGCGGCCTGGGGGCCGCTCCTACGCCGCAGGAGCCGCGACGGATTTCGCCCCCGAGGTGGCCGGAATTATGAAGCTCCAGGTCATCGACGGCGATGATCAGATCGGCCGAGTCACCTAAAGAGCTTGGCAGGCAAGAGCAGGCGCTCAGGCACCCCCGGCAACGGCACAAAACCGAAATGCCGATAGAAGGCCGCCGCCGGCTCGTCTTTGGCATCGACGATCATGCCGACGACCGCCAACACTGTGCTGGCGCCTGCCACCTTCCGACAGGCATCGGCAAGCAGGATCGAGCCAAGGCCCTTGCCCTGAAAGGCCGTATCAACCGCCAGTCGACCAAGTAAGGCCACGGGCACGGGATACCGGGGCAGCTTGCGCGCCAGGTCTGGCGGAAGGTCTGAACAGTTGACACTGCCGACGCTCAACGCAAAGAATCCCGCCGGACGGCGCGGATCCTCATCGGGCGTGGCGATAAAGACCCGCGCGACGCCGCGTCGTACATCCTGCGACGCGAAACGGCGGACATAGTCATCGAGGGTGGCTTGCCCGCAATGAAAGGCCCCCGTATCGACCGCCCCGTCGAGCGGGCGGATACGGTAGCCGGTCATTGCCGGACTTGTTCGGCGTGACGGTCGAAGGCGCGGGCCAACGCAGCATTGGGCTCGACAGGTCCGTCGAGGGCGGCCAGAAAGGCCTTGAAGTCCATGGCCGTCAGGGTAATCGACTCATTCGCCTGCACGACTTCCTCGGCGCAAGCCAAGGCGTGGGACAACACAAAGTCGGACACGCTGGTCTGGGCGTAAGCGGCCGCCTTGTCGAGCAACTGCCGCGCACGGGAGCCGCAGCGGATGTTGAGGCGGCCATCTTTGGTCGTGGCGGTGCTCATGTGAGACTCCAAGGCATGAATCTGGCGAAATTGTACTCCGGTTGTCCGCACACTGCCAGGCATGAACCATCATCGCGGGCGGCGTGCGAGTAGCTCGACCTGCACTGCGCCGCCGAGGTCGTGCGCTACGCGCTACGCAGCGGGTTGCTGGCCTGAGCCGCGGGTTTGCAGCCGCCGCAGTGCTGCTTGCGCGCGGCGACCGGGCCGGATCGACGCCGACGCATCGCAACTGCCCGGTCAGTCTCGCGCGGGTTGTAACCCGAGGTCGCCGAGGTCGGCCCAAGTAGGCGCATCTCGCGGAGATTGCAATACGCGGATTCCGCTACGCCGCTGTACGCGACTGACGGGACCAGGTCGGGTCGCAGCGGCCGCTATCCTTCACTGCGAAGTCCGGAGCAGCGGGACCGGGTACCGGGCCTTGGAGTCGGCGGTCCGCGCAAGCCGTAACGGCTTGGGTTGCCCTTCCAACCTCCAGTGATGAGGCTTGAGGTCCGGCCGAGTCGGGCGCCGTGGCTGACTGAAACCCGATCGCGTCTTAGCTAAGGCTCTGAGTTGGAGCCGTTATTTTAGGGGCGGAGCATGCGCAATCGCGAAGATTTTGTTTGCCGGGTCAGTTCGGGCTTGGCCCTGTGTGTGACGCTGGGAATCACCCCGATCCCCGTGGCTTCGGCCCCGGCTCCTGTCTGTGCGTCTACCACCGGGACCGGCCGGGATTTTTCCAACCAGGACCTCATCAACCACAATTTCAGCGCCGACCCGCCAGGCTCCCTGGTCGGGGCCAACTTCACCGGCACCAAGCTGAGCGGTGCGATCTTCGCCGGTCAGGACCTCAGCAATGCCCGCTTTCAGAACGCCGATATGGGGCCCAGCAAGGCCCCGGTGAACTTCACCAGGTCGCGGCTCGCCAACACCTGTTTTATCGGTGCCAATCTCGATCGGACCGACTTCTCATTCGCCACCATGACCTGCGCCGACTTCAGCGGCACCTCGCTGATGAAGGCCGATTTCGGCCCGCTTCAGGACATCGTGGCGGGTGCGGGGTGCCGCACCAAATTCGTCGGCGCGACGCTTGACGTGCATCTCATCACCAACGATTTCAGCGGTGCGAGCAACTGGGGCAAGAGCGACTTCACCCAGGCCGATTTCCAGAATCTGACCCCGCAGACCTTCGATCTGCGCGGTAAGGACATTACCGGGGCGATCCTGGCGCACACCAACTTCACCGGCATCGACATGACCGGCGCCAACCTCACCGACGTGGACTTCACCGCGGCAACCCTGACCAGGGCGGTACTGGACAACGCGGCCAT
The DNA here is from genome assembly GCF_903828115.1 of uncultured Thiodictyon sp. Taxonomy (GTDB): domain Bacteria; phylum Pseudomonadota; class Gammaproteobacteria; order Chromatiales; family Chromatiaceae; genus Thiodictyon. The sequence continues at coordinate 11,779 of NZ_CAIKKU010000015.1, read as the reverse complement.
GAACGGCGCCACGTTGTACAAGACCCAGGCCCAATCGGCCTCCTTCGTGTGTGTCCAGGGCTACGGCAACTCCGGCGGCCAGACCCGGGTAGACGGTTCATCCTGCCCCAAGGTGCCGACCTCCAGCGACCCGACCACCGGGGTGACCTTCACCTTCGCCGGGCTGAAGGACGCGGACCTGAGCGCCGCCACCTTAGACCACGCGGACTTCGGCGGCGCCAACCTCAACGGCGCGACCCTGAGCGGCGCCAGCCTGGCCCAGGCCAACCTGCAATCGGTGGCGACCCAGTCCGGGCAGAGCGGGCCGGCCAACGTCCAGTTCGCCATCTTTGACCATGTCAACTTCACCAACGCCGGGCTCGCCTCCGTGGACTTCTCCGGCGGCACCCTGACCGGTGCGGTGTTCGACCGGACCTCCCTGAACGGCACCACGTTCACCAACGCCAACCTGCCGGCCGCGAGCTTCCAGTCGGCCACGTTACAGTCGGTGAATTTCACCCTCGCCAACCTCCAGTCCGTCACCATGAGCGGGGTGAAGATCCAGGCCCCCGGGGGCGGCGGCGGCTTCGGCGCCAATTTCTCCTGCGCGCAGTTGGGCGGCATCGACCTCAAGGACTCGACCATTTCGGCGACCAATTTCGGCAATGCGGTGATGCCGGCCGCCGCCGACTGCTGCCCGGCCACCTCGCCTCAGGGCCAGCCCTGGTGCGGTATCGTCGATGCCACCCAGCAGACCTACGGACCGGTGACCTTCCCGGTGCTGAGTACGCCCGCCACCTGCCCCAACGGCGATACCGCCGAGTGCACCGGCCCCCAGTGGCAGTTGTCGCCGAACTGGACCACCGCCAACTGCAACGTCGAGCGCATCCCTCAGACCCTCTGGTCCAAGCCCAACTGCGGCGGCAAGCCGGGCGACATCGTGGTGTTCAAGGACCCGAACCTGAAGACCTGCATCCTCGCGGGACTGCCGGGACAGACGCAGGTGTTGCGCGCCACCGCGCAGCAGATCGCGGAGGTCAACTGCCCCGGGCGCGGCATTGCCGACATCGGCGGCCTGGAGGCCTTCATCTCGCTGACCAAGCTGGACTTGAGCGGCAACCGGCTGCCGACCTTCACGCTGCAGTTCAGCGCCGGCGGCGCCCCGGTCAAGAGCCGGCTGCAGAGCCTGAACTTAAGCGACAACCAGCTCACCACCCTGGACCTGAGCGCCCATCCGGCGCTGGTCTCGCTGGACGCGGCGAACAACCAACTCGGCGCCATCACGCTGAACGCCAACACCTTCCTGGTGGTGCTCGACGCCTCCCACAACCAGCTCAAGACCTTCGATCTGCCGATCCAGACCGGCCTGTCATACGTCGACCTGTCGCACAACCTGCTCACCAGCGTCCTCGATCCGTTCAGCACCGACCTGAGCGCCCTCACCGCCCTTGGCTACCTGAATCTTGCCCACAACACCCTGACCACGATCGGCCCCATCCAGTCCATCGTCATGAATCGGCTGACCGGTGGCGGCGGGGCACTGCAATCCCTGTTCCTCGGCTGCAACGCCGGCTTCCATTGCGGGGACCTGGGTGTGTACGACGGCAAGACCTATCCCGCGGCGGCTACCAGCCTGTGCTCGGCCTATGACACCGGCACCGGGACCTGGACGCCGCTCGCCACGCCTCAATGTCCGCCCGGCTCCTAGACGGGGTTCGAGCGGTATCTCCACCACGCACACCAGAGGAGGGCCCCAGACCCTATAGGCGAACCTGACCACTGGCCACGTGGCCGGGCCGCCGTCGCACTCCCAACCCATGACCGACAGGAATGCCAGATGACCGCCACCACCGCCGCCCACACACTGAAGACCGTTTTCCACGCCGATCTCAGCGACGCCCACCCCGGCGAGCAGTACTGGGTTTCGGTCGCCGGCAAGCGCTACCCGCTGGTGCCGCACACCGAGACGAGCCGCGTCCGGGCACTGGCCGCCGCCCCGCACCTGGCCCTGGGGCGCGACACCCTGAGCCTGACGCACTATGTGCAGAGCCCGCTGGAGCTGCCGACGCACTCCGCCATCCGGGTGCACCTGCGCCACTCGCTCAAGACCTTCCCGCACGCCAAGGGCGAGTCCGGCGTCTCCCATTCGGCCATCTACATCCCGCCGTGCAAGGAGCGGTTGGCCGCGCTGCACGCCAGTGGCGAGGTGTTCGCCACGCATATCGACTACGTCTCGACGGCCCAGACCTTCCTGTTCCATCACCAGGACCTCATCACCAACGACCCGGAGCTGGCCGACCTCATCGTCAACACCTATATGGTCGGCGACAAGGGCATCGCGACCGCAATCAACACCATGGCGTCGCTGATGCGCGCCATGGGGCCGCCCACGGAGGACTCGGGCTGGGCCAACCTGGTGCCGTTCACGCCCCCCGCCAACCCTGAGACCGGGTTCGACGGCACCACCTACTACAACCAGAACCCCACGCAACAGGTGCAATCGGCAGCGCTGAAACCGCTCCAGCAGCTCCTGATCAACGTGCAGAACGATGCCAACTTCAAGGACAAGAAGTGGTCGGTACAGCCGGGCACCAGCACCGTGGGCGCGACGCCGGCACCGCTGCCCAAGGCGGCCGGCCGCGGGGCCGCGTCGATGTCGGCGGCCGCCGGCGGCGACGCCTGGAATGCCGCGCTGGCCAACACCTGCGCCATCAGCGGCTTCACGGCGCAGATCGCGGTGCTGGACGCGGCCAAGAAGCAATTGCAGGTCGACCTGTCCAACTCCTACATCCGCTACCTCGGGGCCTACATCCGCTTCTACGACGCCTGCGGCAACCCCATGAGCGTGCCGCACTGGACCCCGGACGACGCCGGCATCGTTTACGACCTGGCCGCCGACCTGGGGATCCAGACCGACCAGGTGCGCTATCTTGGCTATCTGTCGCCGATCAACTCAGTGCTGGGGGTCCCGATCGGGCCCGATGGCACCCTGTCGGTGAAGGTGACCTTCCCTGAAGGCGCCGTCGGGTGCAGCATCTACGGCTCCGGACTCGGTATCGGCAACAACCCCTGGCCGGTGACCCCGGCCTTGGGCGGCACCCTGACCGGGGTATTCAACCTCGGCGTACCCGCCTTTATGCTCGGCTTCGGGGTGGCGTCCCAGACCTACAAGCCGCTCTACGACATCATCCAGACGCTCACCGCCACCAAGGGCTTCATGGCCGCCGCCGGCATCTTCGTCACCGGCTGGAGCGCCTATATCGTCGGCTCCTCGGTGGCCAACCAGCAGATGAACTGGAGCAGCTTCACCGGCCTGGTCAGCCTGGTCTTCGACAAGTCGGCGACCCAGGCCCTGCTGTGGGTGGAGGGTACGCTGGCGGCAGAGGAGGTGGCCGAGCAGATCCCGTTCGCCGGCTGGATCATGCTGTCCATCAACATCGCCACCGGCATCGCCCAGATGGCGGAGACCATCATCGAGGTGGCCACCTCCGACTGGAATATCGAGCAGCAGGTCTCCACCACCATCACCAGCACCATCGCGGTCCACCCGGACCCGCGCGGCAAGGCCTTCCCCCAGGGTGGGGCGACGCAGGGCCGCAGCCTGGTGGTGAAGATGATCTATCAGGACCAGAAGCGGCCCACCGTCATCCAGACGGTCCCGGTACCGTCCGGCTCCACCGCCCAGGTGCTGCAGGCGGTGTTCGCCAACAACACCCTGGGCGGCAGCGTCAAATTGGAGGCGGACTTCTACATCGACGACTGGCTGGCCGGCAAGGCCACCACCGGCTTCCTGCCGAACGACGACCAGCATCTCGCGGCGGTCACCCTGTATCTGGTCGAGTACCCGGTGCCGCTCGACGCGAAGTCCATCTACACCCACGCCCGGCTCCTCACCTACAGCAACGGCCACTACGGCTGGACCGACACCACCCAAGCCCCCACCGCCACCATCGCCGACCGCGACACCAGCCCCACCGGCAACGCGATCGGCGACTGGACCGGCCTGACGCTGAGCCAGCGGGCCGGCATGCTCGGGTCCGCCTGGCAGGCGGCGGGCATGGGCATCGTCGATTGCGACACCGGCGCCACCGGCCAGCTCTACGCCTTCCAGAACCTCAATATCCCCGGCACGCCCATGAACGCGGAGAAGTTCCCGGGCTGCGGCTTCACCGGGCAGGCGCGGTTGGTCTACGACCCCTATCCACCGAAATTCCTGATGCAGAACGGTCAGTGGGTCCTCGATGGGAGGGGCAATCCGATCCCCGACCCCGGCGACGCCTCCCTGGGCAACTATTATGTCGACCCGCGCTCGGCCAAACTCGACTATGGCGACGGCGGCGGCTATCACCTGCGCATGGTGAGTCTGGACCCCGCCACGCCCTTCGACACCGCTACGGGCCAACCCAGCTACGGCCGCTTCCCCTATTTCCCCGACTCGGTGGCCATGCACCCGTCGCGCATCGTCGTCGGCGTCAGTTCCCAGTACCGCAAGCTCATGATCGTGCAGCTCGCCGGGGAGGGCATGGACGACGCCGCCGTGCCGCTGGGGCAGATCGGCTCCGGTCCCGCGACCGACACCACGCGCCCGGGGCTGATGTTCTTCCCGGTGGCGGTGACCTGCACCTACGACGGCACCATCATCGTCCTGGAAGACACCAAGTCCTCCACCGGTACCAGCGTCCAGGTGGTGGCGCGCCTGTCCGCCTATGACCTGCACATGAATCCGGTCAACCGCTTCTTCGACAGCGACGGCAATCCCAGTCCCTGGCTCTACCTGTCCAACGCCAGCGACTACTACTATCTGGATCTCACCTCGGTGGGTGACGACAAGATGACCTACATCTATGTCCTCTACTACACCGGGGCCGGCGCCGCGCCGTCGGACTACCACATGGCCATCTACACCTACGGCCAGACCCCGCCCGCCGGCAATCCCCTGGTGACCACCGACTCCATCCCGGCGGCGCGGCTCGCGGTGGATATGTGGCACTCGGCCTATACCCTGAACTTTGCCATGGTGACCGACGGTAACGGCCATCCCGCCGGCCCGCAGTCGCCCGGCACCGGCCCGGCCGGGCGCACGGTGCCGTCGGTGAGCATGTGGCTGCCACCGCTCCCATAGCCGCGCCATCGCCGCGTAGCGCACCGGGCGGGCCCGCCGCCCGCCCGGTCTGCGCACCGACGCCGCCGCCCCTAAGGGGAGGGGCGATCAGGCCACCGTGACGACCGTCTGCAACCTCAGAGAGGGGATATCCATGTTCAAGGTCGTATCGATCCCGTTCATTGCCGCCGCACTGGCCGCCGTTTCAACACTCCCGGCCCAGGCCCAGGAGTCCGTGGCGGCCATTGCACCGCCGCCGACCATCACCGCGCCCGGGTCCGCGGAGACGCGCAACTTCAGGGCCATCGAGGCGCTCGCCACCCGGCTGTCCTGTCCGTTCTGCGACCTCAGCAACGCCCAACTCGCCGGGCGCGACCTGACCGACGCCAACCTGCAGGGGGCGAATCTGACCGGTGCCGACCTCTCCGGGGCCAACCTCAGCGGGGCGATACTGTCCCGGGCCAATCTGACCAACGCGAACCTGGCCAACGCGAACCTGGGGCGCTCCGCGCAGGGCCCCGCCGACCTGGTCGCGGCCAACCTGACCGGTGCCAGCCTGGCCGGGGCCGACCTCGACGGCACCGACCTCCAGTACACCGACCTGAGCCAGACCGACCTCGCCCAAGTGGACCTCGGGCGGGCCAGGCGCGGTCCGTCGGGCGCGGCGCAGAGCGGCGGCGTGAGTTGCGGCAGCGCTGACCTGTCCGGCCTGCAGAACCGCATCTATGTCGCCATGAAGGGCTCCGATTCCGACACCTGCGGGGACAGCCCGACCGCGGCCTGCGCCGGCATCGCCAAAGGCCTCGCCCGGTGCAGCGGCAAGAGCGCCTGCGGCGTGTTGACCCTGTATGGGGAATACACCCTGCAGAACAGCGTGGCGCTGGTCCCGGGTGTCAACCTGTACGGCGGCTGCCTCAGCGACCAGGCACCGCAGCCCGGGCTCCAGTCCCTGCTCACCGCGCCCCCCGGCGGGGCGCCAGCCATCATCGCCACCGGTATCGGCGCCAACGCGACCGTGCTCCAGGGCTTTCGTCTGCAGGGGACGGCGGCGGCGGCCGGGTCCGGTGCCGCCAGCACCGCCTTGGTGGTGAACGACAGCCCCGCACTCCAGGTCCTCGATGCGACCATTCTGGCCGGCCCCGGGGGCAGCGGGGCCGCTGGCGGCACCGGCGGCGCCGGTGCCGTCGGTGCCGCCGGCAAGGATGCCAGTGCCGGCACCCAGTCCCAGTGCCCGTCGGCGAACGGCGGCAACGGCTCGGTGCAGATGGGCGTCAGCGTCGATGTGGGCGTGTTCAAATTTACCTGCAACCCGAGCTGTAGCGACCACGGCTGTTACGGCTACTGGGCCAGCCAGGGTGCGGCCGGCGGGCAATGGGGCGACCAGAACTGTGCCGAGTGCGTCAGCAGCCGGGGCAGCACGGGCCACAGCGGCGCAGGCGGCGGCGACGCCGGCTGCGGCAGCAAGGGCAGTGCCTCGGGCAACCTGGCGGGGGCCTTTTCGGGCACCACCTGGCAGGGGGTGGCGGCGGGCGGCGCCACTGGCGGCAACCCCGGTGGCGGTGGAGGAGGCGGCGGTGCCGGCGGCTACAAGGCCGGCGCGTGCTTTTGGGTCAAGACCGAGGACCCGGGCAACCAGGGAGGCGGCGGCGGCTCGGGCGGCTGCGGCGGCAGTGGCGGCGGCGGGGGGGGGGCAGGGGGGCGCGTCCTTCGCGGTGGCGGTGCTCGGCTCCAGCCTGACCCTCACCAACTCCACCCTGGTCGGCGGGCGCAGCGGCGACGGCGGTGCCGGCGGGCCGGGCGGAGCGGGAGGGGGCCGCAGCAGCGGTGCCGCCGGCCTGACCAACCTGGCCGGCGGCTATGGCGGCACCGGCGGCAGCGGCGGGGCCGGTGGTGCGGGCGGCGGCGGTGCCGGCGGCAACAGCGGACCGGCGATCGTCGTGGCCTTGGTCAGCAACGCCAGCGTCGCGGGCAGCGGCGACGCCTACTACAACGGAGCCGCGGGTACCGGCGGCGCCAAGGGTGTCGGTGGTCAGCCGGTGGTCTCGGGCGTGTGCACGGGGCCTGACGGGGACCAGGGCCAAAGCGGCGTCGTCGCAGAGACGTATAAGTACTAGCGAGGCGTCACCTCAGCGACGGGGTCACAAACCCCGTCGCGTTGCGTGTGCGCCTCAGGCTATAGTCTGCGCAAGCGAGACGAAACTCGCGGGTCGGCCGAACTGCGGGCAAAGGTCGAACACGACGTTGGCGCCGGCGATCTCCCACGGATCGAGGTCGCCGTAGCGGATGTGGACGCTCGCCACCCGGTCGGCGGTCGCCAAGACCTCGAGCAAGCGCCACAGGTCGACGCTGCGCCCGCCGAAATCGATGCTGATGTTTCGCACCACGCTGCCGAAATTGATGTTGCGCAGCAGCTTCAACTAAAGTGGTCGAGTTGGGTCTCGCTCAGCCCTCCTTCGAGGAAGGCGCGTGCGTAGACGCCGGGCGCGGAATGGGGCTGGGAGAATCCGTGGGACAGACCAGGGTTTCTTGTGCCGCCGCAAAAAAAAGCAGGAAACCGTCGTCTGTCTCAGGTAATCCCCCGCTGCGCTACCCGGCCGAGATTACCGAGCGACTTCTCGACCTCACCCAGGGTCACCAAACCTGCTCCAGCGGTTGTGCCGGAACCTGGTCTCGATCGCCAACCGGGACGGTCGCTACGACATGACCATGGCGGACCTGGACGACCTCGACTTCCTGTCGACCGGCGGGGTCGGCGCGGACGGCGAGCGAAAGCGCCGGACCGATCGCACTGTACGCAAAGAGCGTATACTGAGCCCGTGAAACTCGTGCGGATCATCTACTACCTGCTCACCGCCGACTGCCAAGTCTGGTTTTTCACCATCTATGACAAAGACGAGGCGGCCGATCTCAGTCGGGATGACAAGCATGCCTTGAAGCAGGCAATTCAAGCCGAACTGGCGCAGAGGAGGCCGAAACGATGACGGGTAAACGCAATCTGTTCGCCGAGATCATGGATGGAGTGGGGGCGATGCAAGCGCAACGGGAGGGCAAGATCACCCTGCGCACGATCGAGGTGGAAGACCTGCCGCCGCTGCGGGTCGATGCGGCGCTGATTCGGGAAACCCGGGAGCGACTGAATGTGTCGCGCGCGGTCTTCGCCCGCCGGCTGCGCGTGGCAACGCGCACCCTGGAGAATTGGGAGCAGGGACGGGCAACTCCCAACGCACAGGCCGCGGCGCTGATCCTGATGGTGCGGAAATACCCGGATACCTTTGATAAGCTCCGGTCGTTGGACGGGGAGGCGGCGTGACGGCAATGTCTGGGCGTAATAGGGTTTTGTGTCGCGTCGAGCGGCTGTGTCTCAGAGATTGCGCAACAAAAGCTTTGAGCGATCAACCTTGCGCTCGGGGTATGTGAAGGATGCCGGCTCGCCCTGTCCGAGCGGATTCGATACACCGAAAAAGTCGGCCACATCTTCAAACAATGCCCGAGCAAATGACCAGATCGGCAGGGCTCCCATCCTCGCCCTCCGCTGCCTCGGCTATGACGCGGCGTGCCAATGCCTTCATAGTCCCGCTCGGTGGCCCGGATGTAGTCAAGCGATGGGTCGTCGCCGCCGGCACCTTCTGCGCGCGCAGCCACTCGACAGGCTTGCCGTCGCTTGCCGTCTGCGGAAACAGGGCCGAGATGGATGCGGCGATGGCCTTGCGCTCCAGATCGCCCGTCACGACGAAACGAATCCGCTTCACCGTGTCACCCACGGACGTTTTCATCGTCGTTGCTGACGATCCCATCGTCCGCATACAGCTCGCCGAGCCGAAATTGTCGCAGCCATTCGGGATTCTTGAACTCGCTCAGGCGGACTGGAGCAGGCTCGGTCATGCCGTCCAGCACATAGATCTGCTCTGGCGTGTCGTTGAAGGCGTCCAGGAGCACAGGCGAGTGAGTTGTGAGCACCACCGTCAAGTCGTTCCTGCGGGCCAATTGGTCGGCCAGGCGGACAAAGAGCCGAATGGCATAAGGATGGAGCGAATTCTCTGGCTCGTCGATCGCGACGATACCGCCTTTCTCGGCAGCGGCCAGGTCGCAGAGCAGTACCAGCATTGTCAGTACGCCGTTGGCTTCGGAGCCCAGATGCGCGGGCATCTCGCTGCCGGGGCGATAGACCTGTGCCGCGATGGTGTTACCGGCCTCGACGAAATCAAGATCGGTGATTAGCTTGGGAAAGGCGGCCCTGAGACCGGTTAAGACGAAGTCGTAACGCCAGCGGTCTGGGCGACGCTGAAACCAACCGCGTAGCATCGTTATGGCGTTCGTGCCTCGGCTGTCGAGCACCTGCGTATGCGCAATGTTCGAGCCGCCGCGCAGGCTGCTGATGTCAGGATCGTGAAAAATGCCCATCTTAAGGATCGTATTCATAAAGGCGGCGACCGCCGGATCGAGGGGACTCAAGAACGCGATTTGACTCCTCCCCGCGGCACCCCGGAAAAGCTCGGTTGGCCCATCGTGCAGCGTCATCTCCCCAGACTTCGTCAAGCCCTGTACGGAGACCAGTCGCAAGCGAAGATCGAGATTGCCGATACGAATGCCGATCTCGATCCACGCATGCTCGGCAGCAACGCGGTTCCTCAGATCGAAGTATCCGCCGAATGCCAGATTCACGGCCTCGGCGGCATCTCGATCCACGGCGAGACGCAGGAACTTAAGCGCTTGCAATGCCGTGCTTTTTCCCGCTCCATTCGCACCGACCAGCAGGCTGACTCCGCTCGGACTCCATTCAAGGGAGCGTAGCGCGCGGAGATTCTTCGCGTACAGGGTGAATGTGCTCATTAACTTCCAAATAAGATGCTGAATGGTTGGGGCGTCGCCGCGGGCGGTCTGGCTCAAGCTTGACGCCGAGCCGGGAGACTTAGGATCACCGTTCTTGGATTCTGCACGAAATCAGCAATCCCAAGGGTTCGGGCAACCCTGGTCGATACCATAGCGCGCGATAGCTTCCTCGACCGTGGACGCCTCGATCGCCCCCTCGTCGGCGAGCGCCTTGAGCGCCGCCAGCGCGATATGGTGCCGATCCACCTCGAAGAATCGCCGTAGCGCCGCGCGGGTATCGCTACGCCCATACCCATCGGTGCCCAAGGCGACATAGCGGCGCGGCACCCAGGCGCGAATGAGATCCGGCACCGAGCGCAGGTAGTCGCTCACGGCGACCACCGGCCCCGCGGTCGGCGTCAGGCACTGCTCGACCCAGCTCAGAACGGGCGCCGCGCCCGGGTGCAGCCGGTTGCGCCGCTCGGCGTCGAGTCCGTCGCGGCGCAGTTCGGTGAAGCTGGTGACGCTCCACAGGTCCGCGGCCACGCCCCAGTCGCGCTCCAATAGCTCGGCGGCAGCCAGCGCCTCGCGCAACAATGTGCCGGCCCCCAGCAGTTGCACGCGCGGCCCCGGCACGCCCTGCGCGGCCTCCCGCAACTGGTACATACCGCGCAGGATGCCCTCCTGCGCACCCTCCGGCATAGCGGGATGGACGTAGTTCTCATTCGTCACCGTGACGTAGTAGAAGACATCCTCCTGGTCCTCGTACATCCGCCTCATGCCGTCCTGCACGATGGCCGCCAGCTCGTAGCCGAAGCAGGGATCATAGGCCACGCAGTTGGGCACGACCGAGAACAGCAGGTGGCTGGAGCCGTCCTGGTGCTGCAGGCCCTCGCCCGAGAGTGTCGTGCGGCCGGCGGTGGCACCGATCAGGAAGCCGCGGGCCCGCGAGTCGCCGGCCGCCCACACGAGGTCGCCGACGCGCCGGTAGCCGAAGGCGGAATAGAAGATGTAGAAGGGCAGCAGCGGCACGCCGTGGGTGCTGTAGCTGGTGGCGGCGGCGATCCAGGAGGCGACGGCGCCGGCCTCGGTGATGCCCTCCTCCAGGATCTGGCCGGCGCGGGCCTCCTTGTAGTAGAGCAGTTCGTCTCGGTCCTCGGGCTCGTAGAGTTGCCCGAGCGATGAATAGATGGCGACCTGCCGGAACAGCGCCTGCATCCCGAAGGTGCGCGCCTCGTCGGCGACGATGGGCACCAGCGTCGGGCCGAGCACCGGGTCGCGCAGCAGGTGCGCGAGGATCTGCACGAACACCATGGTCGTGGACTCCTCGCGCTCATGCGCGCCCTCCAGGAACCGGGCAAAGGCGCTCACAGGCGGCGCGGTGCGCGCCGGACCCTTCGCCGTGCGCGCCGGCAGATAGCCGCCGAGCGCCTGACGGCAGGCGTGCAGGTATTTCATCTCGGGGCTGTCGGCGGGCGGCCGACAGAAGCTTAAGGCCGTGACCTCGGCATCCGACAACGGCAGCTCAAAGCGGTCACGGAAGGCGAGCAGGGCCTCGGCCTCCAGCTTCTTCTGCCCGTGGGAGCCCATCTTGCCCTGACCCCAGTGGCCCATCCCGTAGCCCTTCTTGGTCTGGGCCAGGATCACGGTCGGCTGACCCAGGTGGGCGACCGCCGCGTGGTAAGCGGCGTAGATCTTCACCGGGTCGTGGCCACCGCGCTTGAGCCGGTCGATGTCGGCGTCGGAGAGGTGGGCGACGATGGCCCGCAGCTCCGGGTACTTGTTGAAGAAGTGCTCGCGGTTGAAGCGCCCGTCGGTGGCGGCGTATTGCTGCAGCTCGCCGTCGACCGTCTCGTGCAGGCGCATGAGGATCGCGCTGTCGTAGTCACG
>NZ_CAIKKU010000014.1 GCF_903828115.1 uncultured Thiodictyon sp. | reverse complement strand
GTTGTCGTTGTCGTAATCGTGGTCGGATTATTCGATTACGACAGCGACAACGACAACGACAACGACAGCGTACCCGGGATCTCGGTCACCACATCAGTTCCGATCGCACCCTGGCGAGGGTGTGCTGGGGCAACGCTCGGTCGACACGCAAGGCCTATTCCGCGCGAAATCTCTTAGATCTCCACCCACCGCACCAGCGCCGCCTTGAACCCGGCCGCGTTGGTCGGCTTGGCGACGAAGGCGTCCATGTCGGCGGCCAGGCAGCGGTCGCGGTCCTCGGCACTGGTGTTGGCGCTGACCGCCAGCACCGGGGTGCGCGGCCAGGCGCGCTCGGCCTCCAGGGCGCGCAGACGGCGGGTGGCCTCGTAGCCGTCCATCACCGGCATCTGGATGTCCATCAGCACGATGTCGATACCGCCCTGGGCAAAGATTTCCAAGGCCTGGCGGCCGTCGTCCGCGACCAGGACCTCCAGACCCAGTCCGGCCAGCGTGCCCCGGGCGACCTTCTGGTTGACCAAATTGTCCTCGACCAGCAGGGCGCGCCGCGCGCGGGGCCGCGGTTGCGGCTCCGGTGCCTGGGCGCTGCCGGGATCCAAGGGCAGGCGGACCTGCAGCTCAGAACCCCGGCCCGGTTCACTCTGCATCCAGATGCGTCCGCCCATCTGGTCCAGGAGCCGGCGGCAGATGACGAGCCCCAGGCCGGCGCCGCCGTAGGCGCGGGTGGTGCCCCCGTCCGCCTGGGTGAAGGGGCTGAAGACCCGCGCCTGGGTCTCGGGGGCCATGCCGATGCCGGTGTCGCGCACGGTGAGCGCCAGCTCGAAGCGGCCGTCCGGCAGGGGCCGCCCGCCCAGCGCGACCGTCACCGTGCCCGCGGGCGTGAACTTGAGCGCGTTGCCCACCAGGTTGCGCAGGATCCGCGTCAGGCACGCCGGGTCTCCCAGCAGGCAGTCGGGCAGCGCGGCGGCGAGGTCTACCCGGTAGTCGAGCCCCTTGGCCGCCATCGCGTCGCGAAAGGCGTCGGCGGCGGCCGTCAGCACGGGGCCCGGCGCGAAGGGGTTGGTTTCGGCCGCGAAGCGCCCGGCCTCGATGGTGGACAGGACCAGGATGTCGTTGATGATTTCGAGCAGGTGTTCGGCGGAGCGGCGGGCGGTGGCCAGATGCGGCGCCTGCTCCGGGGTAGGACCGCTGTGCTGCAATGACTCGAGCATCCCCAGCACCCCGTTCATCGGGGTCAGAATCTCGTGGCTCACGGTGGCCAGGAACTCGCTCTTGGCGCGGTTGGCGGCCTCCGCCTGCTCGCGCGCCCGGCGCTGCTCGGTCACGTCCAGGTGGATGCCCACCATCCGGTAGGGCCGGCCCGCCGCGGTGCGCAGGGCGCGCCCGCGGGCCATGATCCAGAGGTAATGCCCGTCCTTGTGGCGCAGTCGGTGGACGTTCTCATAGATCTCAGTCACCCCGATCAAATGGGCGCGCACCCGCTCCCTGGAGGGCCCCAGGTCGTCGGGGTGCACCCGCGCCTCCCACTCGGCAAAGGTATCCTGCACCTCCTCGGGGCCATGGCCCAGCATCGCCTTCCAGCGCGGCGACAGGTGGACCCGATTGGTCTCCAGGTCCCAGTCCCAGAGGCCCGCGTTGCTGCCCTCCACGGCCATGTTCAGGCGCTCCTGTTCGAGCCGCAACTGCTGCATCTGGCGCTCGATGGTCGCCTGATCACTGCGGTTCTGGAGCAGCGCCCCGATCTGCTGGGCGAAGACGGCGAAGGATTCCAGGTGCGCGGTGACCAGCCCGCGATAATGGTCCCGATCGCCCGCCGCCACCCCGCCGATCACCAGCGCGAAGCTCACGCCGCTCGGACCGGCGCAGGCGCTGATGACGAGTTGGTGCGCCCCGGCGGGGGCGGCGGGCGGGGGGTCGGCCGGTCCCCACCAACTGGTGCGACTGCGGCGGAAGCGCTCCGTGGCGATCAACTCGCGCAACGCCGCGCCGGGGATGGCGTCGGGGGCGATGCCGAGCGCGGCCGTCGGGGCGTCCGCCGGGGTGCCGTCCGGCGCGGTCGGCCACAGGAGCGCGAACTCCAGCTCGAACAGTTCCAGGACCGCCTCGGCGGTGATGGCGGCGAACTGCCCGGGGTCGCGTACGGCGATGGCGCGGGTATTGTATGACTGCATGCCCGCGAAGCGCTCCAGCTCACGGTCCAGGCGGTCGCGGGTGTCGATCAGCTCTTGGTGAACCACCGACAGGCGCGCCACCTGACGCTCCAAGTCGCTGATCCGGGTCTTGAGTCGATTGCAATCGGGGGCCTGGTCGCTCATGGTCGCGGGTGTCCGGCGGCTGCCCGGCGCGCGGCCGCCGCTCGACGCGCGGCGTCGACCGGCAGGGCCGCCGCGGGGGCGAGGGATGAAGATCCTAGCGTCATGGTGTTGTCATGCCGACCAGTACAAGGCTACTGTTAGACCCTTTGACGAAACGATTCCGGGAGTATTGCCCATGCGAGCGATCGAGATACAGAAGACTGGCGGACCCGCGGTCCTCCAACTGGTGGAGCGGCCCCGTCCGGAACTGACCGGACCGGATGATATCCTGGTTCGCCTGATGGCGGCCGGTGTCAATCCGGTCGACACCAAGATTCGCACCAACGGGGCGCTCCTGCCGGCCGGGTTCCCGATGGTCCCGGGCTGTGACGGGGCGGGCGTGGTCGAGGCGGTGGGCGCGGACGTGACCCGCTTCAAGCCGGGCGACGAGGTCTGGTTCTGTCACGGCGGGCTTGGCGGCCCGGTCGGCAACTATGCCGAATACATCTGTCTGGACAACCAGTTGGCCCAGGCCAAGCCGCACGCGCTGGGGTTCGCCGAGGCCGCCGCCGCCCCCCTGGTCCTGCTGACCGCCTGGGAGGCCCTGAGCGACCGGGCGGGCCTCGCCGCCGATCAGACCGTGTTGATCCACGCCGGGGCCGGGGGCGTGGGGCATGTCGCGATCCAACTCGCCCGCCTCGCCGGGGCGCGGGTCTGCACCACGGTGAGCGGCCCGGAGAAGGCCGATTTCGCCCATGCGCTGGGGGCCGAGTATTGCATCAACTACCGGGAGGAGGACCTGGTACACGCGGTCATGGAGTGGACCGGCGGACGCGGGGTCGATGTGGCCCTGGACACGGTGGGCCCGGCGTGCTTCCGCCGAACCATCCCGGCCATGGCCGCCTACGGCAACCTGGTGACCATCCTGGACCCGGGGCCGGACCTGGATCTGAAGGAGGCGCGCGTGCGCAACCTGCGCCTGAGTCTGGAACTGATGCTCACGCCCCAATTGCGCGACCTGCCGCGGGCGCAGGCCCACCAGGGCGAGATCCTGCGCCGTTGCGGCAAATTGATCGACAACGGGGAACTCAAGATCCACGTCTCCCAGACCTTCCCCCTGGCCGCCGCCGCGCAGGCCCACCAGTTGCTCGAGGCCGGGCATGTGACCGGCAAGCTGGCCCTGACGATCGATTGAGCCCCGGGTGCCGGGTCCGGCGTGCGGCCGGGGACACCATACAGGACGAGTGCGGACATCATGATGACGGATGCACCACCGACGGGGGCGGCGGCAGGCCCGGCCGCCGCCCCCGGCAACCCCGCCCCGGTGCGGGTCGCAATCCTTGCCGACACCCACGGCTGGGTGGACCCCCGCGTGCTTGCCGTGGTCGCCGACTGCGACCTGGCGGTCCACGGCGGGGATATCGGCAACGCTGCGGTCATGGCCTGCCTGCAACCGCGGCACGGCCCCGTGTGGGCGGCGCGCGGCAACAACGACCGCCCGGCCGATTGGCCCAGCGCGGACCGGGCGACCCTGGACCGGCTCCCGGGCTGGGTCGAGGTGTCCTTGCCGGGCGGCACCCTGGTCGTGATCCACGGCCACCAGACCCCGGCGCGGGGTCGCCACGAACGGCTGCGCCGCCGTTTTCCGCACGCCCGCGCCCTGGTCTACGGCCACAGCCACCGGCTGCTGCTGGATCAGGAGGCCCTGCCCTGGGTGCTCAACCCCGGTGCCGCCGGCCGTACCCGCACCCACGGCGGCCCCTCCTGCCTGGTCCTGACCGCCGACGCCGACTGCTGGACGATCCGGACTTTCCGCTTTGCGCCGACCTCTCAGGCGTCGCAGAAGGGCTAGTACCGCGAAGCCGAATTCCCGATTGAATAAGTGGACGGTCATCGGACATGCCCAACCCCGCCCTGAAGCCCCCGAAATCACTCCTGCGCCAAGTGGGTCGGGCCATCGCCGACTATCGCATGATCCGCGCCGGCGACCGCCTGCTGCTGGGGGTCTCGGGCGGTAAGGACTCACTGTCGCTGCTGCACATCCTGCGGCACCTGCAGACCTATGCCCCGGTGCGCTTCGAGCTGGCCGTGTTGACCGTGGACCCGCTGGTCCCGGGCTTCGACCCCTCGCACCTGCCCCAGTGCTACCCGGGGCTGACCTGGCACTATGAGCGCCAGCCCCTGATCGCGCAGGCGCGCACCCACATGGACGGCGACTCCTTCTGCGCCTACTGCTCACGGATGAAGCGCGGCATCATGTACCGTGTCTGCCGCGAGCAGGGGTACAACTGCCTGGCCCTGGGCCAGCACTTGGACGACCTGGCCGAAAGCCTGCTGATGTCGATCTTCCACAACGGCCAGTTGCGCACTATGAAGGCGCACTATGTCAACAAGGCCGGGGATCTGCGCATCATCCGCCCGCTCGCCTACTGCCGCGAGCGCCAGACCGCGGACTTTGCCCGCGCCGCGGCCCTGCCGGTGGTGGCGGACAGTTGCCCGGCCTGTTTCGCCCTGCCCACCCGCCGCGAGCACACCAAGGCCCTGCTGGCGCGGGAGGAGGCCGGGCACCCGCAGTTGTTCGCCAACCTCCTCCACGCCATGCGACCGCTGCTGACCGAGGGGCCGGTGCCGGACGACGGCAGCGCGGTCGCGTAATCGCGTGGCCATCAAGTTAAACAAGTCCATTAGGGAGTGCTTGTCGCGTCGTTGTCGTTGTCGTAATCGTAATCGGAGAAGCGATGCACTTCGGCGTGCGAGAGAATCCGGGGCGTTACGATAACCTCGACACCGACAACGACAACGACAACGAGCTCCTGCCCCGGTGGCTGGAGCGCGAGCCGGACAACCCCTATGTCGCCGCCCTGGTCCCGCTGATCATCCCGCGCGCCGAGGACCTGCGGGTCCGCGCACCCCAAGCCTGGCGGGTGATCCGTGCGGCACCCCTGGCGCCGCCGATCCGCGCCACCCTGGAACGGATGCTCGAATTTTGGCTGATGGAACGGTTTCCACTACTCACCGACGAGGAGTTGCGCACCATGTTTCCGGTACTGGTTCCCCTGGAGCAAACACGCGCCTATCAGGATATTTTTGCCAAGGGCAAGG
>NZ_CAIKKU010000013.1 GCF_903828115.1 uncultured Thiodictyon sp. | reverse complement strand
CGAGAGCATCCGGGGCTGCGATAACCTCGATTACGACAACGACAACGACAACGACAACGAAGATGGCTCGAAAGGCAATCCTTACATGGAAATGTTTAACTTATTAGTGAACCTTTCCTTTACCCATATCTCGAAAAAAGAACTTCTCTCACGGAGACACGGAGGCACAAAGAAGGATGGTGTTCTTGCTCCGTGTCTGCGTGTCTCCGTGAGAGGATTCAGATGAAAGCGATCCCAGTAAGGGGCTGGGGTCATCGGACGCCCCCGCCCAGGACGGTGCGCAAGAGTCCGCGGCGGCTCAAGCCCGGCCGTGGGTCCGGGTCTGCCGCGCGCTGGCCGGCGGGGTCGAAGATGAGGGTGAGGATGGCCTGCGCCATGGCCAGGGCGCCCTCCTGGTCGGCGAAGGCGTCCATCGGGGAGAACAGTGAACAGGTCTCGTGGGGGCCCAGCTCCGGGTCCGCGGCGGCGATGAATTCATAGCGGCCGGCGGGCAGGTCCAGGTCGCGCTTGGTGCCGAAGCCACCCGGCGGGTTCCCGCACCGCGGCCCCGGCAAGGCGATGAGGTTCATGGTCCAGGGGGTGACCAGCACCCCGATCCACAGTCCCTGCCAGTCGCGCAGCCCCACCAGTTTGACCGCCAACCGGGGGTTGAGGATGGGCAGGCCCGCCATCCGCTCCCGGTGGACTCGCTCGAAGAAGCGCTCGATGCGCCCGGTGACCGACGCCGGTTCGCGGTTGACCACTAGCGCAGTGCCTCCAGGATCTCGGCCAGGCGCGCGGCGCTGTCGTCGAGATCCTCCTGGGCCGCCAGCACCGCCACCGGGGTCGGCGTGACCTCGATCGAATCCAGGATCAGTTGCTCCTGCGAGTTGTAGTGCCGCACCCGCCAGCAGTTGCGGACCCGGGTGGCGCCCACCCGGCAGTTGCCGTAGCCGCGCGAGAGCAGGGTGACCGGCCCGGTGCCCAGGGTCGCCTCCAGACAGGCCAGGTCTTGCGGGGTCTGCGGCAGCAGCGTCAGGTTGACGATGTGCGGCAGTTCGCCCGGCCGGCAGTCGGCGACCGCGGCGTTGACCTCGGCCAGGACCCCGGGGGCATTCATCACGCCGGGCGGGAGCGGGTCGGGCAGCGGCGCCTGGTCCGCCGCCCCCGCGAAGGCGGTGGCCCGCACCAGGCCGGGGAGGTCCGCGACCTCCAGATGATCGCGCTCCAAGGCGCCATGCGGGCCTAACGCGTGCACCCACCAGACCCCGGCGAGCCGGGTCTCCTGGATGCGCCCGCTCTGGGGGCCGGTGAGGAGGGCACTGACCTCGCCGTCGCCCAGGGTCTGCTCCAGCAGGTCCCGGTTGGGACGGTCCAGCGACGACAGGTCGAGCACCACCGGTGGGTCCGCGACCCGCTGCGCGGCCAGCGCGGCCTGGAGCCGTTCCAGCAGGGCCAGCGCCGGACCCAGCCCGGACAGCGCCGCGGGTTCCGGCAGGCGGGGCGCTTCATAGGTCGCCATCGCCCTGGGCATGGGCAGGTAGTCGAGGGCCGCCCCGTCTTGCTCCGTCGGCTGGGTACCAGGGCCGACGAGGCCGGCGGGGTTCTGCATCGGGTGCATGTATTGACCTCAGTGGAGATAAGTAAAGAGAGTGTCCTTGAGGGGCGCAGGGTCAGCTTCGGGCATTTTGCTATCGGTCCTCGCGCGTGTGCCACAGTCTTAACATAACGATGCTGGATTCGCGGATTTCGTAGCGGATCTCGTACCGGATCTCGTAGTGTCCGACGATGATCCGGCGGACCTCGCGCGGCTCGAACTCCTCCAGCTTTTCGCCGATACGCGGATTTGCCGTCAGCCTGGCCGACGCGGCGGTCAATTTCTGCACGGTGCGTGCGGCGGCAGGCTTGTTCACCAGGGCCAGGAACTCATGCAGGCGCGCCAAGTCCGATAGCGCCTTGGATGTCCAAGTCAACTTCATCAGCCAGGTACCGGCAGCGGCTCGGCGGTGCTCAGGCTATCGGCCCAGGCCTGCACCGCCTGGTGGTCGATGACGCGCCCGGCGTCCACATCGGCCAAGGCTTCGCGGGTCAAACGGTCGCGCTCCTCTTCCTGGTCGATCCAGGCCGCCAACGCCTGCTTGACGATCCACCCGCGGGAGCGGTCGAGGCGGGCCGCCAACCGATCCACCCTGTCGGCCAACAACAGCGGGACGTGCGCGGTCAGCACCTTGGTCTCTGTCTGCGCCATGATCTTGAACCTCTTTGTTGATCATATTCAATCATAGAGATTAAAAACGATTTTGCAAAGGTCCGGGCGTTTCGATCCGCGTGTACCATGACGGGAGACGAGGGCAGGCGTCGGGGCGCCCCTTCAGGCCTTGCGCAGGAACTCCGGAAGTTGCGGCTCCCGCCCCACCAGGTCCGCAAATAGATGATCGAAGGGCTCGCCCGCCGCCGCGGCGCTCAGTGCCGCCAGGGCGTCCAGCACCAGGCGGGCGCGGTCCTCGCTCAAGACCTCCCGCGCCGCGCCCTGGAAGACCAGGAGCCAGGTGCCGGGGCGCTGCTCCCCAAGCAGCCGGGTATCCACCTGGGTGGGATCGCCCGGCCCCTGGCACCAGGCCCAGCAGGGACCGGCCTCGATGACCTGCATCGGTACCCCGATGCACATCAGGGGCGGACCGCCGCAAAGCGCGGGTCACCCAGGCGCCAGGCCGCGGCCTCGCTGGGGCGGCCGGCCTCGTAGGCGTCCAGGCGCAGGGCCGCGTCGGGCAGGTCCAGCGGACGCTCCCGGCCGCCCTCGTGAGGCTCCCAAGCGACCCCGAATCCGGCCAGGTACTCAAGTGCGAGCGCGATGGCCGGCGCGATGCACGCCTTCACCTCCGGTCGGAGACTCCCGCCGAAGTCGTCGAGTTCCACCGGCTGGACCCCGATCAGCAAGAGGTGCCCGGGGTATTCGCCCAGCAAGTCGGCCAGGGCCAGGACCTCCTGGAACCCGGTCTGGTGCAGGCTCATCTTCTTCGCCCCCATGAAGTGGGGTACCTCCGCCCCCTCCACACGCTTGAGCGTCCCCGGCGCCAGCCCATAGTCCACCGCGTCGAAGACCACCAGCACATCGGCCCAGCGCACCTGGTCCACCAGATAGATCCCCTGGGTGCCGCCGTCGAGCAGCCGGCAATTGGGACCGAAGCGGTAGCCTTCGGCCAACGCCTCCACCGCCCGCACACCGAATCCCTCGTCCGCCCAGAGGACGTTGCCGATGCCGAGGATCAGGATCTTGGGTTGCTCGTTCATCGGGTGTGCTCCGGTTTACCTGTGTAATGGCGGCGGACAGGGCACTCGCCCCGTCCGGGTTCTTTGTTTAGCCGCCGATCGATGCCGCTGGCCCGCGGGTTTAGAGAAAATGTTCCGGACGGGGCGAGTCCCCGTCCAGCGCTACCTCCGACGGCGCGGGCCAAGCCCAGCCCCGCTATACCGATACCGAACAGGGCCGGCAAGACGGGGCCGGGGATATCTGCGATGTTCAGTGTCACCGAGTCCGCTTTGCCCCCGGCGCCCCAGGTCAAAGTGTAAAAAACTCTGACATTTTTTGGAGCTGAAATTTCCGCCTTTCACTCGGGCCACAAGCGCCATAACACCGGCGCTCGCAATCGGCAGAGGCATCCTGCCGGGCGCCCTGTTCGCCCGGTCGCGCACCCCGGAAATGGCACTGTTCCCCTTCGCCGTCGTCCAGGTACCCCCTGGGAGCGCCACACCGAAGTCGCGGCGCGATCTCGCAAACGACCACCGAAGCGGCCCCAGTGGCGCGGCTTATCAACCACAGCGATGATCCGGCCCAGCCGCCGCGGATCGGCCCGATCCGCGCGCCGCCCGCGCGGGACGCCCGGCCTTGATGATAACTGCGGCCACGCGCCCT
>NZ_CAIKKU010000012.1 GCF_903828115.1 uncultured Thiodictyon sp. | reverse complement strand
CCTGGAACGAGCGCGCACGCCGTTTGATCATGCACCATGATCGCCTGCTGTGCGTGTCCGAAGCCTGGGTCTGGCTCACTGAGGCGCGGATCCTTCTACGACGCATGACGACAACGACTTAATTTTGTCTATACCCTCTGAACGTTTCGAGGCCGGTGCGCATAGCGGATTCGGCGGCAGCTTCAAACGATTACGGACGGGGCGAATGCCCCGCCCGGCCCGCTAGCGTGCGCTCGATCCGGGCTACGGGGACCTCGCTCGCGCCACCGTCGCCCCGCCCAGGCAGGTATCGCCGGCGTAAAAGACCACCGCCTGCCCGGGGGCCACGGCGCGCTGGGGCTCGGCAAAGCGCACCGCGCACGCCTGGCCGCTGATCATGGTGATGGTGCACGCCTGCAACGGTTGCCGATGGCGCAACCGGGCCTCGCAGGGGAAGGGCAGGGGGCCGGGCGGAACGGCGCCGATCCAGTGCAGGCGGTCCGCGGTGAGCGACTGGGATAGCAACAGCGGGTGGTCGCCCCCCTGGACCAGGATCAGCGCATTGCGCCCCGGGTCCTTGGCCGCGACGAACCAGGGGGCATCGGTCCCGCCCAGCACCCCGCCGACCCCCAGTCCCTGACGCTGGCCGATGGTGTAATAGGCGAGTCCCTGGTGCTCCCCCAGCCGGTGGCCGTCCGGGGTCTCGATCGGTCCGGGTGCCCGCGGCAGGTAGCGGGCGAGGAAGTCGCGGAAGCGCCGTTCGCCGATGAAGCAGATCCCGGTGCTGTCGCGTTTCTCGGCGTTGTCGAGACCAAGTCCGCGGGCGATGGTGCGCACCTGGGGCTTGGTGAGGTCGGCGAGCGGAAACAGCGCATGGCGCAGTTGGGATTGGTCCAGCAGGTAGAGGAAATAGGTCTGGTCCTTGTTGGGGTCGGCGCACAGGCGCAACCGGCAGCCGTCCGGGTCGCGGGTGATGCGGGCATAGTGACCGGTCGCGATCCAGTCCGCACCCAGCCCCAGCGCATGGTCCAGGAAGGCGCGGAACTTGATGTCGCGGTTGCACAGCACGTCCGGGTTGGGGGTGCGCAGGGCCCGGTATTCCTCCAGAAAATACTCAAAGACCTGATCCCAATACTCGGTCGCGAAGTTGACCGTGCGCAACGCGATGCCGAGCCGTTGCGCGACCGCCGTGGCGTCCGCCAGGTCCTGGGCGGCGGCGCAGTAACCGGGCTCGTCGTCCTCTTCCCAGTTCTTCATGAACAGTGCCTCGACCCGGTAGCCTTGCTCGATCAGCCGGTGGGCGGCCACCGCGGAGTCGACCCCGCCGGAGAGACCGACCATGATCCGGTCGCCGGGTGCGGGCTGCCGCGCAGATGTCTCAGGCTGATGCGTCATGCCGGAAGAGAAGAAGAGTCAGCCGCAAATGAACGCAAATAAACGCAAATCGGTAGAACCGGCAGGCGATGTCCTACCCAAGCAGCCGGATCACCGCGCGTACAGACCAGCGCCGTCCCAGGTGCGAACGCAGTCGGCAGTGGAATTTTGCGTTCATTTGCGTTCATTTGCGGCTCAACTATCTTTGGCTGGATTATCCGCCGAACCGCGCCAGTCCGGCCAAGACCGCCGCGACCGCCGCGGCCACGAAGGCCGCGTTATAACCCAGGGCCTGCCACCGCAGCGTGGCGGCCAGGTCCTCCTCGGCGTAGGTGGAGATCACGAAGGGCTGGCGTTCGTCACCGGTGGCCGCCAGCCGGGCCAGCACCGGCGCCGCGCTGAGCTTGATCTCAGCGCGCTCGGCCAGGGCGGCGGCGGCACCGCGCGCCTGCTCCCATTCCTCCTGGCTGATGGTCCCGTCGCCGTTCGTGTCGATGCGCGCCAGGCGCGCCGGGTCCTGCTTCCAGACCTTGAGCAGGGCGCGCTGCAATTGGTCGCGCTCGGCGGGGCCGCGCAGCGGGGTCTCGAAGCGGCCCAGGCAATAGAGCGGGTCGCCGTCATCGATGCGCTCCTCGACATAGCGATACTGGTCGCTCGCCTGGTACCACTTGGTCGGCGTCACGCTGCGCGGGCTGCGGTGCGGGCCGGTCCACCGGTCCGCCCGGCGCAGGCGGACATAGGCACCGGTCGGGTCGACGAGGCACTGTCCGCTGCCGTCGTCGAGTTGGAAGGGCCCGGGGGACTCGCCGCCCTCGATCCGGTGCCACCCTTTGTTGCGCCCGCTGCCGCGCTCCTCGATGCGGTAGCGGTACCAGACGCAGGGCCGTCCGGTCAGGGGACCCTGGACCTGACCCAGGTGGGGGCGCGCGAGGCCGGCGAGTTCGACATAGCCCTGGGGTGCGGATTGGATGCGGGCGGTGGGGGTGTCGGTGATGGTGCGCAGCCGCCAAAAGGCCTGGCTGCCCCGGTACAGCAGCAAGGGCGCACCGATCGCCAGGGTGCCGAACAGGAACCAGAATGGCGCCGGGTCCAGGCCGAGCACCAGGTCATGGACCCACTGGGGTGCCATCGTCGCGTTCCTCGGCCGGCCTCAGCCGAACAGGGCCTTGAGGTCCAGGTCCGCGCGTTCCTGCGCGAACTCCAGGAGCTCGCGGGGCCGGGCGCCCATGAAGCGGGCGACCAGCACATCCGGGAACTGCTCGATGCGGACGTTGTTGAGGTTCACGCTGTCGTTGTACAGCTCACGGCGGTCGGCGATGGTGTCCTCCAGGTGGGAGACACGCCGGGAGAGCTGCTGAAAGCCCTCGTTGGCCTTGAGCTGCGGGTAATTCTCCGCCAGGGCGAACAACTGCCCGAGCCCGGCGCGGAGATCCGTCTCCGCCGCCCCCAGGGCGCGCATGTCCTGGCGGCGGCTCGCCTCCGCCACTGACCCGCGGGCGCGCACCACGCGCTCCAGCGTCTCGCGCTCGTAGCCCATGTACTGCTTGCAGACCTCCACCAGCTTCGGGATCTCGTCGTGGCGCTGCTTCAACGCCACGTCGATGTTGGACCAGGCGAGCGTCACCGCGTGCTTGAGGCGCACCAGGTTGTTGTAGATCTGGATCGTGTAGACCACCGCCGCCAGGAGCAGCGCAAGAAGGATCAGGGCGGTGATTCCCATGGGGGTCTCCGGTGGGCGATGGGGGGTGGGCAGGGGTGCCGAGTCGGGTTATTGTACCCGAGCCGTCCGTGCGGGTCGGTGCCGTCAGTCCGGCCGCCCGACTTGCAGGCAAGCCCGGTGCTCGATTCCCAGTGCCCGGTCCGGTTGCGGCGGCCGCAGGCAGCCCTATCCGGTGCCCGGCGCAGCGGCCAGGATCGGTCAGACGCCGCTGACGGACGGGGCGTTCCCGCCTGCATGGCCTGCGCCTGATGTTTCTGCACCGTGGCCGTTTACTGCCGAGCCAAAGAGGGTCGATCAGACATGCGAAACCGAAGGGTTGGTTGATGCCGGGCTCAGCGACTGGGGTGTATCGGCCTATGGCTATTTCACCAGTATCGACGCCTTTACCGGCCTGACCGACACCGGGAGCGCTTCAGCCGCGACGAGGTTTCGCGGGTTACCGAGCGTCGCGGGACACCGCGTCTGCGTCTCTGCGCCTCTGCGTGAGACCTTAAAGAATCTCACGCAGAGG
>NZ_CAIKKU010000011.1 GCF_903828115.1 uncultured Thiodictyon sp. | reverse complement strand
TGAACACATGTGAATCGACATAAGACCCGTGATCAAGAAACTGCCAAAGATGCTGATAGGCAGTGGCCAAAAGGCAAGTGGACAGGATGCGATCTTAACGATTGGTCGCACGAGAATGTTGCTCCACCGAGTTAGAGTCGACACCTAACCCTCTCTGTCATTTATGCGGAACGTGGTAAGCCCGTCTTGCCGCCCAACTGAGGGCAGGCGAATCGCAAGAGGATCTGTTGGGGAGGCGGGTAAAGGAAACTGGAGAAAGCGAACGCCGGGTGGTAACGACGCGGATAGGGGCTGAAACATCGCCTCACCCGAAAGGGGGCAGACTTCCAGTTGGTCTTGAATCGCGAGAACGTTTGTAGAACCATCACCACGGAGGCAAAGCAGATGATGATAGCAGCCGCTATTGGTGCAGCCCCCGGCCGTGAGGTTGACTGGCACAGTATCGACTGGGCCAAGGCATACCAAACGGTACGAAGGCTGCAAGCCCGTATCGCGAAGGCAGTGACGGACGGGCGCTGGAACAAGGTGAAAGCTTTGCAATGGCTCCTGACCCACTCGTTCTCAGGGAAGGCATGTGCCGTCAGACGAGTAATCGAGAATAAGGGACATAAGACGCCGGGCGTTGACAAGGAGACATGGAACACTCCCGCGTCAAAAACCAGAGCGGTCATGTCACTCAGTAGGAGGGGTTATCAGCCTCAACCGCTGAGACGGGTATACATCCCGAAGGCGAATGGCAAACAGCGTCCACTGGGCATTCCAACGATGAAGGATCGGGCCATGCAGGCACTTCACCTGTCGGCCCTGGAGCCAGTTGCCGAGACAACAGCAGACCCCAACTCCTACGGTTTCAGTCGGAACCGGGCCTGTCGCGATGCAGCGGAACAGCTCTTTATCAACCTCGCCAAGAAAACGGCGCCGGAATGGGTCCTGGACGCAGATATTGCCGGATGCTTTGACAACATCAGCCACGAATGGCTAATCGCTAACATACAGATGGATAAGAAGATTCTAGGGTCGTGGCTAAAGACCGGCTTCGTTGAAAATCAGCAATGGTTCCCAACGGAGGCCGGAACACCACAGGGGGGTATTATCTCTCCAACCCTGGCCAATATGACCCTGAACGGTATGGAAAAGGCGGTAAAGGATGGAATAGCGGAAGCCATTTCTATCAACGAGGCCAAGAAAGCGAAAGTCAACGTGGTTCGATACGCCGACGACTTCATTATCACCGGCGCCACACCACGGCACCTCGCGATCATCGTCAGCGTAGTAGAAGGATTCCTTGGCGAAAGAGGCTTAACCCTCTCACCCGAAAAGATACGGACGGCCCATATCGACGACGGGTTCGACTTCCTTGGATGGAATATTCGCAAGTATGGGGGCAAGCTCCTCATCAAACCAGCGAAAAGAAATGTGCAGAACCTTCTCCTCAACGTTCGGGGCATCATAAAAGGATCGGGAGCGATGCAGCAAGCGGCCCTGGTGGGACGCCTCAACCCCATCATCCGGGGATGGGCGAACTACCATGCCGGCCAGGTCAGCAAGGACACCTATTCCAAGGTGGACAACGACATCTGGCAAGGGCTCTGGAAGTGGGCAGGTCGCAGACACCCAACGAAAAACACACAGTGGATCAAGAACCGATATTTTCACCGGGAGGGTTCCCGGAGTTGGGTGTTTGGCATAAAGGACAGCAGCGGCGGCCGAACGGTCATCAGATCGAAGCTGATTAAGGCCGCAGATACACCGATCCGTCGCCATACCAAGATCAAGGCGGCGGCGAACCCGTTTGATCCCGAATGGGAACTATACTTTGAGGCGCGGGAAACCGCGGCCATGAAGAAGTCCCTGATCGGACGGGTGAAGACGCTGTGGGGAAAGCAGGACGGAAAATGCCCCGCCTGCAATCAACAGATCAGGGCGGGAGACGAATGGCATGTCCATCATAAAATCCCCAAGTACCTCGGCGGGGATGACACGCTGGCCAACCTGGCAATCCTGCACTCAAACTGCCACCGACAAGTCCACGCAAAGTACAAACTCGATGAACTACCGGCCCTGTGACAGGGGTTTAGCAAGGCTTGAGCCGTGTGCGGTGAAAGTCGCAAGCACGGTTCTTAGGGGGCTGGGTGGCGGTAACGTCGCCTGGCTACCCAACCCGGCCGCGACCGGCGATCGAGGCCCGTGTGACTCCGACCTCCCCCCGCCGCCGGCCCCGTCGGAGGCTGAGTCACCAAATGCGGGGGGGGGAGGGGGGCGAGACCGCGTCCGTGTCTCCAAGACAGCAGCCGACCGACCCGCGGGCGTCGGCAGACCGCCACTGCTCGGTTGCGGTGAAGGCGTGCAATCAGCATTATGGGCGGATCGGCGTCGATCATCGCCCCGGCGGTCCCGCGCGCGGCGAGGTCCCTGGGCGATGTCCGGAAAGCCCCATACTAAAAGGAGCGCGGGCGTTCCTCCCCGGTGGTGAAGCCGCCGGGGCGGGACGCCCCGACTCCCAGGAAGCGACATGACCACACCACTGCTGACCCGCACCCCCAGGCTCGACGGCGACGACCCGCAGGCCAAGCGCCGCGAGGTCTACGACCATTTCATCGCCACCTTCGACCGCTACGAGTCGCTCTTCGACACTCTGGCGACGGCGGATGCCTACTATCGCAAGCCGATCGCGCTGCGGCACCCGCTGATCTTCTATTTCGGCCACACCGCCACCTTTTTCGTCAACAAGCTGGTCCTGGCCGGACTGCTGGAGCAGCGCATCGAGCCCCGGTTCGAGTCGATGTTCGCGGTCGGGGTGGACGAGATGGGTTGGGACGATCTCGACGAGTCCAACTACGACTGGCCGTCCGTCCAGGCGGTGCGCGACTATCGCAACCGGGTGCGGCACGCGGTCTGTGCCCTGATCGAGCGCCTGCCGCTCACCTTGCCGATCGGCTGGGACAGCCCCTGGTGGCCGATCCTGATGGGCATCGAGCACGAGCGGATCCACCTGGAGACGTCCTCGGTGCTGATCCGCCAGCAGCGCCTGGACCTCGTGCGCACCGACCCGGCCTGGGCCCCCTGTCGGGAGACCGCTGAGCCGCCGCCCAACCAACTCCTGCCGGTTCCCGCCGGCACCGTGCGGCTGGGCCAGGACCAGGCGAGCGCCCCCTGGTACGGTTGGGACAACGAGTACGGCACCCACGAGGCGGAGGTCCCGGCCTTCGCGGCGGCGCGGATGCTGGTCTCCAATCGGGAATTCCTGGCCTTCGTTACGGCCGGCGGCTATGAGGACGACGGCTGGTGGACGGCCGAGGGCCTGGCTTGGCGTCAGTTCAGCCTGGCCCGCTATCCGACCTTCTGGGTCCCGCAGCCGGCCGGCTGGCGCCTGCGCCTGATGCTGGAGGAGGTCGCCATGCCCTGGAACTGGCCGGTCGAGGTCAACTACCACGAGGCCAAGGCCTTCTGTCAGTGGCAGTCGGCGCGGACCGGTGCGGCCGTGCGCCTGCCGACCGAGGACGAGTGGTATCGGCTCTATGACGCGGCCGGGGTGGCCGAGGTCCCGGTCGACGGGGCGGGGCCGGCCAATCGGCACCTGGACCACTGGGCGTCCTCCTGCCCGGTCGACCGCTTTCCGCACGGGGACTTCTGCGACGTGGTCGGGAATCTGTGGCAGTGGACCGAGACCCCCATCTATCCCTTCGCCGGGTTCCACGTCCACCCGCTCTATGACGACTTCACCACCCCGACCTTCGACGGGCGCCACAACCTGTTCAAGGGCGGGTCCTGGGTGTCCTGCGGCAACGAGTCCCTGCGTAGTGCCCGCTATGCCTTCCGCCGTCACTTCTTCCAGCACGCGGGCTTTCGCTATGTCGTCGGGGAGGCCCCCGGCCTGCCGCCCGCCTCGCATTACGAGTCGGACCGGCAACTCTCCGAGTATGCCGAATTCCACTATGGCGCCGAGTATTTCGGCGTACCCAACTTCCCCAAAGCGTTGGCGGACCTGGCGTTGCGCTGTGTCGGTGACCGGGCGTTGGGCCGCGCCCTGGACCTGGGCTGCGCGGCCGGGCGTTCGTCCTTTGAATTGGCACGTCGCTGCCCGGACGTGACCGGCATCGACTTCTCGGCCCGGTTCATCGGGCTGGGCGTGCAGATGGCGGGGGAGGGGGTCTTGCGCTACACCCTGGTGGAGGAGGGCGAACTGGTCTCCTGGCGCGAGGTCCGGCTCCCGGACCTGGGGCTCGAGGGGGTGCGCGAGCGGGTCGCCTTCGTCCAGGGCGACGCCTGCAACCTCAAGCCCCAGTTCGTAGGCTTCGACCTGATCCTGGCCGCCAACCTGATCGATCGGCTCTACAGTCCGGCGCTGTTCCTGGGCAGCGTCCATGAG
Source organism: uncultured Thiodictyon sp. (assembly GCF_903828115.1). Classification (GTDB taxonomy): domain Bacteria; phylum Pseudomonadota; class Gammaproteobacteria; order Chromatiales; family Chromatiaceae; genus Thiodictyon. The sequence continues at coordinate 21,906 of NZ_CAIKKU010000011.1, read as the reverse complement.
CGGCTCAACCCCGGCGGTCTGCTGGTCCTCGCCTCCCCCTACACCTGGCTCACGGAGCACACCCCGCGGGAGGAATGGCTGGGCGGATTCAAGCGCGACGGGGAGAACGTCACGACGCTCGACGGGCTCAAGGCGGTCCTGGGCGGCCGGTTCCGACTCATTGAAGGGCCGGTGGAGATCCCGTTCGTGATCCGCGAGACCCGGCGCAAGTTCCAGCACAGTCTCTCCGAGGTGACGGTGTGGGAGCGGCGCTGATCGAGGCGAAACGCTGCCGCGCTCCGGTGTCGTCTTATGTCACGCCCCTTCAGGGCTCAGGACCTTTGGTACACACCACCCAGGGCGTTGCCCTGGGCTGGTATGTACGACCCCGTTGGGGTCGCGTGCTCGTAGTCACCTGTCATGGCTATTGATCAAGTATGCTCTCTTGGGCACGCTCCGCGCCCCAGGGCTGGGTAGCGCATAGCGAAACCCAGCAATCGACGCTCTAGGTGCGTGCCAACGATGGGTTTCGCTGCGCTCAACCCATCCTACAGGGTTATTTGTCCAGCCTCGTCGTCCCATGCGGGCACAGGTGTCGGCAACCGGCGGCATCCGCAGCCCCGAAGGGGCCTGACATACCAGCCCAGGGCAGCGCCCTGGGTGCGTGGTATCGATACGTTCAGCCCTGAAAGGGCGTGACAGCGGCGCCAAATTCAGGGCCTGCGAGGTCAGTAATTATAGGATTTGCTATGAACGATCAGGCCCCTGATTTCGACCAACCGATCGACCGCGACGGCACCGCCTCGCTCAAATGGGACGGGCGCGCCGGTCAGTTCGGCGACCCCGGGGTGCTGCCGCTGTGGGTCGCGGACATGGACTTTCCCGCGCCGGCGGCGGTTACCCAAGCACTCGCCGAACGGGCGGCGCACCCGGTCTATGGCTATACGCTCTTCCCGGACGCGCTGTTCACGGCCATGGCGGACTGGATGCGGGAGCGGCACGGCTGGGTCATTGAGCGCGACTGGGTGCTCATGGCCCCAGGGGTGGTGCCCTCGCTCAGCGCGACCGTGCTGGCCCTGACCCAGCCGGGGGAGGGGGTCATCATCCAGCCGCCGGTCTATGCGCCCTTCTTCTCGGTGATCCGCGCCAATGGCCGGCGGGTGGTCGAAAATCCGCTGCGGTGCGAGGCGGGCGGCTACACCTTCGACCTCGAGCACCTGGAGCGGTGCGCCGCCGACGCACGCCTGCTGATCCTGTGCTCGCCCCACAACCCGGTGGGCCGGGTCTGGAGCGGGGAGGAACTCGGGGCTGTGCTGGCCATCGCCCGGCGGCACCGCCTGGTGGTCCTGTCCGATGAGATCCACCACGACCTGTGCTTCCCCGGCGAGGTCCACCGGCCCCTGGCCTGCCTGACGGACGACCCCGCCGCCGTCATCACCGCGCTCGCCCCGAGCAAGACCTTCAACATCCCCGGGCTCGGGCTCTCCGCCATCATCTGCCTGGACCAGGAACAGCGCCGCGCCCTGAGGCACGTCTTCGACAGCTTCCATGTGAGTGCGAGCAACCCTTTCAGCGTCGCCGCCTTCACCGCCGCCTACTGCGCGGGCGGCCCCTGGCTCGATGCCCTGATGCCTTATCTGGCGGCGAACCGGGACTTGGCCCTGGACTTCATCGCCTGCCGCCTGCCCGGCATCACGGCGGTGCGGCCCCAGGGGACCTATCTGCTGTGGCTCGACTGCCGCGGGCTGGGACTGAGCGACGCCGCCCTGCGCGCCTTCTTCATCGAACGCGCCGGCCTGGGCCTGAGCCCCGGGACCATCTTCGGCACCGGCGGGAGCGGCCACATGCGGCTCAACATGGGCGCCCCGCGAATGGTGATCCAGCGGGCGCTGGGGCAACTCGCCGCGGCGCTGGGGGCGGTTTAGCCCTGCACCCTGCGCGTTGGTTGGCCGGAACGACGATCAGGGCCGGGAGGGGCCTTGATCAGGATTCCGGCCACGGGCGGGTGTAGGTCGCCCTTCAGGGCGACCAGGCATCCGGTTTCCTGAAATCGCGGTCTCTCCCCCTTTGAAGTCAGGTATCCGCCCATGTCCGTTCCCGCGTTACAGATGCCCGTCCTGCCGCGACTGCCCACCGAGGACGATCTCCCCTATGAGGACGGTATTCCGATGGAATCCGCGCGCCACTTTGCCCAGCTTGAACTGCTGATCCAGACCCTGCTGCCCTGGGCCATCGCGCGCGGCGACGTGGCGGTCGGCGGCAACCAATTCGTCTATTTCAGCGGCGAGCAGGTCCGCGGGCGCCATTTCCGCGGCCCGGATATCTATGTGGTCACCGGGGTGCGCCGTCGCGAGCGCAAGTCCTGGGTGGTCTGGGAGGAGGGCAAGGGCCCGGACGTGATCGTCGAGCTGCTCTCCGAGAGCACCGCAGCCTTCGACAAGGGCGAAAAGCGGCTGGTGTATCAGGACCAGTTGCGGGTGCCGGCCTACTACTGGTTCGACCCCTTCAACCCCGCGGACCGCGCCGGCTTCGTCCTGCGTGGCAGCCGCTACCGCCCCATCATGCGTGATGCCGACGGCAACCTGCCGGTGGCGGTGCTCGGCCTCAAACTGGTGCTGTGGGAGGGCGAGTTCGACGGCATCGCCGCGACCTGGCTGCGCTGGGCCGATCGGGACGGATTGCTGCCACTGCCGGTCGAGGTCGCCAGCCGACGGGCCGCGGCGGCGGAGACGCGGGCCGAGGCCGAACAGGCACGGGCCGAGACTGAACGCACGCGCGCCCAGGCCGAGCGGGAACGGGCCGAGCACGCCGAACAGGAACTCGCCCGCCTGCGTGCGCTGCTGGCCGGGCCGGGCAATTCGGACCCACGGCAGCGGTAGGGTTTCAGGCCAGCGTCGATGCGCAAGCCTGAGCGCCCGAGCCACCTGCCGTGATGACCCAGGTGCGCCGGGATATCCGTGCCGTCGGCCTCGATCATAATTCCGGCCACGGGCGATTGTCGGTCGCACTTCAGGGCGACCAGGCATCTGGTTTCCTGAAACCGCGGTCTCTCACCAGGCATCGTCGGCCCGGTGGGACGCCCGATCGTCACCAAGCCGACGGCGCGTGCGATTCCCCGTGGTACGCAGGACTCGCCTGAACGGCACCTGAGGTCTGCGGGAGCCCGACTACGCGCAGATCGGCGCCAGCTTGGCCAACACCTCGTCCATGATCGCCTCGGGTACCCGCTCCAGCCGCCTGCCGCCCCGGGCGGCGATGTCCAGTGTGCGGGGCTGGTCGCAGCGCACCACGCCGGTCGTCTGGGTCCCGGCGCCGACCAAGGACACCGCGAACCCCGCGGTCCGGGCAAAGGACCCGCCGCTCGTAATGGGCACCACCACCGCAGCCTTGGTCACGCGGTTAAACGCGCCCGGGGAGACGATCAGGACGGGTCGCCGCCCCTGCTGCTCATGACCAGCGGTCGGGTCCAGCCCCACCAGATAGATGTCGCCGCGCTCCATTAAATCAGCTCGTTGCCCACCGGGCGCTCGGAAACCCAAGCGCGCTCTTCGGCGGACGACGGGGCCTCGGGCGCGCACTGCGCAATGAGTTCCGCCAGCGTGTAACGCGGCCGGCGCAGCGGCTCGACGATCAGCCGTCCCGCATCGACATCGACTCCCACGGTAGCGCCGGCGTGCAGTTCCAAGATGTCGAGCAACGCCCGTGGAACCGCCAACATCACGGAGCCGCCGACTTTGCGTAGTGTGGTTGTATGCATGGTAGCCCACTCCAGTTTTACTTCTATATAACACCGAAACGAGCCCTAGGCAAGTACTGAGACCGGGCGCGGGGGGGCGTAGCACCCGCACTGGGCGTGTGGTGCGCTGAGTGCCCTTCGAGTCGGTGTCGATTGAGAGCAGGCGTCGTCTCGTCGGCAACTTTGCGACCTCCAGACGGGGTGGTGCGACCGTCGCGGCGGCGAGGGCCGGGAGCGCCGACAGCAGTCTCTGGGTGCCGCTCGGATGTGGAATCGGACCATCCTCATTCGAGAAGCGAAGCCCTGCAGCACTTTGCGCAGTTGGCTAAAGAAGAAACCATGCCTATCCGGTTAACGCCCAAGCAGCGGGTCCAACCCAACGGATGGGGCCGAATTCGCATAGACGGGCGCCGATATGCCCACTTCTCGGCCTGCCAAAGTGGCTTGCTGGCTGGAAAAGCCCTGACGTGGAACCGTTGGGTGTTAACCGGATAGGCATGGAACTTTCATGTTCCGGGGTGACGGTCAAGCCTTCATGGCCGTTAGCCGCGACCCAAGGGCGCGGCGACCCGCGACGCTCGGACCACCCGCGAGGTCTCGTCGCGGCTGAAGCCGCTCCCACAGGGTCGCTGCGCGACCTTTACGGTCAGCCATCCGCCGGAAACACCCCCGGAAACAGATAGGGCACCGCCGCCATCGGCAGCCCCAGGCGCACCGGTCCCTTGGCGCTGTCGCAGACCAGGAGCCCTTCCGCCAGCAGTGCGGCGAGCACCGCCCGCCCGGCCCGCTCGCCGTAGCCGGTGAGCGCCGCGGCCTCGCCGCGCGCCAGGGCGCCGCGCAGGAAGACCGCAAGCAACACGGGTGCGCTTGCGGGCTTGAGCGGCGGACCCGGGAGCGTGCCCGCGGCGCGCAGTTGCACGTAGGCGGCGATGCGCCGCTCCATCTCGTCGGTGCGCAGGAAGTCGCCCATGTAGCGCGCCTGGTCGATGCAGGTGGCGAGGAAAAACCGGCAGAAGTCGATGAGACCGGCGAGGGTCAAATGACCGCGCCCGTCCAGATCGCCGCGGCGCGGGGCATCGGCCGCGGCGAGCCGATCGAGATACTCGGCCCGCTGGCGGGCAAGACCGCGGCTCGCGGACCAGAGCCCATCGCCCTTGATGCCGCCGGCGGCCAGGTAGGCGTCGGTGAAGAGTCGGGCGATGCGCCCGTTGCCGTCCAGGAAGGGATGTATCCAACTGGAGCGCGCGCCGGGCGGGCTCCGCGGCATAGTCGGCGCGCATGGCCCGCTCGATGTCGATGGGGTGGGTGCGATGGCCCTCGATCAGGTTGGAGTAGTAGCTGTTGATGGTTCGCAGCAGGTCGCGCAGCGTCGCCTCGGTGATCGGGTGCAGCCGCCCGGCGGCCTGCGCGGACGCGGCGACCAGGGCAAGGGCGAGATCGGCCAGGTCCCCCGGGTCGCCGTCGCGGCCGGGGAGCATGGGCTCCATTGCGGAAGGGTCGCGGACCATGTTGCTGTGCCGATCTTTGCGGAGACTAACAGATTGACATAAAAGCTTCCTGCTGTCTCTTGGGGCGGAGAGGCAGGGCGCTCGTGCCGGTCTGGGTTCCGACGAGGATGGCCACGCCATCGCCGTCTCATCCGGACGAAGCGGCCGGCGATGAACAACATCCAGCGAGTGCAAATGAGCGCAAGCAAAGAAAACGATTGTTATACTTAGCCGACTAATCACGGCATAAAAGAAACAATGTTTGCTGTTACGTCGGAAGAGTCCGCGGCCCTCCAAGCCTTGGGCGCGCGCCTGCGCCGCCGCCGCCTGCAGGCCGGCGAGCCGCAACAGCGCGCCGCCGCCCGGATCGGCGTCTCACTGCCGACCTACCGCAAGCTGGAGCGGGGCGACCCGGGGGCCCAGATCGGCGTCTGGGTGCGCGCGCTGCGGCTCTACGGCGCCCTCGACGACCTGGCCCTGCTGTTGCCCGAGTCCTTGTTCGATGAGGGCGCGACGCGCCAACGGGCCGCCCGGAGTGGCCGTTGATCGCCCTCCAGGTCTGGCTGCGCACGCTTGCCGGTGCCCTGCTGCCGGCCGGGGAGGTCCGTGTCGCGGACCCGGACCAGCGCCGCGGCGGTCTGCTGCGGGGTGAGTTCCGCTATCACGCCCCTTTCCTGGACCACCCGGACGCCTTCGCGCTCGACCCGCTGCACCTGCCCCTGAACCCCGGCGTCTTCGCGGCCGAACGACCCCATTCCGGTATCCATGCCTGCTTCGAGGATTCACTGCCGGACGCCTGGGGTCGGGGTCTCCTGATCCGCCGTCACGCGCTCCCCCGGCACCGCCAGACCCCGCCGGAACTGTTGGCCCTGCTCGGTGCCGATGCGCTCGGCGCCCTTGCCTATACCACCGATTCGGACGCTCCGACGCCATCGGCGGCGGCGGCCCCCGCCCCCGCTCTGGAGTCACTCATCAAGGCGGCGGAACGCTACGATCGAGACCCCGGCGCCGTGGATGACCAGGCCCTCGCCCTGCTGTTCCAGGCCGCCAGTTCCCCCGGCGGTGCCCGCCCCAAGCTGCTGATCGAGCAGGCAGGGAAGGGCTACATCGCCAAGCTTGCCGCCGCCCGCGATGAGGTCGACATGGTGCGGGTGGAGGCCGCCTGTCTGGCCCTGGCGCGCGACGCCGGGCTGCCGGTGCCGGCCTTTCAGGTCGCGTCCTTCGGTCGCCGGTCCGCCCTGCTGGTCGAGCGCTTCGACCAGGCCCCCGCCGCCGGCCGCTACCACGTCCTGAGCCTGCAGACCTTGACCGGCGCCGAGGGCTATTACCAACTCGGCTACAGCGACCTCGCGGACTGCGTGCGCCGCGTCAGCGCCAGGCCCGAGACGGATCTGCCGGCCCTCTACCGCCAGATGGCCTTCAACGCCGTACTCGGCAATACGGATGATCACCTGAAGAACTTCGCACTGCGCCGCGAACCCGCCGGCTGGCGCCTCACCCCTGCCTTTGACCTCTTGCCCGACGTCGCCCAGCGCGGGGAGCACTGCCTGCACTTTGGCCCCGTCGGCCATCGGCCCAGCCTTGCCGCGCTGCGGACCCTCGCCGGGGCCTTCGGACTCTCCGGGCAGCGGGCGGGGCGGACCCTGGCCGAGGTCGGCGCGGCCGTCGCCGGCTGGCGGGGGCGCTTCGACGAATACGGGGTGCCGGCCGCGGACTGCGCGCGGCTGGGGCGGGATCTGGAGCGGCGGGTGGCGGGCTAGAAGTGGTACTGGAATCGCAGTTGGTTGAAGTTGATCCCGGGGTTGGGATGATCGATGCCGGCGTTGGACAGGTGCTGCATACAGTAGCTCAGGTCATATTGGCCGCGGGCGCCGAAGCGCAGGCCCACCGCGACCTGATCGGCGAATTGGAAGCTGGTGCTGAAACGGATGCGGTCCGAGATGTCCTTGTCGCTGAGCAGGTGGGCGCCAATGGCTAGCTCCACATAGGGGATGACGCCGAACTGCGTGCTCACCCGCTCCAATCGGAATACCGGCGTCAAGCTCAAGTCGGTCACTTCATGGTCAACCAGGCGGTCCAGGGTACGCCAGTAACCGACGGCGACCTCCCAATAGCCGCCGAGTGACCAGTGGTCGCTGATCCGCCGACTCTTTTTCCACTCCCACTGCGCCCCGACGCGCGCCAGTTCGGTCGGGGCCTCATGGGTGGCGAAGGAGCGGCCCACTTCAAATGAAACGCTATCGACGGCGCCGCTTGGAGCGGCCGTTAGCGTCAGGATAACGAAGAGGTTGAACGCTTGAGTGAGGGGGGCGTAGTTCTTATTATTTTCAATGCAATACGTAACGATTGTCGTCCCCTCTGTATTTCGTTGTCGTAATCGGAGTAGTGATGCAATGTGGGGTGCGAGAGAATCCGGGGCGCCACGATAACCTCGATTACGACAACGACAACCACCTCCGCACAACCACCTCCGCGGGGCGCTAGCATAGCGCCAAAGCGCCAAATTCGCCAAGGTTTTTCGGTGCGTTATCAAGCGATGAAAGGTCCTTGTGGGAGCGGACTGCGGCCGCGATGCGGCGCCGCGGCCAACGCCGACGCCGCGTTCCGCACGCGGCCCGTCGCGGCTGAAGCCGCTCCCACAGCGTCGCTGCGCGACTTTCAGGGTAAGCGGCGGCCTGCGGTCGCGTCCTCAGGGTCCGCCGTGTGGCGGAACGCGTCTTAAGGATCAGCCCAGACGCAGGGTCTTTTTGTAGAAGCGCGGGACCTCGTCGGGGTCGGAGGTCATGAGGATGTTGTCGAGCAGCCAACTGGGGGTACGGCCGGCGCGGACCATGCGGGTGAGTTGGGTCTTCAATCCCTCCCAGTAGAAGTCGCCGCCGGAGCTGTCGAGGAACACGACGGGGCTGGCCTCGATGACGCCGAGTTTCATGTCGGTCAGGGTCAGTCCGATCTCCTCCAGGGTGCCGACCCCGCCGATGAGGAAGATGTGGAAGCTCGCGATCTCGAACCAGCGCTGGCGCGACTGCCGGCTGCGCGCCTGGAAGGTCTGGTAAAAGTCGGCGGTCTTGTTGGTCTCCTGGTCCATGGTCTCGATGAAGCTGGAGCCGGCCATGAGGCCCAGTCGGTGGGCGGTGTTGGTGACCTGCTGCATGGATCCGGGGCCGCCGCCGGTGAGGATGCCGATGTCGTTGCCGAAGAGCCCCTGAAGGTTTTCGATCAGTCGTTCGGTGTGCGTGATTTCCTGATCACTCAATGGTTTGATGGAGCCGTAGATGGCGAAGACCAGGGCGGAGCGGAAGCGGTCGAGCTTGTCCGGGGTGGTGAAATAGCCGCGCAGGCCGCGGAAGGCGTGGCGCACCACATGGGTGCGGGCCTCGTTGCACCAGTAGACCTCCAGCCCCAGGCCCTCATAGTCAGCCAGGCGGCCGTGGTCGCGGTCGGAGAGGAAGACGCCGTGCTCGAAGGAGGGGCGGCGAAAGCAAAGGCGGGCGATCTTGCGGCGCAGGGCCGCGGCGCAGATCTCGGTGTGCTCGATGAGGTTGGGGAAGTAGCCGAGCAACAGGGTGGCCGCGGCGCCGTCCGGGAGTTGGTCCAGCGGGGCGGCGTTGTCGGCGGGCACCGGGTAGTGCTCGGCCGCGGCGCGGGGGCTGCCGGGATTGTCCTCGCGGGCGCACAGCAGGTCGGGCGCGGCGCCGCGCAGCAGGGCGGCAGGGTCGGTGGTGGCGGCCATCAGGCGGTGACAGTCCCCGGTCATGAGGGGCGAGGCCTCCAGTCGATCGAAGACCTGGAGCAGCGCCCGGTACTCGGGCTCGGCGGCGCTCGGCTGGGGCCGGGGCCCGCCGTACCAGTAGCGGTGCTCCGGCTCCAGGCGGGTCGCCTCGTGGACGGTGGCGGCGACCGTGGGATTGACGATGAGCTGGTCGGAGCGGTTGATGAACTCCAGATAGACGTTGGTGCCGCGGGTGGAGACCGGGTCCAGCACCGTCGCCTGGAGGTGGAAGCCCAGTGAGTCATCCAGGTTCTGGAGCACGACATAGTGCCGGTGCAGGAACATGGAGCAGGCGGTGACCAGACCGTCCATGGGCGCCAGCTCGATGTTGTCGACCGCGGTGCGGACCTGGAGCCGGTTGAGCAGTTCCTTGCCGTCGGCGTGGTTGGCGACGGCAGTGACCTCATCGAACGTCAGCGGCTTGCGGAAACGGAAAACCTGTTGCTGGGGGCGCAGGATCAGGTAGCCGTGGGCGTCGAGTGAAAAGCCGGTCGGTACCTGGAGCTGGTTGTCCCGGATCAGGCCGTGGATCTCGGTGGAACTGAGCCGGGTATCCTGGGGGCAGAAGACCAGCCGGCCGACCGCCAGCCCCGGCACCACCAGCCGGTCCAGGTGCTCGGCCATGCCGTAGGCGTGGATGGCGGCGACCACGGCCAGACGCAGGTCGCAGGAGCGACCGTTGAAGACCGGGTCACCCAGCGGGGTGATGTTGATCCCGAGCCGCGCCAGGCGACTGCGGGCGGCGAAGACCAGTTCGGACTCACGCCCCCGGACCAGGTCGTGGAAGCGGCGGGGGAGGTTGAAGTGTGCCTCCACCACCAGGGCCTCGCCCTCGTGTCCGTGGACCTTGGTCAGCCAGCCGTCGTCGGTTTCGGGGGTTGCGTACATCGGTGTCCTCGCGCGTCCTTAAGGTTCATTGATCGCGGTCGGCCCTTCCCCGGTCGGCCGCGTCGTCTTCGACCTGCAACAGTTCCATGGTGGCTGCCCCATCCGCAAAGCCCTGGACCCAGGTCAGGTCATCGACTCCGCTGACCAGCATGAAGATGCCGACCCCCCGGTAGCGGCTGGCCAGACGGCCGACGATCCGGTCCCGATCGATCAGGAATTCCAGTGTGCCCGGCTTGCTGTCCGGGCGCAGCGCCTTGATCGAGTCGTTGAGCAGTCGCGACTCGGGGGCCTTGTTCAGGGTTGGCAGACTGCCGAAGACGTTGACATCAGACCCCCCGAAGCTTCCGTAATTGCTGCCCTTCATGAACACATGCAGGGCGCCGCGCAGGGGGTCATGGGTATTGTCCGACCAGCCGAGTCCCAGGGTCGGATCGGTGGCCGTGAAGGTGAGGGTGCTGTCCGCGGCGGGGGCGAAGGTCTTGGGGTCCGGGGCATAGTCCACCTGATCGCCCGCAAAGGTGAAGTTCGCCACCGTCTGCTCGGTGGTCAGCAGGCCGGCGGACGCGGGCAGGACGCAGCAGGCGGCGAGAGCGATCAGGGCGCCGCGGGCCCGCCGCCGGCCCGGGATTGCGGCCGTCCTCACAGCAGCTTTTCGATCGCCCGCACCAGTTTGTCGCTCTCCGGCGCGGTGATGCTCCCGTAGTAGTCGACATAGTTGCCGTCGCGATCGATCAGGTACTTGTAGAAATTCCACTTGGGGTAGGGGGCACCGGCGGCGGCCAGGCGTTCAAACAGCGGGGTGGCGGTGCCCTTGGTGACGCTGACCTTCTCAAACATCGGGAACTCGACCGAGTAGGTGAGCCGGCAGAATTTCTGGATCTCCTCCTCGCTGCCGGGCTCCTGCTTCATGAAGTCGTTGGAGGGGAAGCCGAGCACCACCAGACCGCGGTCCTGGTATTTGCGATAGAGCGCCTCCAGCCCCTCGTACTGGGGCGTGAAGCCGCACTTGCTGGCGGTGTTGACCACCAGGATCACCTTGCCGCGATAGGTCTCGCACAGGTTGACGACTTCCTCGCCGGCGAGGCGCCGGACGCTGAGGTCGAGCAGCGGCGGACAGCTCGGGGTCGGCGGCGGGGTGTCGGCGGCGACGCCCCCGCTGATGGCGGCCAGGCCGATAGCGAACAGTGTGCTCTTCATGATGGATGCTCCCGGGTGAACAATGCTTGACCAAGGGGAAATGGTGGGCACCGCCGGATAATGCAATCTTACCCCCTGACCGCGTCAGTTCCGGGTCAAGGCGCGGCAGTCGCGGCGGTTTGAATGCGGGCGACCCGGACCAATCTCCCGGACAACCGGTGACGGGGGGGGCTTGTGCTGCCCCGGCACCTCAGATTCGGCAACCCCTGGGCAGGAATGAGGCAACGATGAGAGACTGGGTCAAAGGTACGGTGGTCGGCAGGCACGTCTGGACGGACGGTCTCTACAGCATCCAGATCGACGCCCCGGTGGCCGACTTCAGGGCGGGCCAGTATGTCAAGATCGCCCTGGACATCGACGGCGAACGGGTGAGTCGGGCCTACTCGCTGGTCAGCCCCCCGCAGGACCGACCGCTGGAGGTCCTGTTCAACGAGGTACCCGGAGGCCCCTTCACCCCCTATCTGTCGGGCCTCACCTTGGGTGACTCGGTGTGGGTTTCCGCCCAGCCCGGGGGCATCTTCACCCTCGAGTTCGTGCTGCCCGCCGACAGCCTGTGGCTGCTGGCCACCGGCACGGGCGTCGGCGTCTATCTCTCCATGCTGCGCACCCCGGACCCCTGGGAGCGCTTCCGGCGCGTGGTCCTGGTCCACGGCGTGCGCCACGCCGCCGATCTGGTCTACAGCGAGACCATCGCCGCCATCGCTGCGCGCCACGGCGAGCGTTTTGTCATGGTCCCGGCGGTCAGCCGGGAGGCCTATCCCCCGGGTCTGGACGGGCGCATCACCGATCTGCTGAACAGCGGGGCACTGGAGGAGCGGGCGGGTGCGCGCATCGCGGCGGCGTCCAGCCACGTCATGCTGTGCGGCAACTCGGCCATGATCAAGGACGCCAAGCTGATCCTGGAGGGGCGCGGACTGGTCCGTCACCGGCGCCACGTGCCGGGTCAGTACAGCGCCGAGCACTACCACTGAGTGGGAGCGCCCGCCTGATGCGTGAAGCGGGAGTTTCGATACCAGTCTGGCGAGTGAGCAAGGCCCAAGAAATTAGACAGGATTAACATGTCGTCGCAGATCATTCCCGAAGCCAATTATCTCATGCGCATGGCCGATGGGACCATCAAGCAGGTCAATCCCTTCACTCACACCGAGGTCTGGACCGTGCCGGGCCGGGGGAATCGGCCGCTGGGGGTGATGTCAGCCAATCCGGCGCCGCTCGATCCGGCGCAGCACGACGCCCACTGTTCGTTTTGTGCCCGCCGTTATCTGGAGACGCCTCCCGAGAAGGCGCGGTTGATCGCTACCGGGCAGGGTGTCGCGACGCTGCGCCAACTGCCGGCCGCGAACCTGTTCGATACGGTGGCGCAATTTCGCCGCATTCCCAATCTGTTCGAGATCGTGTCCTTCGACTATTGGCAGAAGAACTTCGACTACCGGATGCCGGAACACCTCGCCGCGCACCAGCGCAGCTATCTGGCCGCGGAAGCGGGTCGCCGACACGTACTGCAAGTGGTGGAGCAGCGTTTGCGGGCCACCGGGCTCACTGAGGATGAGTGCCGGCTGCTGTCCGTTGACGAGCGTCTGCAACTGTCCAACGCCTTCTTCGGCGGCGGCCATGAAGTGATCGTCGCCCGCCGCCATTTCACCGATGGCGCCACCCATGACGATCAACTGGCGTCCTCGGGCACCCTGACCCCCGACGAGCACGACCGGTACATGAGCTTCACGGTCGAGGCCCTGCGTGAGGTGTATGCCAACAACCGCTATGTCCGCTATGTCGCGGTATTCCAGAACTGGCTGAAACAGGCGGGCGCATCTTTTGATCATCTGCACAAACAGTTGGTGGCGATCGACGAGCGCGGGGTGCAGAACGAGTTGGCTTTGCTGCGGGTACGGGATAATCCGAATATCTACAATGAAGCAGCGGTGAATTTCGCCGGCTACCGCAATCTGGTGGTGGCTGAAAACGACCACGCCGTCGCCTTTGCCGGCTTCGGCCATCGCTACCCGACCCTGGAGATCTTCTCCAAGAGTGAGCACAGCCAGCCGTGGGACCACTCGGCGGCAGAACTGCGCGGCATTTCCGATCTGGTGCACGCCTGCCACGCCGCCGCCGGGCCGGGCATCCCCTGTAACGAGGAGTGGCACTACAAGCCGCCCGATGTGGCCCTGCCGATGCCCTGGCGCATCCTGATCAAATGGCGCGTCTCGATGGCGGCGGGGTTCGAAGGCGGCACCAGGATCTATGTCAACACCATCGATCCGGAGGCCCTGCGCGACCGCGTGGTCCCGCGGCTCTTTGAACTCAAGAACGAAGGGCAGATCGCGGCGATGAAAATCGCCTTTGAGTGCGCCTGCACGCCCAACTGCCTGCGCTACAACCCCGCGGTGCGCAAGTAGGCCGGGTCGCGCGCGGTGGGGTTGCGGATCAGTGAAAACAAGTTAAACACAGACGCAATCGTTGTCGTTGTCGTTATCGTTGTCGTAATCGAGATTATCGTCGTGCTCCGGATTCTCTCGCATCGCAAAGTGTATCGATTCACCGATTACGACAACGACAACGACAACGACGCTGACAGCAGTCGCTGACGGACTTGCCTGACTTATTTGGTGAACGGTTCCTAGCTCCGACCACGCTCCGCGCGCGCGGCGCTGACCACCTTGCGATTCTCGAAATGTCTCACCGCGACATAGGTGGCCCAGCCGAGCAGCGCGATGGCGACGATGAAGGCGCCATAGGCCACCGGCCAGGCAAGGCCCGCGGTCATCATCGAGAATTCCGACATGCCGCCGATGCCGGCCAGGATGTTGAGCGGCATGAACACCACACCGAACACGGTCATCCGGCTCAGCCGCTTATTCTGGTTGATATTGATGACGCCGATGGTGGCGTCCATCAGAAAGTTGATCTTGTCGAAGAGAAAGGCGGTGTGGCTGTTCAATGATTCGATGTCGCGCAGGATTTGTTGGGCGTCATCACGCTGCGGCGGCGTCAGAATCTTGCAGCGCATCAGGAACGACAGGGCCCGCTGGGTGTCGAGGATATTGTTGCGGATGCGCCCGTTGAGGTCTTCTTCTTCGGCGATATCGGCGAGGATGGCGGCCGCCTCGTTGTCACTGATGTCCCCGCTCAACACCTGGCGCCCGACCTTGCCGAGCGTGGCATAAATATCCTCGAGCGAATCGGCCGAATACTCGACATCGGTGCCGTACAGATCGAGCAGCAGGTCCTTGCAGTCGGACGCATAATCCGGCAGGGTCGTAGCGCGGCGCCGCAGCAGGCGGAAGACCGGAAGTTCCTCGTTGCGCACCGAGAACAGTATCCCCTGATGCTGGATGAACACGACCGGCACGCTGCGTGAATCCCCCTCCCGGTCCAGCAGGAAATTGGAGTGCAGATGAATGTCCTGATCTTCTTCGACATGGAACCGGGAACTCACCTCCAGATCGGTCGCCTCACCCGGGTCCGGCAGGACCAGACCGAAGTGCTTGCCGATGTAGGTGCGTTCGGTCTTGGTGGCATTGAGCAGGTCGATCCAGATGGTCTGCAGGCCCTCCAGGTCCCGGCGGCGGCGGATGCTGACCTGCCGCAGGCGTCCCGCCACCAGTTCATACGCATTCATCTGGCTGTCGGAAAACCCGGGCTCCTGTGCCCCCGCCAACTGCTCGCCCAGGCAATCGGAGACCTCCCACAGGATGTCGCTCTGACGTTCCGGGGTGACCTGGGTCCAGAGGCGGACGGCCTCCTCGCCGCTCAGCGACTCCAGGACCCGCGCGATGTCATCGGCGGGCAATTTCATCAATAAGTTGTGAAGCTCCGCCAGGTGTTGGCGGGCCACGATGGTTTCGACCAGCGCCTGGCGCGGCTGGTGTTGGTTATGGACCAGGTCTTCCACCAGCCGGTGCTTGTTGAGCAACTCGATCATTCGTTCGCGGGACATCATTCTTCCTTCTGAGACAGATTGCTGCGCGTCACCGCCCGGGGGCGGGAGAACTCCGGGGCCGCAGGTCCGGCAGGCGCTGCGCGGGCATTGGGGCCGACCGGGCATAGACTCGCGCCTGCCAGGCCAGGGGTTTCCGCGGCCCCGGGTCCGCGAGGATGTTGACACCAGGCGCCGTCGCCTCCAAGACTGCCAGGCATCGGCAGCGTACTGGATCGGAGGGAGGTGGTCCACGAAACCGCCGACGGCGGACGGCTCCTGGTGCGGGACGGGGTACTTTACTGCAACAGGCCATGGGCCTGGGCGGCGTAGAAGAAGATCAGCGGCTTGGCGGCGGTCGCGATGGCCGAGTGCGTGGCCACTGAAGGTGACCCCCCACGGGCGGTGGACCTGTGCGGTCAGTGCGGCCGTGTTCCTGTTCTCCTGACCCTGAACGCGCAACAACCGGGGCTTGATTGCGGCACCAACCAGTCGACGGCCGCCTTGGCGGCCCTGGCCGAGGCCCTGCCGTTCCTCGTCATTCACGGTATCGTCATCTACGGTTATCCGGACATCACGCCTGATTGCCAGGATCCACCCGCGTCACCGCGGGGCGGGGCGTGCGCCGCAAGACCGACCCAACGGGCGGCAACTGTCCCCGTCCCGACCCGCGACCGCCGCCTTCCTTCCCGTCGATCCGAGGAGAACCCCATGTCTGTCTTGCGACCCATTGCCGTCGGCGCCCTGTGCCTGATCGGCCTCAGCCCGGTCTCCAGCAACCAGGTCCAGGCGGGCCAGTTTGACCACTACCGCGGCATCAACACTACCGCGCAGGTCGGCCCGCGACCGTTCTTTCTGATCGACGACATGGCCGCCGGCCCCCTGAAGTCCACCCTCGCCGCCTGTACCGCCCGCACCTTCCGCAAGAGCGCCTTCTCCATCGGCCATCGCGGCGCGGCGCTGCAGTTCCCGGAGCATACGCTGCAGTCCTATGTCGCCGCCGCGCGTCAGGGCGCCGGGATCATCGAATGCGATGTGACCTTTACCAAGGACAAGCAATTGGTCTGCCGCCATTCCCAGTGCGACCTGCACACCACCACCAACATCGTCGCCACCGAGCTGAACCAGAAATGTACGCAGCCGTTCAGTCCGGCTGAATACGACGCCGTCGGCAATCGCACCAAGGCGGCCGGCGCGGCGTGCTGCACCAGCGACATCACCCTGGCCGAGTTCAGGACCCTGCGCGGCAAGATGGACGCCGCCGACCCCAATGCCCGCACCCCCGAGCAATTTCTCGGCGGCACCGCGGATTGGCGCACCGACCTCTACGCCGGCCCGACCAGCGGCACCCTGTTGACCCACGCCGAGAGCGTCGAACTCTTCAAGACCCTGCGCGTCAAGCTGACCCCGGAGCTGAAGGCACCGAGCGTCGCGATGCCCTTCGACAGCGATGGCGACGCCACCCCGGACTACACCCAGGAGCAATACGCCCAGCAGTTGATCGACGAACTGCGCGCCGGCGGCGTGCGCCCGCAGGAGGTCTTCCCGCAATCCTTCCAGATCGCGGACATCCGCTATTGGATCACCAATGAACCGCAATACGGCGCCCAGGCGGTCTATCTCGACGATGCCGATTCCATCGTCGATGTACCGGACGCCGCCGAGTTGCAGGGCTACAAGGCCGAGGGCATCAACTACGTGGCACCGCCGTTGTGGGAGTTGCTGACGGCGGCCGGCGGCAACATCGTGCCGTCGCAATACGCGATCAACGCCAAGGCGGCGGGCCTGAAGCTCATCGCCTGGACCCTGGAGCGCAGCGGCCGGCTCGCCGACAGCGACCACGGCGGCTGGTATTACCAAAGCATTAACGGTGTCGTGAACCGCGAGGGCGACACCCTGCGCACCCTGGACGTGCTCGCGAAGGACGTGGGCATCGTCGGCATCTTCTCCGACTGGCCCGCCACGGTGACCTTCTACGCCAACTGCATGGGCCTGTAGACGCACAGCGGCGCGGCCCCCGGCCGCGCCGCCGCGCCCGCGCCCCCCAATGTCCCAACAGCGGATCACCACCATGCGACATGTTACCAACCGCCTGCGCGCCCTCACCGTCGGCTTGGCCCTGACCCTCGCCAGCCTGGCGGCCCAGCCGGTCGCCGGCGCCTTCGACGCGACCGCCTACGCCGTCCTGCGCCTCACCGGCATCGCTGCACCGGGCGGACTCAGCGGTCTGACGATCACCGGCAGCCAGGGCACCAATCGGCACCTCACCGGCGGCGCCTCCGGCACCGCCGCCGTCACCTTCACCGACGACCCCCTGGGCCTCGGCCTTGGCTTCGACACCAGCATCGGCGCCACCACCGTCGGCCGGGGCGACGCCGACGGTGCCACCCAGGCCGACCTGACCATCGCGCTAGTCAATGGCAGCGCCGGGACCATCCGCCTCAGCTACGCCCTGGCCTACCACCTCGCCGCCGGCGCCGGTCTGGATGGCGTCGGCGCCGACGCCCTAGCCGAGGTCTTCCTTGACCTGTTCATCGACGGCGTCGTCGTCGCTGGCCCGGATGCCCTGTCCCGGACCTTGACCGACGATCCCCGCGGCACCCGCGCCGGGGCGCCGCTAACCGACAGCGCCGCCTTTACCATCGAGTTGCTCCCGGACGAGACCGCCCGCATCGATCTCACCATGAACGCCTACGGCGAGTCCGCCGCACCCCTGCCCCCGGCGCCGCTGCTGCTCGGCCTTGGCCTCGGTCTGCTCGGCTTCCAACGCCGCTGCCGCGTTCTCCGCGCGGCCCGTCGCGGCTGAAGCCGCTCCCACAGCGTCGCTGCGCAGCTTTCACGGTAAACCATGATTGAGGCCGTCGGGAGCGTCTGAGCCGCCCCGGCCGGGCTGAAGCCCGACCTACAGCGGGTCAGGTCAGCCCGCCTTGTTCTCGCCGCGATTGGCGTCGAGCACGCGTTGGTAGCGCTCCGGGTCGTTTTTCAGCATGAGCACATAGTCCTCGACCAGCCCCTGCCAACCGAACCCGCCGTGCTCCTTGAGCTTGAGCAGGGCGACCATGAGCAGCTTGGCGGCGGCCCTGGTTTCGCGATCCTGGCCCTGGGCGTACCAGGCCACGAGCTCGTCGTAGAGTGCCTCGACCTTCTCGATCGGTGTCATTGAGTCACCTTGCGGTGCGTTGGACTTGAGGGTGCGCGGTCGGACGGAATCAATCGATCGCATAGGTTTCCACGACCACGTACTCCGGGTCTTCGCTGCCCTGGTCGTAGACGAAGATCAGCGGCTTGGCGGCGGTCGCGATGGCCGCGTGCGCGGCGGCGCAGGCGGCACCGAGGCGCACCGACCCGTCGGGCGCCCATTGCGCATTGCGGCTGCGCGACAGGCGCAGGTCCGCGTACCAGTCATCCTTGTGCCCCGACTGAGCGCCGGTCCAGTGGGCGTCCTTGGCGCGGGTGCCGCCCTGCCAGACATCCACCGGGACACCGACGCGGTAGCCGTGCGACCAGACGTCCTTGAACTCCTTCGGCGCCTTGTCGTCGCCGCAGATCTTGGTCGGATTGGCCTTGGCAGCGGACTTTGCCGTGATGTCGACCAGGACCCAATCGGTCTTGGCCTCCTTGATCACCCCCTTGTTCTGGGCCAGCCTGACGATCACCGGCTGGCCGGCCAGTTGCAGCAGTTTCGGCCAGTTGTCAGCGGTGGCGGAGAAGTTGAGCGCGGTGTCACCGGCCAGGCAACTGGACTCCACTGACTTGTCGGCACTGCTGAGCCAGCCCGCGTTGCTACCCTTGAACGAGGTCTTCATCAGGTCACAGTTCAGGATGCGCACCACCGGCGCTGAACCGGCTACCGCGACGCCGGCGTTGTCGAAGGTGCCGGCCGGCAACGGCGCGGCGGCGGTCAGGAACAGGGCAGACATGATCGTCGTGGACCATTTCATCACGGGTCTCCGTTACGGGCTGGGTTGTTGTGGGATGGGTTGACGGGATTGCCGGCGAGCCGATGCCGGTATCCGGCGGGGGTTTCGCGTGTCCGGCAAGCCGCGCGCGCAACCCTGGGGCGTCCCGCGTGCGGCCGCTTTGCCATGGTGCCGAAAGGCCATGCCGGGTTACCCGATGCGCCAGCCGGGCCAAGGGAGTTTAACCGCGTTCTGTTGCGCCTTTGTGACGCTCAAGTGACCGGATGATGTCGGCGCGACGGGTGCGTAAGCCGCCGCGGGTCACCAAACCGCGGGTCCCTGTTCGGAACAAGTCCAACGATGACCCCTGTTCGCTAAATCCGTGGCCCGCTGCGCCCCGCTATTGCGGCCGATGGATGGGTTCGGCCGTTCAATTCAATCCCGCCGCCACTGCGCCAAGGCCAGCACCAGGCGGTTGACGATGGCACGCGTGGGCGCGATGTTGTCCGGGTTGTGCAGGATCAGGTCGCGGTTGATCTCGATGGTGAGCGGCTGTTTGCCGCGCAGGGCTTGCGGATCGAAGCGGTTCAAGGAGTTGCCGCCGGTATAGGGGTGGTTGTAGCGGATCACATCGCAGAAATTGAAGTCCACGTCCAGGTCGCCGACGCTGGTCTCGACGATCTCGGACAGGGTCAGCAACAGGGCGCGCTCGGCAAAGCACTGGTTGGATGGGGTGCCATCCGCATCCCCGTCGTTGCCGAACATGAAGAGCGGTCGCAACTCCCCCTTATCCTCAGCGCCGCGGGTGCCGATGCCGGGCATGGTGTGACAGAACACCACCTTCTCGATGGCGGGGCTGGCGACCAGCTCGGCAAGGCGGCGGCGGTGCGGTTGGATGTAGCGGTCGATGACCTGCTGGCGCGCCTGGGCCGGGAGCCCGCGGTCGGACTGGTAGATCTTCACACCCTGGCTGGTGAGGGTCTTGACGGTCCCATCCGCATCGATGTCGTCGCAAGGGCGGTTGGGGTCCGCGTGGGCACGCCAGATCATGAAGCGCAGCACATGGGGGGCGGCGGGCAGGTCCAGGTAGAGCTCGTCGGAGAATTCGTCGGAGTCCTCCCGTCGGTCACCGGGGGTGAATTTTGGCGGTAGCCGGTAGGGCCGGTGTAGCGCAGCACCGCGCCGATCCGGTCCGCGAAGTGCTCCCGGTAATATCCGCTCCAGTAGGCGGAGACATCCACGGTCAGGTCCACCGCGGCCTCGTCCGCCAGGGTGATGAAGTCCCCGCCCAAGAGCAGGAAGCGGGCGGCCTGGCAGCTCAGGTAACGCTCGCCGCGCAGAAAGAAGTAGTCGTAATCGCCGACCAGCGCCTCGCCGGGGCGGTAGAGCGGGTAGCGCGGCAGGTGCAAGGCCGGGCGGCCCAGTGCGAAGAGGTCGGACAGGGAGCCGGCGGTGCTCTTGGGCCAGGGGGTCAGGGTCTGCGGGCGGGGTTGGGGACGGCCCCAGGCACGCGGTGCCGGGCCTCCGATTTGCCGAGGCCTGTACACGGTGGATTCCTCCGTCGGTTTGACGCTCAGGACACATAACGCGGCGCGGGTCAGCCACCCTCGCAGGGTCAGCCCGGACTTCTTTTCAACCAGTCCAGGTTCAGTGCAAGCTTAAATCATGATCCGGTTTTCGGGGTCCACTAGAGTCTGTACGAAGGGCGACAGCGGCGTCAAGACCTTGGTCGTGACGCCGGGCGCCCAGGCCTGGACGGGTTCATGATGGCGTCACGCGGTCATGCAGTCGTCACTGAAAGCGGCCGGACGCCACTGTCTTCTGATGACAGAAACCCGCCGCGAGTGCCACGGGGAATCAGGCCGCGCGGGTCCGCCTGATCCACTGGGTGAGCGTGCCGTACAATTCCTTGAGCCCGACCGGCTTGCTCAGATAGTCATCCATCCCGGCCTCCAGGCAGCGTTCCCGGTCGCCCGGCATGGCCAGCGCGGTGAGCGCGATAATCGGGGTGCGCCGCAGCGCCGGGTCCATGCGCAGGCGCCGCGTGGTCTCCAGTCCGTCCATCCCGGGCATCTGGACATCCATCAGGATGAGATCGGGGCCCTGGTCGCCGGCCAGGGTGATCGCACTGGCGCCGGTGCGGGCGGCGAGCACCTCGCAGCCTTTGATGCGCAGATAGGTCGACAGCATCTCCAGATTGCTCTCATTGTCCTCGACCAGCAGGACTCGCGGTCGCACCGGCGGCTCGGCCCGGGCACCAATGTCATCGGGTCGCGCCTCGTCCGGTCGGAGTTGATCAGCACTCTGCGCCTGCGGGTCCCAGGGCAGGACGATCTCGAAACGACTGCCCCGCCCCACTTCGCTCTGTACATCGATCCGGCCCTGGTGCAGTTCGGCCATCGCCGAGGCGAGCGCCAGCCCGAGCCCGCTGCCGTCATACTGGCGCGCCGGCCGGCTGTCCAACTGGACGAAGGGCTGGAACAGGCGCTCAAACTGGTCTGCCGGGATGCCGACACCCCTGTCCCAGACGCCGATCCGCAGCTCTCGCAGGTCAGGGTTGGCGGTGACCTCCAGCCCGATCGCCCCACCCTGCGGCGTGAACTTGACGGCGTTGCCGAGCAGATTGACCAGCATCTGTTTGAGCCGGCGGCTGTCGCCCAGCACCAGACGGACCCTGGGGTCGAAGGTGGTCGAGACCGTCAGCTCCTTGCGCCTGGCCGCGGGGCCGATCAGACGCAGGCCGCTGTCACAGAGTTGGTTCACGGGTACCTGGTCCCAGTGCAGCTGCATCTGCCCGGAGGCGACCCGCGACATGTCCAGGATGTCATTGATGAGTTCGAGCAGATGGGCGCCGTTCTCGTGCATGATGTTGACCGCCCGCTCCTGCTGGGTGGTCAGAGGGTATAGACAAAATTAAGTCGTTGTCGTCATGCGTCGTAGAAGGATCCGCGCCTCAGTGAGCCAGACCCAGGCTTCGGACACGCACAGCAGGCGATCATGGTGCATGATCAAACGGCGTGCGCGCTCGTTCCAGG
>NZ_CAIKKU010000010.1 GCF_903828115.1 uncultured Thiodictyon sp. | reverse complement strand
CCCGGTCTATCGGCAACGCGCAACGCCGCGGTCGCCTGCGAGCGCGCGCCGCACTGGGGTGCGGCGCTCCCAGTGCGACGGAGTGTGAACTGATGTTGGTATGCAGCAATTGCAATTCGCCCCTGGGTTGGGCGACCGAGTACTGTCCGTTCTGCGGCAAGCCTCGCCCGGTCGCAGTCGTGGAAGCACAGCCACCGTCACCTGTGCCGGAGACGGGGGCGGTCGCGGCGGTCCAGTCCCGGCGGCCCCCGAGCCCCGCCCCCGAGGGAGCGGCCTCCCGTCGCGAAGACCCCGCGCTAACGCCTGAACCCGTCGCCGTGCGCCAGCCCGAGGGTTCGTCAAAGCCCGCCGCAGAAACCCCGTTGACGTCACCAAGGCCCAGTTTGTTTAGCTGGTTTCTCAAGCTGTTCAATCTTGGTCGATCCCTGACGCCAGCCCCTTTCAGGCCCTTCCACGACCAGTTCCCAGATGGCAGCAGGGGGCCTGAGATGGTCTGGCTCCCGCCGGGGAGCTTCCTCATGGGCTCGCCGGAAGGAGGCGACCGGGCCTATCCCGACGAGAAGCCGCAGCACGAAGTGCAGATCCCGGGATTCTTCGCCATCGGCCGGTTCGTGGTGACATTCAAGGAATACGACCGATTCTGCGTGGCCACCAAGCGCAAACAACCATCGGATATGCATTGGGGCCGCGGCCGGCGCCCCGCGATCAATGTCTCCTGGGATGACGCCATGGCCTATTGCGCATGGCTTGCCGCGCAGACCGGCCGGACCTACCGTCTACCGACCGAAGCGGAGTGGGAATATGCCTGCCGCGCCGGTACCCAAACCAGCTGGTCATTCGGCGAAGACCAGAATGCCTTAAGCAAGCACGCCTGGTTTGAAGGCAACTCGGGAGGTAAGACCCAACCGGTGGGCGCAAAGCGGCCCAGCCCCTGGGGACTCCGCGATATGCATGGGAATGTCTGGGAGTGGGTCCAAGACCATTGGCACCCTGACTACCAGAGCGCCCCCGCGGACGGCCGTGCCTGGGAAGACACCACGGGCGAAGGGCGAGTGCTGCGTGGCGGCAGCTGGATCAACGGCAGTCGCAATGTCCGCAGCGCCTACCGCATCCACGACGATCGCGGCGGTCGTTCCCGGAACTTCGGGTTTCGACTCGTCCGAGGTCCTTAGCTCAGAGCGCAAAGGAAGCAAGCGGGTAACACGCTGGGCCGGCCTGCCCAACTGCTGACAGCGCTCCAGCGGTGCACCCCTGCGTCAGGCGCTCTGCGCCGCGAGCACCGCCGCCACCGCTTTTTCACACTTATCAGGAGGCTGTGTGTGCGTTAGGTGTTGGCCCCCGCCAGACTGCTGTCCCTGCCGACGGCTTGACCAAGGAAAATCGCGGGGGTCAGCGCGTCGCCGAAGCGTTCCAGGCATCGGCGCCACCCGAGATAGTTGGGGAGATACTTGGTCGCAACGCCGCAGAAGCGGGCCATCCAGCCCTTGAGGCGGCTGTCGTAGGCATTGACGTTCTGGATGTGGAAGGCGTTATCGACGACCCGAATCCCCGCGCTGAGATTGATGGGCTGCTGGGCGATATGGGCCTCGGCGGCGAAGGAACGGTAGATCGCGGCACCGTCGGAACACAGCACGGCATCGGGGTCGAGGATCGGGGCGAGCACGGTGCGTATGCACTCGGTGGTGGCTTGCGCAAGCACCGCATCGGTGGTGTTGCGGCTACGGTCACGCACGATCAATACCGGGATCTGTTCGTGGGACAGACCGGGCTTCGCCGCCACCCCCCCGCGTTTTCTGGCCGGGCGAGGGAGATGCCATTGCCGGTGATGTCGCCTCGCAAGACAGCCGGTTCGAGCCGTCTGAGACTGGAGGGTTCAAGCGTTTTCTCCTGGACCATCACGACAACCCGGTGATCGCCGCCTTTCCGGTCGACGACCTGCTCGGCAAATTCAAGCAGCCAGCGGCGTGTGCTGGGTGGCGGTTCCTAGTGCAACGATGCGCAATCGCTCCGCTCCGCCAGCCGCGGCATTGCGGACCCCGACGGGGCGGCCTCGTTCGGGTTCCGTGTGGCCAGGATGGTCGCCCCTTGAGCGACACTTCCATGGCCCGTTGGCCGGTGACAGCCCTGTGCTTGACGAAACCCCGTGGACCGCATACTGTTACTAATTTTCGCGTAGGCTGGGTAACTCTTGTGGTGTACTGCGCGTGCCCAGTCGAGCGGGGGCAAGAGAACAGCAACGAAAACAATGATCATGGTTGGTGAGCGGGAGTCCTGACACCCTGCGAACCATGGCTGAACGCCTTGGCGCATTCTCAGCATTAAGAGCAAGAGTAAAGAAATGGAAACATGGGATCTTGACTATCCTGATGGCCACAGCGAGACTTGGACCAAAGACGGACCGAGCGGTCAATTCAGACTGATCCACTACAATGGCCTAAGCCCTGCCGATGACCAATATAGTCCGCCCGAGATGGCAGAACTCGTCGGCGCCCGTCTGTGCCGTGAGGGTAACGCCACTGTGCAGTATCCCGGGCTATTTCGCTATTCGCCGGTCACGGGTAAGGCACTGTCTGAGCCCCAGGCGTCGACATCGGAAAGCTGGTTACCCCCGTTTGGTCACGGACACACCCCGGACCCTTTCGGAATGCCCGGGCTGCGCCAGACCCATGTCAATTTGGGTTTGGCGAGAACCCTGGTACCTGAGCAGGACCCAGGTACCCAGTTGCCCTTGCCGCCCCCCGGCGATTACCATTTTCTCGTCGGCAACCTCGGCGCGCGGCGCGCTTCACTACTGGCCATTGAACCGCGCAAAGGAATGCTATACGTCTTTCGCGACTCGCTGTCACTGTGGGTAGAATTGCGCGGCCAGCACCAATTATTGCCGGGGTCCACGCTCGTCACCAGCCATTGGGGGTTGGCCTGTCCCGATGCCAGCAAGCAGAAACTCTTTCTCCCGACCGATCGGGGGCTGGCGCTTCTCGATATCAACATCTTGAATCTTAGCTATGAACTGCGCCTGTTCCCTGGGCGTTGCATGGGTTCTCCCGTATGTTTTCAGGGGGCGCGTGTGTTCGTCCCGGTCATCGCTGATGGGGACAGGGGCGGGGTTCTTCAAATTGATACCGGGAATACCTTGCGGTTTGAACAGCTCGAATTCAAACACTATTTCCTCGCTAAACCCTTTCCTGCAACCTTAGTGGACCAGCGCCGCATCATATGGCTCAGCCGGCTCGGTCAACTGATACTCACATTTGACGATAGTGCCAATAAGCCCGCCATTTCATTTATCAGTTGGCCAGCGGGGTTCGAGCCCTGCTTCCAGTTCGGCAGCCCCTATCGTGCGCGTGACGGGGTGCTCTGGCAGCTTGGTTTCGACCAGCCACAGGGGCGTTATGAATATTTGTCGCTTGCGAGCAATCAGCCCGAACGGCAGGAGACCGCCTCACCACGCTTCGGTTCCGGCACGATCAACTTTACGCTGGAAACGCAACTGCGAAGTCATCCCTGGCTTGACCCAGAGACGGTGACCGATGCGGGATCGCGTCATATTGTGGCGCCCCTGCTGGAGTCCCCCAACAAATCGGCGTTTTGCGTTCGCATCCCCTGGAATCAGGGGGCTGACGACCTGTTCAACAGCCAGGGTAAACATGCCGTGGTGTTCCGGCTGGTCATGGAACATGGGGATATTGACTTTTTCACGAAAAAGCTGACGCGCCCGTGGCTGACCAGCTCCTTTGTTTATCGCAACGAATTTTACCTGTATCACCCGGATTTTGATCAGCATATCCCAGGCTGGAAACTGCTGTCCTGCTGATCAATGGAGACATCATCATGCGCCTGCGTTTGTTGTTCTTGTTGCTTACGCTCGTCTCGCCGGTGCCTGCTGCCATGGCGGTACAGCAGGCTTTTCTTATTCAGAATTCGGGGTGGATGGAGCCATTTTATAGTGATCCGCAATCGCTGTTCAAGCCGCTTATTTTGGCCGTGTTCCATACCGTGACGCGTCCGGAGGATAAGGTCTTCGTTTCAGTGTTCAACCAATCAGTCGGCGAAAATAAATCGCCAGCGTTGGTTTATTCCAACAATGAAACTCGTAGTATAGACGACGTCATCGCCGACATCAAGGTTGCTAAGAAGCCTAAATCCAATGCCTTGACTGACACACATTTTCAGGAAGCGGTAACCAGTACTATTGTTGATCAATTTCAAGGCAAGTCCGGTATCATATGGATTTTCACCAATAACAAGAACAGCCCGAATAACGATTCCGCAACCGTCATGCGTAATCGCGAGTTTTACGAATTGGTCCATAACGAGCCGACGATCACCAGAACCCTTGCTTTTCCATTGGGTATGCCGGTCAAGGGTCGGGTCTATCAGGCTACCGGCATCATGGTCTATGCCTTGGCCTATGGCGACGAGGCCGACGCCGCGTTGCGCTCCCTGATTGACAGCGGACGGGCCGGGCAGGTATTTACCGAGAAGCCGGCACGGTTGAAGCCGCTGGATCGGGATTCCGTTCGCCTGCTGCCGCAGGAAATCAGGAATCAGCCCGGAACCACGGTGGGACTGGCCGCGGATCAGCGCACGGTTGTATTGGATGTGGCGGTCGCCGAGCAGCAACCCAGCGTCGAGATCCTGGCGTCACTCGAAAACCTGTTTTACCCCTATATTATCGAGTCGGCGGACATCTCGGCCAGCTTTGCTGTTGCCTCATCGCGCAGTGCGCTTTCCCCGGAGCCCTCGCGCATAGCCTTGCTGGAGCCCGGCGCACGGAAAGAAATCAGGGTTACCCTTCCCATTCCACTAGGCCAAATTCCTTCAATCTGGTCAATCAAGGCGTTGCGTTCATTAGGCACGCGCTTTGAAATCCACGGCACACTTGAGCTGGAACTGAGCAATCAGCGGCTCATCTTATCTGATGCCTTTCGCAATAATCTGAATACACTGTTTCCCGGCGACCTGATTTCTGAAGTATTCGCGCCGCCCCAAGATGCCCTGTCATCCCAGGTCAGCATCCCGTTTGTGATTCGCATCATTTATCCCACCTATCCGATCTTGCTCATCGGTCTGGCCCTGCTGGTGGGTCTGGGGTCGATCCTGTCGGCGCTCATTCTTGGCAACCGGCCGCGCGTCTATCAATTGAGGATCGATGGCCAGGCGCAGACCTGCAGGCTCAAGCCTTTTTGCTCTCAGCAATTGTATTCCGCAGGGGGTGAGTCAATTGCAAGAGTCAGGCGTGGGATCGCCAGGATCGCGATTCTTGACCGAAAAGAAGGGCACAGCGTTGAAGTTGGCCAATAGCGATCGTCAATGTTCTTTCCCGGACTTCCAGCACCGCCTGACTTTCTGACAGCCCTTCCACCCATCTATTCAAACGGGGAAACACCATGGCCCAAACGACATCTACATCCGACAGCACGGTTGGCCATCAAGGTCAGCCCGCGAAGCCTGCGCCCCAAGGATTCAAACTGCCTGATCCCAATGGCCCGGCAGCAAACCTGCCGGCCGGGGGAGCACCGGGAGCAAACCCTGTGGCCGGGACAGCGGTAACAACGGTGCCCCCGACTCCCATAGAGGGTGTCGAGTCCGATACCCTGCCGCGTGATCTGGCCGTCGGTGGCGGTGTTTTGCTCGTCCTGGTCATTGCCTTTTTCTTTGCCAAGGGTGCTTATGCCAATATGTTGGTCGGCAAGCGGGTGGCGCCGAGCTCTGCCAATGCGGCTGGTTGGTGGCTGTTCGTACTATTGACCAGCCTGGCGACCGGTGGTGTGTTGGCGATCATCGACCAGGCGCGGTTTCTGACGCCCATCTATATCGCCAGTTTCTTGGGCGTCGCGTTGTTGGCTTTGATACTGATGCTGGTGACCGGACGCCGGTGAACCAGTCAGTCACACAGTATCCCTGACACTAGGAGTGCATCATGGCAGAGCAAGAGAGTGCGGCGCGCGCCAAGCCGGCGGAACAAATCGTCAAACTACACCCGACCCTGTATATCGGGGTGGGCGGTACCGGGATGGAGGTGATTCTGCGGGTGCGCCGCCGGATACTTAGCGCCTTGTGGGGGCCGCAACGCAATCCGGTGCGGCTCGCGAGCCTGGCGGACTTTCCGGTCGCTCAATTCATCCATTTCGATCTCGATCAAGGTGCCCTGGTGGAGTCGGGCAAGTCGCAGCGGACCGATCCGCTAGCCGACGCGGTCAAGCTGTCCGACGAGGACCGCCTGGTGGAATCCTTTGAAATCGAGCGGTACAGTCGCAGCGATGACGACCTGGCGAAGTACCCCCATATCGAGAACTGGTCCCCGCTGACGCCTAAGAAGATCCGTGAGATGGGGATCGATCCGGCCAAGGGTGCCGGTCAGATTCGTGCGATCTCGCGCCTGTACTTTTTTGACAAATACCCAAAGATAAAGGAAAAGATTCGCGGAAAGTTGGCGTCCTTGAAGAGCGGTTTGTCCAAGGACACGCAACTCAAGGCGCTCGGGCTCGATCTGGATCAGAGTAAATTTCGTATTGTTGTCATCGGTTCGGTAGCCGGGGGTACCGGCGCCGGCTCCTTTCTCGATATGGGGTGGCTGGCGAAATGGATCGCCAAGGAGACCGTGAATTCAGCGTCTGTCGAGATGATGGTGTTTCTGCCCACCGGCTATCAAAGTGCCAATAAGGAGCGCACCGAGGCCAACGGCTATGCCTCATTCATGGAGCTCGAGACCTGCATGCAGGGCAACTCGCGTTTCGTGACGCGCTGGGATGCGTACGATCGCCTCGACAACCTAGCCAATGAACCACCCTACAACGAGGTGTATCTGATCGACTCGGGTAACCTGGCGCAGTTCCATACTGCCGATCAGAAAGACGTTTATGGTATGGTGGCCGATGCGCTGTTCGAGGACTTTGCCTCGATCGAATTTGCCAACAAAAAGCGCTCGGTCGCCGTTAATCAACAGCAGCACAAGAATCGCCCCTTTACCCCGCCGGTGCCCGGTAGCCGTTATGGCGATATGCGGTTGTCATATTATCAGGGTTATTCGGCATTTGGGCAGGCGGTACTGGATACCCAGCGTGGCTTGCAGCGTGACATGCGTGCCTATCGCTGGACGGCGGAGATGGTGAAGGCCTTCTTTGGTGTCGCCATGGCCAATGTCGGGGCACGCCGCGCAACGGACAAGCAGCGCGACGACTTCATGGCCCAGTATATCCAATTGGTGCCGCGGGCCTTCACCAACTTTCCGGATCTCAGCGACCCCCGTGCACGGCTCAACCGCGCGGAATTTACCGATTACCAGATGACCGACAGCCTGCTGATCGATCGTCAGGGGTCACTGGTCGATGGGATGCTGCAAAAGGTGGCGGCGAGCATCGAGCGGATTGCCACGGCGAATAACAAGGACGAGTGGGGTCTATGTATCCGGGAGTCGGTCAAACAACTTGAACATGACGTGGTGCGCGACCAGGACTCCACCGCCGATACCACTGAGGATCGCGTCAGTCACGATGCGTCCGAGTTGTTCAATGACACGACAGTCAAGATTCGCGACCAGCTTTATGTCTATCTCGACAACAAGGAGTACGGCGGTCTCGAATATGTCCTTTCGCTCGTCGAGCAAATAAAGGATCGCCTGGAAAACCCCAGCACCGGCCTGATCGCCGCTATGGCTGACAACTCCCGGCGCTATGCTGAAATACGCGATGTGGTGCGCACCTGCGAATATGACCGTCTGTTGAGCAACCTGGAGCAGACCAAGGGTGGCGGCTTGTTCAGTTTTGGCAACAAGGAGGAGCAGGCGCGGCTGATCCTAAGCCAGATCAAACAAGAGATCTGCCATTTTCTGCAATTTCATCTTCGCGCCACGGCGGCTGCTCACGCCTCTGCACTATTGAAGAAGGTATCCCAATGGTTGGGTGAAAGGCAGGGCATCGATGGGCGGGGCGATGCCACCTGGAGCGGGTTAGTGGGTGAGTTCCAGGCCGGCCGCAATGCCGTGGTCGCCATGATCGACTCGGTGGACAGCAAGGTGGATCTCTTGCTCGAAGATACGCACAAGGAACATAAGACCTATATCCTGGTGGCGACCCCTGACGAGGGTGCGCCACTGCCTGCGGTGAATGAACTTCGGGCCTGGGCCGATGATGTTTTCACCAATATCGGCGGTTCGCGGACACTGTTTCCGATGCTTGGGGAACCCAAGGAGCGTGAACGGCTCATCGGTCTGTTGCGGGTCAAGGCGGAACAGCAGATTGCCGCGCTGTCCCATCGGCAGTCGGATGAAGGCGATCCGCTGTTGCTCGCGTTGGAGGCGATGAGCCCGACTGAGAGGCAGAGTAAATTCCGGGATCTGATCTCACGGGCAATGCCCTGGGTGGATGCCAGTTGGGGGAAGGATTTTGAACCCAAGTCGGATCAGTTCAAATGCTATATCGGTGTCGCCAGTGCGACGGAATACGAGAAGCGCTTCAAGGATGAGTTGTTGATGCAGATACCCGGGGGTGTCGGCATTACACCCCAGCAGGTGGCCTTTGTCGATACCGGGATGCCCGGTCGGGCCGTCTGTTATTGTGAGTTGTCTGGCATCCCATTGACCACTCTGCGCGGCATGGAGGCGTGGCGGACCAGCTATCGCAAGGAGTCTGAGAAGATTCCGCTCCATACCCACCGCGATTCCACCCAGTTCACCCATCCACTGGCCCCGTCGACTTCCGAACTCAATCGTCTGGCCGATGAATTTTATCAGTTCTTGCTAGGCGTGATGCTTGGCATACTGAGCCGGGACACTAGGGGGGAGACGGTTCCGCCCGGGCAGTATGTGTTTGCGGTCAGCCGTGGCGACAGTCGGCGTATCGGCAATGAACGCGCATTTCGTTTGAATGGCCTGCCGGAGACCTATCGCAGCCAGATCCTCGCTGAGATCAGCGAGCGCGTCAGCGGTCTGAATCCCACTCAGTTAGGCTGTATGGCCGTGTTGGCCGATTACTATGCCAAGGAGGTCTATACGCCCCGTCTGGTGGAGGATGAAACGGGTAGTCAAAGACCGGTGAAGGGATTTGCGGCCGCCATCGCGGAGGAGTTGGGGCGTGATCTGCGCGAGAAGACGCGACGCAAGGGCGTGAGCGACGCTGATAGCGCCCAGTGCCTGAGGCAGGCGCTTGACAGGATCGATGCGTGGAGCCGCACCGTCGAGAACTCCAATGCGGACGCCTATGGTTGGGAGGTTCAGGAAAGTGAGCAACCGCGTGTGAAGCGTGTTGTGCTCCCGATCTTTTTCGAGGCCGGGGCCTTGGGTAGCCTGTTGGGACAGCCCGCGCAATCTCATGCGCAAACAACGGCCGGCGTGGTGAATGTACAAGCGTACTCGCCTGGTCTGGGTGCACCGCCGCCCCCGCCGGCCTTTGGCTCTTCGCTGCCGCCACCGATTGGCGTGCCCCCCGTGGTGCCGCAGTACCAGTATTTCGTCGTGCTCAATGGTCAGCAACAGGGACCCTATCCCTATCTCCAGCTGCAGCAGTTACTGGCGACCCGGCAACTGGAGGTGGCGACGCTTGCCTGGCGTGAGGGCCTCGCGGGGTGGTTGCCGATCAGTCAGGTTCCTGAGCTTGCCGCGCTGCTGCTGGTCACCCCACCGCCGGTACCGGGCACCCCGCCGCCGATCCCTGGGGCTGTCCAGGTGCCGGTGACACCGCTGGATCCGCCACCTGGGGCCTGATCGATGTTGGCATGCAGGTTCTGCAACGAGGCGCTGGGGTGGGCGGTTCAATTCTGTCCCTTTTGTGGGAAGCCTGACCCGGCGGTGGTCGTCGAACGGCCGAATCCGGCGGCGGCGACGAATGCGGTGCCAATGGTGGTCAAATTGACCAAGGGGATGAATATGTCCCTGTCGAAGACCTTCCCCGGTGTCGAGCGCATACGGATCGGCCTGGGATGGAATGAGCGGACGGCCGCGGGCGACGCGATCGATCTGGATGGCGTCGTCTTTATGACGGCGGAGAATGGTAAGGTGCGGGGCGACGAGGATTTGATCTTTTTCAATCAGGTGACCTCGGCGTGCCGCTCCGTGTCATTTGGCGGCAAGCAAGAGATGGGCGAGGAGTTTTCGGTCAGTCTGGACCTGGTCCCGACGGCTATCCAGCACCTGGTGATCGGCGTAACCATTTATGAGGATGACGCGCGTCGACAGGATTTCGGCCAGGTTCGCGGGGCCTGCGTTTGTCTCTCGGACATGAAGGCCGGGGCAGAGCTTGTTCGCTTCGACCTTCCGGATGCTCAGGGTACCGAGACGGCGATGATTCTGGGGGAGATCTACAGGCGCGGCGGCGAATGGAAATTCAGGGCAGTGGGACAGGGTTTCGCGGGTGGGTTGAGGGCGCTCTGCGGTCATTTTGGCGTCAGCGTGGCGTGAGATATTTGCTCGGCTTCCCGGCCGCACACTGGGTCCTCACGCGAGCACATCGCGCACGAGCGCGAAACCGGCCACATCGATCAATGACCGCTGCCATCCACAGGGCAGTGTTGGTCCAGGCACGGGGCATCTCGTCACTCATGGCAATAACCTCGCTCAGGCGTCGAACAGCCCGGCCAGGGTGTCGGCCCGGGCCGCGGCGAGCAGCCAGGCGCGCAGGCGCTCGGGGTCGCGGGTGCTGCGCAGGCGCTCGCGGGTGGTGTCGTCGACCGCCAGGCCGCGGGCGGCGAGGAGGGTCAGGATTGCGTCGGCCAGACCTTCCTCGCGTCCTTCCTCCCGTCCTTCTTCCAGTCCCTCCTTCCGTCCCTCCTCCCACCCTTCCTCGCGTCCTTCCTCCCGCCCTGCCTTATGGATAGCATCCAGGTCCGCATAGCCGCGGCGCTGCAAGAGGTTGCGCAGGATAAGGTCCTGGGCGGCGGCACGATCGAACAGGGCGGCGACCGGGACCGGATTGCGCAGGATGCCCGGGGCCAAGAGCTGCTCCCCCACCCCGCGGGTCTGCATCGGCTGCCCCGGGGCATGGACCTCGACCCGGCGCGGGCCGATCAGGCGTACCACCCACACCAGGCGGGTACCGTGGGCGAGCAGGTCGGCGATCTTGGTCCGCAGGTCCGCCTCGTCCTGTCCGCGGGCGGCGTATTCCAGGGCGAGCGGCGGGGCCTCGGGGATCCAGCCGCCGTCCCCGCCCGGCACCCCCGTGTGGCCCGCCACCGAGACATCGGGTGCGCGCAGGGTCCCGGGGTCCGGCGAATAGCCGGCATCGACCCCGGTCCACTGCACGTCCGGGTCGCTGTCGAGCAGCGCGGCACCGGTCGCGTTCGGGCCCGCGTGGT
>NZ_CAIKKU010000009.1 GCF_903828115.1 uncultured Thiodictyon sp. | reverse complement strand
GTGAGAACGTCCGGTAGCTGTAGCTGTAGGGTACGCAGCGCGTACCCGGCTCCGGCGGTCGTGGCAGCTTGGCGGGTACGCGCTGCGTACCCTACGACATGTGCGTTAACACATCAGTTTTGATCGCACCCCCACCCCCGTCTCCAACGCGTAAGAGAAGACGCCGACTCGCCCCTGGGAGTGGGCGAATCGGCGTCTTCCCGGTCCTGCATCCGCTGGCGTCCCTCGGCGGTCCTCTGCGTCCCTCTGCGTCCTTCCGCGGTCCTGGAGTTTTTTCGGTTTGGTGCTGACTGTGGCCTTCGGCGCCTGCTGCGGGTTAGTGCTGCCTTTCTGTGCGTTCTTCGGCATTGCCTCTTTTCCGTCACTATAGTCGAAGCACTCGTCGTGCCAGATATACAGATCAGCAAAACCAGTGGGTTGCGCCCTATCCAGGCACGACGTGACGAAGCGCGCGGTCAACAGGTGACGCGTTTGGTTAGGCGCGGGGGGCGTCGTCCTGGCCGTGCTCAGGCGGGGGGCGACCGGCCGTTCGGGGCTGAAGTTACGATCAGAGCCGTCAGCAGAAATTGCCGCAAAGACCGAAAACATTGCCGCAATGCCCTGGTGAGACGCGTCGCCCTCGCTTAGCATGGTGCCAGGCCGACGGACGCCCTCGGGTGCCGGTCCGTCATCACGCGGCACGGCGGTGCCGGAGTCCCCGCCCGCGGTCCTCGGGCCTCCCGACACCAGGTAACCCATGACGCCAAAGCCCCTTTCAGTGACCGCCATGCTGGCCGCGGCCTTGCTCCGGCCCGCCCAGGCGGTGGACCTGTTGCCGACGGACGTGATCGCACCCCCGCCCGGCATCACCACGGTCCAGTTGTCCTATCTGTCGAGCCGCCGCGGGGACCTGTACCGGGACGGGGTGCGCCAACCCCTCGACACCAGGCTGACGGTCGATCAACTGCAACTGCGCGTGGGGCGGGCCTTCACCTGGCGCGCCCACCCTTCCTTTGCCTATGCGCAACTGGCGCAGCGCCACCTGGAGCCCGGCGGCGCCCTGTCGTCCCTGGAGCGCGGCTCCGGTCTCGGCGATCTGACCTTGGTCCTGGCCACCTGGCCCGATGCCGATCGTAAGAACGGGCGCTATACCGCGGTGGCTGGCTATGTCACCCTGCCCACCGGCAGCTACGACGCCAGGCGCACCCTGTCGCTCAATACCAATCCGGGCGAGAACCGCTACCAGGCGGCCGTGCAGGCCGGGTACAGCCACCGCCTGGGGTCACGCGGCAACGTGATGACGGCGTTCGATGCCCAGTGGTTTGGCGATAATGACGGGCACCGCCGGGGTGCCGGCCGGATCGGCACCCTCGAGCAACAACTGCTGTACAATTGGCAAATCGCGTTCAGCTACAGCCCGGCCGCACCCCTCACCCTGGGCCTGAGCTATTTCTACAGTCAGGGTGGGGCCTCACGCATCGACGACGCGCCATGGGGCGGCCGGCTGCGGGTGCACCGCTATACGCTGTCGGGCATAGTCAAGTTGCCGTTCGCAAGCCTGATCCTGCAATACGGCGGCGACCTCAAGACCGACAACGGTCTGTTTGAAGACCAGCGCTTCGCCGTGCGCGTACTCACCATCTTCTGATCTCGAGCTTGCCCGGGACCCTCACGAGGTCTAGGATTGTGGGGCCGTATCCTGTTTTGTGCAGTTGCATTTTCTGTCCGTATCCGTTACGCCGCATCAGCGGGCGCATTGATGTGAGAGGCGCTGCCGCCCAGTGCGATGACCCAGGAGGAACGCTGTGCGATTCTTTCATCTCCCGTCGCTGCTCCTGACCCTGGCATTGCTCAACGTTCTCATGCCGATGGTCACCTACCTGGTTTTGGACGGCCGCCGGCAGCGGGCGGTGACGCTATGGTGTGGCGGCGATCTGCTGCTGGGCTTCGCCATAGGCTTGTTTGCACTCCGGGGCCAGGTTCCGGACTGGGCGTCTTTCCCGTTCGCCAATTTTTTGATGTTCGTCGGGGTCATGTTGCGTATCCAATCGCTGCGCCACGATCTGGGCACACCATTGCCGCTGATCGTAATGGCAGTCGCCGCAGCCTTGTTCATGCTTGGATTTGAAGGCATCCGTCTGGGGTTGCGCGATGAGTTGCTGCGCCTGCAATACAATCAGACGGTCCTTGGCGTTATGTACACCTATTTGGTCGCACTGGCCTGGCGCATCGGTCGGCAGGAAGAGAGCCGCAGTGCCCGCTGGATCGGCGGGGCCTACCTGCTCGTGGTCGTAGCAATACTCAATGTCCTGCTCGGCCTGTCGATTGGACGAGACCCCCCTTTGGTGCTGGAAGCGAATGCCGCTGGAATCGTTGCCACGCTGGCCGGCATCTTTCGCGCCGTGATCGCCAATCTCGGGTATGTCGGACTCGCGTTCGAGCGCTCCCGCCGCCAGGCGATCCAGGCCGACCAGGAGTACCGCGCCATCATCGCCACCAGCCTGGACGGGTTTTTCCTGTGCGACCGGGACGGGCGCTTTCTCGACGTCAACCAAGCCTACTGTGACCTGATCGGTTACCGCCGCGAGGAATTGCTGACCATGGGCGTTGCCGATATCGACGCCGCTGACGCCGTCGGCGGTAGCGCTGCCGATCGCGGGCGCCGGTGGGCGATCGAGCCCACCTGTTTCGAGGCCCGGCAGCGCCGCAAGGACGGGCGGCTCTTGGAGGTCGAGGCGAGCACCCAGGTCCTGCCGTTTGATCCCGGCAAGATCGTCGCCTTCATCCGCGACATCTCGGCGCGCAAACGCGCCGAGGCAGAGATCAAGGCCCTGGCCTTCTATGACCCATTGACGCACCTGCCCAACCGGCGTTTGCTCCATGACCGTCTGGGTCAGGTACGGGCCGCCTGCCAACGCAGCGGTTGCCATGGTGCATTGCTGTTGTTGGATTTGGACAATTTCAAGCCGCTCAACGACGCCTACGGGCACGCCGCCGGTGATCTGCTGTTGATCGAAGTAGCGCGCCGCCTGACCCTGACCGTGCGCGCGGCCGATACCGCGGCCCGCCTGGGCGGTGACGAGTTCGTGCTGCTCATCGGCGACCTGAGCGCGGAGGAGGCGGCCGCCGCCCGGCACGTCGGCCGCCTGGCCGAGCAGGTGCGCAGTCGCTTGTCCGCGTCCTATCGACTGACCATCACCCGGCCGGGGCACGCCGACACCGTCATCGAACACCACTGCACCGCCTCGCTGGGCGCTACCCTGTTCAATGGCAAGGACGGCACCGCCGAGGACATCTTCAGACAGGCCGATCTGGCGATGTATCAGGCCAAGGCGAATGGTCGCGACCAGGTCCGGGTCTATGCCGCCGCCGGTGCCGAAGTGGCACAGGCGGTCCCTCACCAATAGTTCCTGGCACGGGATTTCGGCCGCCTGCCGAGGCCTTCAGATCGCAATTGCGACCTTAGGGTGGACAAGCGATAGCGCAGTCGACCGCGTCCCGTGCCGCCTCAGGCCAGAAAAACCAGTGGGTTGCGCCCTATCCAATCACAAGGTGATGAAGGCGAGTCTATGGGCCTACCCACGCTAGCCGTCTGCGGATAATTCGCGGTTTTTCGCGGCGTCGAATAATTCATCCACCGAGCAGTCTTGCTAGAGTCCCTGTTGCCACTCGGTGTAGTCGAACGGCTCGCGGCTAGGGTGTTCAATATCCCACCTATTCCACAAATTATCTTCATACAGTTTTAGTGTTTGATGCCCAATCAATGAGAGCATGCCGACGCCGGGCCAGCATCGACGCACCGATATGCGTTGTCGCCCAGTGCTCGACATCAATAGTACGCACCGATTCCATCGCCTCCCGAATCAACGGAGTCGCCAGGTCGGCGATGAAGGCAGGAATCGTAAGCAGCAGCTTGCCGATCTCCTTGAGTGGCCCCCTGGTGGT
>NZ_CAIKKU010000008.1 GCF_903828115.1 uncultured Thiodictyon sp. | reverse complement strand
TGGCGTGCGAGGGCATCCGGGGCACTACGATAACCTCGATTACGACAACGACAACGACAACGACAACGACGCTACCGAGCATTCTCCGGGAGACCTGTATGTTTGAACTCAGTACCGACTGCTCCAATCCACAGGAACTGCGCGGCGGCGACTATGACGCCTATGACGCGCTCTACCTGGGCGATTTCTCCTGCCCCGACTATCCCAACAACTTCTCCTCGCACCCGGAAACGCTCGCCGAGGCGGTGCGCATCGTCAAGGACCAGGGCAAGCAGTGCTACCTGCGCCTCTATGCCGTGCCCAGCAACCATGAGCTGGATGCGGTCAAGCGGGTGATCGAGACTGCGACCGCCCTGCCCTTCGACGGTTTCGAGGTCCACAATATGGGCCTGCTGCGCGTGCTGCGTGAGCTGGGCTGCGCCACGCCCCTGCACCTTGGCGTCTTCGGCAACCTCTATACGCACGAGACCGCCCGGGTCCTGAAAGAATACGGCGTGACCCGGGTCTATCCGAACCCGGAGTTGTCCCTGCGCGAGGTCGTCTTCATCAAGGACCAGACACCGATCGAGGTCCTGATTCCGGTCCACGGCAAGATCCCGCTGGTGATCTCCGAGACCTGCTTCATCATGGAGAACGCCCACCCGGGGGCGGAAAAATGCAGCTTTTTCTGCGCCAAGGGCCACTGGCTGACCCGCTCCCAGGGCGACTGGTCGCTCAAGGACGCCGGCCGTATGACCCTGAGCGGCAAGGACCTGTGCATGATCGAGCACATGGACCTGCTGGCCGCGCAGGGGCTCAAGCACTTCTTCGTCCAGGGCCACGGCGAGGAGCGCGCCCGCGTCGCCACCATCGGGCGCGCCTACCGGGCGGCCCTGGACGCCATCGCGGCCGGTGAGCCGACCGCCAGCGCGGCGTCGCTGGCAAGCCTCGCGGGGCTGGCCGAGATGGGTCTGTGCAACGGCTACTATTTCGAGGGCGCCGGTCAGCAGTACGTCGGGAGACAGTGATGGTGCGCCCCACCCTCCTGGCCCCGGCCGGCGGGCTCGACATGGCGCGGGCGGCGGTAGACGCGGGCGCCGACAGCCTCTATGTGGGCCCGCTCGGTTGGAGCCGCCGCCCCTACGAGTCCGAGATGGGCGATGCGGACATCCGCACGGCCATCGACTATGCCGGGGCCCGGGGTGCGGACGTGCGGGTGGTGCTCAACACCTTTCCGAGCCCCTTCGAGTACCAGGCCTGGCTGGACCAGGCGCAGCGCTTCTTCGACTGGGGCGCGGCGGGCTTCATCGTCAGCGACCCCGGCGCCATCCCGCGCCTGCGCGCGAGGCTGCCGACGGCCGTACTGCACGTCTCGGTCGGCTCGGGCATCAGCAACGCCGCCGACGCCGCCTTCTACCGCGACTTAGGCGCCGACCTGATCGTGGTGCCCTACCGGTGGGACGAGGCCGAGGTCCGCCGGGCGCGCGCCCAGAGCGACATCGGCATCGAGACCTTCCTGTTCGCGACCGTGCAGACCGGCAAGATCTGTCCCGGCAAGTGCATCATGTCGAGCTATCTCAAGTTCCGCGACTGGACGCCGCTGGAGGGCAAGGACGCCTGTTACGGCAGCGCCAACCGCGGTGCCAAGGAGTGCTATCGCGTCTGCCAGACCCGTTGGGCCTTCGCCGCCGCGGATGCCGATGAGGCGCAAACAGCGCCCGGCCTCAAGCTGCGGCGCGACGCCCACCTCATGCTCGATCAGATCCCCGGCATGATCGCGGCCGGGGTGAGCTGCTTCAAGCTGTCGGGGCGCGAGCGGCCCACACCCATCATCCGCGACCTGGTCGCCTTCTACCGCCGGGTGATCGACGGTGTCCTGGACGGGAGCGCGACCGACATGGCGGTCTATGCGGACGCGATGGCGGTGCTCGAGGAACGCTGGGTGACTGAAAAGCGCAAGCGAGTCGACACCCTGATGGCGCGCGCCGGGCGTTACGGCGAGGCGACGGCACCGCTGGAGGCGGCCGGTCTTGGCGCCTGAGGCCCCGCTCGGCACCCTGCGCGCGGGCTTCGAGCGCACCGGCACGCCGGCCTGGATCATGCGCGTGATGCAGCAGCAGGGTTTCGACCGGGCCGCGGGCTTCCGGCTCGACCTGGGGCTCACCGATGATGGCTACCGCGGCGGCCGGCAGGCGAGCGCATTCGACTTGCAGGCCGACGTCGTGGACCTCATCGACACCGACTGGATCAGCCTGGGGCGCCTGCGCCGAGACGGCGCCCGGGTCACGGCCGTTCACCCCTACGGGCGCATCATGGGCGGCCTGGTGGTGGCCCGGGCGCAGTGCCCGCACGGCCTCGCAGACCTGGCCGGGCGGCGCATCGCCGTGGTGGAGCGCCTGGACAAGACCTGGGTCCTGCTGCGCGCCCATGCGCTCACGAGCGGCCTGGGCGACCCGGAGACGACGGTCGAGTTGGTCGAGACCGGGGCCAAGCACGAATGCCTGAGGCTCCTGAGCGCGGGCGAGGTGGCCGGGGCGGTCCTGTTCTGGCACTTGGGCGCCGTCGCCCTCTTGGACCCGCGCCTGGCCCTGGCCTTCGACGCGCTCGACGCGGTCGAGACACTCACCGGCGCCGCGCTGCCCACGACCTTCTTCATCGCCCCCGAGGCCCTGCGGCGCGAGCGCCCCGACCTGCTGCGCGCCTTCGCCCAAGCGTTCGATCACGCGACCGCCGCCATGCGCGGGGACGCGGCCCTCTGGCGCCAGGGCGCGGCCGAGTCCGCCACCAATGAAACCGCGCCGCCGCTGCGCGCCGCCTGGCTGCGCCGTATCGGTCTGCACTGGCCGGGGCAGCTCCCCGAACGCCTGGCCGCCTGCTTCGAGACCCTGAAGGCGCGGGTAGGCCCCGCGGCCTTGGGGCTGGAGCGCTTGCCCGACGGCACCTTCGATCTGGAAGAAGTACGTTAGTAACCTAGCAAAAATAAGTTGTACATTCGCAATTCATGCGCCGGATTGGCGGGGCTTGACTTGATAGTTCCACTCGCCATGAAATTCATCGCATTCGATGACTACTTCTGCAAGTTCCTTGTCGGAGACTTTGATACCG
>NZ_CAIKKU010000007.1 GCF_903828115.1 uncultured Thiodictyon sp. | reverse complement strand
GGCCGGACGGGGCATGCGCCCCGGCCGGAACGTTTTCCCCTCGTTCGCACGCCCCGACTCCTTTCGGACACCTCAGGCCGCCGCGCGCTCACTCTGCAGATAGTCTTCGTAATTGCCGCGGAAGTTGACTATCCCCTGGGGCGTCAACTCGATGATGCGGGTCGCCAGCGAAGAGACGAACTCCCGGTCGTGACTGACGAAGATCAGGGTGCCGGGATAGTCCTCCAGCGCGGTGTTGAGCGACTCGATGGACTCCATGTCCAGGTGGTTGGTGGGTTCGTCCATCAACAGGCACTTGGGCTTTTGCAGCATCAGCTTGCCGAACAGCAAGCGACCCTGCTCGCCGCCGGAGACCACGTTCACCGGCTTCCTGATCTCGTCCTGGGAGAACAGCAGTCGGCCCAGGGTGCCGCGGATGACCTGCTCGTCGTCGCCCGGCTGCTTCCACTGGTCCATCCAGTCATAGAGCGTGGTGTCGGCGGCAAAGTCGGCCGCGTGGTCCTGGGCGAAATAGCCGATGTTGCTGTTCTCTGACCACTTGAGCGTGCCGCTGTCGGGCGCGAGCTCACCGGCCAGGCTGCGCAGCAGGGTGGTCTTGCCGATGCCGTTGGGGCCGATGATGGCGACCCGTTCGCCGACCGCCACACTCAGGTCCAGGCCCCTGAAAAGCGGCTTGCCGCCGTAGCCCTTGGCCAGAGATTTTACCTCCAGCGCCAGACGATAGAGCTTCTTGTCCTGGGCGAAACGGATGAAGGGGTTGACCCGGCTGGACGGCTTGATGTCCTCCAGCTTGATCTTCTCCAACTGGCGCTGGCGCGAGGTCGCCTGCTTGGCCTTGGAAGCGTTGGCCGAGAAGCGGCTGACGAAGGTCTGCAACTCGGCGATCTGGACCTTCTTCTTGGCGTTGTCGGCATACTGGCGCTGGCGTACCTGGCTGGCCGCGGTCATGTATTCGTCATAGTTGCCGGGATAGAGGCGCAGCTCGCCGTAGTCCAGGTCCGCCATGTGGGTGCAGACACTGTTCAGAAAGTGCCGGTCATGGGAAATGATGATCATGGTGCTGTTGCGCGCGTTCAGCACCTCCTCCAGCCACCGGATGGTGTTGATATCCAGGTTGTTGGTGGGCTCGTCCAGCAGCAGGATGTCGGGGTCCGCGAACAGGGCCTGGGCGAGCAGCACGCGCAGCTTCCAGCCCGGCGCCACGGCGCTCATGGGGCCCTCGTGCAGTGCCTCCGGGATATCGAGCGCCAGCAGCAGTTCGCCCGCGCGCGCCTCGGCCGTGTAGCCGTCCAACTCCGCGTAGTGCACCTCCAGGTGCGCGACCTCCATGCCCTCGGCCTCGCTCATGTGCGCCAGCGCGTAGATGCGGTCGCGCTCCTGCTTGATCCGCCACAGTTCCTCGTGGCCCATGATCACGGTATCGATTACCGTCTGGTCCTCGAAGGCAAACTGGTCCTGGCGCAGCTTGCCCAGGCGCTTGCCCTGGTCCACCGACACGTTGCCGGCGCTCGGCTCCAGGTCGGCGCCCAGGATCTTCATCAGGGTCGATTTCCCACTGCCGTTGGCGCCGATCAGGCCGTAGCGACTGCCCCCACCGAACTTGACGGAGACGTTTTCGAACAACGGCTTGCCGCCGAACTGCATGGTAATGTTGGCCGTGGATATCAAAGCAGGGTTCCGTCAAATGCGAGGGGGGGAAGAAGGGTGGGCCGCCAGGGTTCGACGTGCCTCGATCATGACTGCGGCCACTGGGAGCGCCGCACCCCGGTGCGGCGCGGCCTAGCCGCAGAACGCAACGTGTCGGCCGCTCGCCAGGCTGGCCGCACTGGGGTGCGGCGCTCCCGGTGTCCCGAGCCCTCGCCGGTGCGCCCTGACCGGGATTCTGACGAAGGCCGTTCGGCGGACAACAATAAAAAAGCCCCGCTGGAGGGCGGGGCTTCTTAAGACCAGGCGGCGGGCCACCCGGCCCCCAGGTTTACTGGGCTACGACGTTGGTCGCGCTGGGGCCCTTCTGGCCTTGCTCAACGTTGTAGGTGACGGTCTGTCCTTCGGCCAGCGACTTGAAGCCGCCGCCTTGGACGGCGCTGTGATGGACGAAGACGTCCTTGGTGCCGTCCGACGGGGTGATGAAGCCGAAGCCTTTCTCGTCACTGAACCACTTAACTGTGCCTGTAGCCATTACGGATACCTCTTGGGTGAAACTGAACTGGTGTACATGCAGACGATTGTCGCGATATTACGGAAGGATCTGCCACACGCATCGCGGAGAGGAGGTACTACCGAACCACTACAGGAAAACACTGCACTTGCGACATTGTGCCCAATCCTGAATCTCAATGCAAGGTATTTCTTTCGAGTCCCTCAAGGCGTCGGCGAACGGACCCGGCAGACCAGTGGCAGACCAGTGCCCCCCGGGGGCCATGCCCGCGGCGGGTGCGGGCTCTAAGGGGCAGAACCACCGGGGACGGCGAGCCGTGGTGCTTGCCCGGCATCGCGGCTGCCAAGGATGCTGGACGCCGGGGGGGCGCGGGGACGAAGGGGCTGCACCCGCGGTCGCGGCCCCGCGGACCTGCGTGTCCCGGGAACGCCTATGCCCACATCAGTGCCCACGACGCTTGAGCCAGTCCGCGACCACCGCGGGGTCCAGGCCGCGCAGCAGTTCCCCGGGGTCCAGCCCGCGCAGGCGCTCTTGCGGCGGGATCTGCTCCAGGATGGCCTGGATCTCGTCCGGATTGAACTCGTGTACATGGGCGATCAGCAGGCGGCGGGTGTCGCGCTCGAATTCCTC
>NZ_CAIKKU010000006.1 GCF_903828115.1 uncultured Thiodictyon sp. | reverse complement strand
CTGGCTCCCCGCCCGTAGGGTCCGCTGTGCGGACCACTCGCCAAGCGCCGGAACCATGATCAAGGTCCCATCATGCCATCGGCTGCCTGATGATGGTCTTGCATCTCGCCGGGTCGGCTTTGCGGATATCGCTTAAGTAAATTTCATGGTGTTTCCCGGTCCGGCGCCCCCTGGAGTCGATGAACTGGTGAATCCTCGCGATGGTCGGACCCTCGTCGGAGAAGGGACCAATGTGCATGATTTGAGCGCACTTGCCCTCCGACAGGGACTCCAGGCGCACCCTGGAAATGGCCGCCGGGTTTTTCTTCTTTTTCACGTCCGCGATGGCACGCTCGATCAAGTCCGGGGTGACGAAGGAAGGCTGCATGATCATCGCCGTCCACTTCCACTCGGATTTGTCGGTGGCGGAAAATGCCGACATATCATCGGCCCACCACAGACCCTCCAGGGGCATGACGCCATAGTCAATGGCCGCGGCCCCCTTCTTGATCATGAACTTCACGGCATAGGAAAGCATGAACAAGACTTCCACGGCAGCGGCGTAGGCCGCTGAGGTATTGGGGTCGCCCGCGCCGTCCACCATCAAGTAGTTCATCGCTGGGACCTCAACCTCGACGACCTCTTTGGCCGAGGGTTGATACAAATGCTTCAGGTCTTTCTTGAGATCAACTTTTGCCATGGCGGCTCCTGTTCTTGAGCTTTCGCTTCGGTCTTGATCGTCGCTCGGATGTCACGCCCTTTCAGGGCTAAAACCCTTAACAACAGACCACCCAGGGCGTTGCCCTGGGCTGGTATATCGCGCCCCTTCGGGGCTTCGGGTCTCGGCGATGGCGGATTGATCCCGCCACGCGAGATCAGCGCGTCAGGGCGGGGGTTGACCCCAACGGGGTCATACATAACAGCCCAGGGCAACGTCCTGGGTGGTGCGCAGAA
Organism: uncultured Thiodictyon sp.; assembly: GCF_903828115.1. Lineage (GTDB taxonomy): Bacteria > Pseudomonadota > Gammaproteobacteria > Chromatiales > Chromatiaceae > Thiodictyon. The sequence goes on along the minus strand of NZ_CAIKKU010000006.1, from coordinate 11,536 downwards.
GTGACCTTAGCCCGGAAAAGGCGTGACAGATGACCGCATCGACACCGGCGGAGTTTCGGCGCTAAGTAACGATTCAGAAACAATGCGCACGGCGCACCCTACACCAATCGAATCAGGACCTCGTTGTATTGCTCGCGGATATAGGCCAGGAGTGCGTAGACAAAAACAATAAGCCCAGTTATTTCAAGACCTTCTTCAGCATTGGAAATGATGTTGATGGTCAGATTATTGACGCCATGTAATTCATCGTAGGCCCCGCCGATCATTTCAAACCCGATGCACCCCCCAATGTAGAGGGTCCCGGCCAGGAGAAATTTGAACCGGAGCTGACCGCCGAGACTGGCCAGAACCAGCAACAGCGCCACGGCCCCCAAGCGGCGGGCAATGGTACCCGGATTGGATGATATCTGATTGATCGCCATGCCGATGTTCCCCGATACTCATCGTCGTACCTGGTGGCTGAGACCTTGTGCGGTAAGGAAATGTCGGCCTCCGGGAAAGCGCTCCCCCGACCGTCCTGCGTATCCCCCAACCGCGAAACCCCTGGCGTGCCGTCCAACTGCACGTCGAGGACGGTTCGCATCTGGCCGGACCGTCCGTCGGCGCTCCCCGCAGGCCGCCGGCTCAGACCTCCCCGCGGTTATAGTCCGGCTGCGCGGTGATCTTATGGATGCTCAGATCCGCGCCCAGGTATTCGTCCTCCTGGCTCAGGCGCAGGCCCATCACGGACTTGACGGCGCCATAGATCAGGAAACCGCCGCCGAAGGCGATCGCGACACCGGTCAGGCTGCCGGCCAGTTGGCCGCCGAAGGTGACACCGCCGACCCCGCCCAGGGCCTGGAGGCCGAAGATGCCGGCGGCGATCCCGCCCCAGAGACCGCAGAGACCGTGCAGGGGCCACACGCCCAGCACGTCGTCGATGCGCCATTTGTTCTGGGTCAGGGTGAAGGCATAGACGAAGAGGGCGCCGGCCACGGCGCCGGTCACCAGGGCACCGATCGGGTGCATCAGGTCGGAGCCCGCGCAGACCGCGACCAGGCCAGCCAGGGGGCCGTTGTGCAGGAAGCCCGGGTCATTCTTGCCGACGACGAGCGCCGCCAGGATGCCGCCGACCATGGCCATCAGTGAGTTCACCGCGACCAGCCCGCTGATCGCATCCAGCGTCTGGGCGGACATGACGTTGAAGCCGAACCAGCCCACGGTCAGGGTCCAGGCCCCGATGGAGAGGAAGGGGATGGAGGACGGCGGGTGCGCCGTCATGCCGCCGTCGGTGCGATAACGCCCCTGCCGGGGGCCGAGCAGGAGTACGGCGGCGAGCCCGATCCAGCCGCCGACCGCATGGACCACGATGGAGCCGGCGAAGTCGTGGAAGGGTTTGCCGAAGATGCCCTCGATGAGCGCTTGCAGACCGAAGTTGCCGTTCCAGACCATGCCCTCGAAGAAGGGGTAGAGCAGGCCGACGATGAGAAAGGAGGCCAGCAGTTGCGGGTTGAAGCGCGCGCGCTCGGCGATGCCGCCCGAGACGATGGCCGGGATCGCGGCGGCGAAGGTCAGGAGAAAGAAGAACTTGACCAGGGCGTAGCCGTGCTGGGTCTGGAGCGCCGCGGCGTCGGAGAAGAAGTGGACCCCGTAGGCGATCCAGTAGCCGACGAAGAAATAGGCGATGGTCGAGACGGCAAAGTCGCTCATGATCTTCGCCAGGGCATTGACCTGATTCTTGGCCCGGACCGTCCCCAACTCCAGAAAGGCGAACCCCGCGTGCATGGCCAGGACCATGACGGCGCCGATCAGGATGAAGAGGACGTCGCTGCCGGTCTTCACTGTCTCCATCGAAACTTACCTCTGTGCTGTTGTGTCGTGTCGCTCGTGCAAATTTGGTGCGAGGGCAAGCAGGAACTGTGCCGACAGGAGGCGACCAGGAACGGGTGAGTGATGGCGGCGGCTGGTCTGGGCGGCGCCGCGTCGGCGGACACGCACCGGGCGCAGTGGGTGCCGCAGATGCACCAGCACGGCGCATCGGGTCCCGGCTGACGCACCGGCTTGGACCGTCGCCGGGTCCGTCCCCACGCAAGACCTTCCCCTGCCCGAGTCGCCAGGCCTGGTGCCATGGGCTTACCGCGAAAGTCGCGCAGCGACGCTGTGGGAGCGGCTTCAGCCGCGACGGGCCGCGTGAGGAACGCGGCGTCGGAGTTCGCCGCGGCGCCGCATCGCGGCTAAAGCCGCTCCCACGGCAGACTTTCATCTCCCGGGGTGGCTGATGTTCCTTCCATGGCCGTTAGCCCCGCGTTCGCGACCCGCTCGGCCAGGGCCTGGTGCAGCCCCGCGGGCAATCCGGCGCCGTCTTGAGTGGCCAGGCAATGGACGGTGCGCGCCCGGGCGCAGGCCTGTCCCTGTTCATCCAGAAAGCGGTAGTCCAGCGCGAAGGAGCGCCGCCGGACCGCGGCGACCCGCAGTTCCACCCGCACCCGGTCGCCGAGCCGCAGCGGGCGCTCGTAGCGCGCCTGCGCCTGGGTGATGGGCAGTGGCAGCGCGCTGGCCCCGGTCCCGATCAGGTCCTTGAGCGGGAACCCCAGGTGCTCCATAAATGCCTCGTAAGCATCGTGGGCGTGCCTGAAGAGGTGCCCATAGAACAGCACTCCGGCCGCGTCGGTGTCGTGCAGCCGGATGCGCAGGGCGTAGGCGTAGGGTTCGAGCGGCATGGGCTGGTCCTGCGGATAATTTGAGCAATCCGGGTGACGGGGCTTCGCCAAGCACCGGTCCCCCGCGTTACAGTAGTCGCCTGTCGAGCGGCCTGCGGCGCTCTGTCGCGCGGCGGCGCCTGCCATGAGACCGGGTCCTGACCTCGGAGTCACAGCATGAACGCGGATGTCATCGTCATCGGTGCCGGGCTGTCCGGCTTGGCCTGCGCCCTGACCCTGCGGGAGAACGGGCTCGAACCCCTGGTGCTGGAGGCGGCCGAGGGGGTCGGCGGGCGCGTGCGCACCGATCAGCGTCAGGGGTTTCTGCTCGATCGCGGCTTCCAGGTGTTGCAGACCTGGTATCCGGAGGCCCGGCGCTGGCTCGATTACGGTCGCCTCGACCTGCGTCCATTCTATCCGGGCGCCCTGGTGCGCACCGGTGGGCGTTTCCACCGGGTCAGCGACGTGTGGCGCCGCCCGACGCGGCTGCCGGAGATGCTGGCCTCCCCCATCGGCACCCTGGCGGACAAGCTGCGCCTCCTGGGGCTGCGCCGCCGCTGCCTGCGCGGGACCCTGGAGGACCTCTATGGGCGCCCCGAGACGCAGGCCCTGGGGCGCCTGCGGCAGTTGGGCTTCTCCGAGCAGATCATCGAGCGCTTCTTCAAGCCCTTCTTCAGCGGCGTCTTCTGCGAGCCGGAGTTGGCGGTCTCATCGCGCACCTTCGAGTTTATCTTCCGCGCCTTCGCCCTGGGCGACACGGCCCTGCCCGCCCGCGGTATGGGCGAGATCCCGGCGCAACTGGCCGCCCGTCTGCCCGGCGAGCAGATCCGCACCGGTTGCCGGGTGGAGCGGCTGGGCGAGCGTGCGGTGCTGCTCGACTCCGGGGAGCGCCTGCGCGCCCGCGCCCTGGTGATCGCCACCGCGCAGGCACAGACCGCGCGGCTGCTGGGGGTGGCGCTCGCGCCCGCGTTGGCGGCCGGGCGCGGCACTACCTGCATCTATTTCGCGACGGGGCGGGCGCCCTTCCGGGGTCCCTATCTGCTGCTCAACGGCGAGGGCCAGGGGCGGGTCAACAGCCTGCTGTGCCCAAGCAACCTGTCGGACCTCTATGCCCCGGCCGGTCAGTCCCTGATCGCGGTCAATTGTCACGGCGCCCAGCACAACCCGGATGCACTGGAGACGCTCCTGCGGCGCGAACTCGCCGCCTGGTTCGGCGACCGGGTACGGGGCTGGGAGCGGCTGGCCGTCTATCGGCTGCCCCAGGCGCTGCCGGTACAGATGCCGCCGGTCCCCTATCCGGGCGGGGGGGAGCAGCGGGTGGCCGACCGGCTCTGGGTCTGCGGCGACTACCAGTGCGCCCCGTCCATCCAGTGGGCGCTGCACTCCGGGCGCCGCGCCGGGGCCGGGGTCGCCCGCGCCCTGCTCGGGCGCGTGGCCGAGCACAGCGCGGCGGGGCTGCGATGGCCCGATGACCGGCCGGCGTTCGGGCCGATCGCCGGGGAGCGCTGAGGCGCAAACGGATGAACCGCCGTTCCCTGTCCCGGCGGGCGTTGTCGTCGGCACCTCGCCCCAGGTCGCGCGGTCCCGTGGCCGCGCTGATTCTGGCGGGGGCCGCGACCGCCTTGGGCGTGGTCGCTGCCGATGCGATCTACAAGTCGGTGGACGCGCAGGGCCGCGTGAGCTACTCAACCACGGCCCCGGTCCCGGGCAGCGCGGGCACCGTCGAGGCGCTGCGGATTCGCACCGGCACCGAGGCACCGCCGGTCGGGGTGGGTCAGGGCGCGGACGCCGGCCCCGCGGCGCTCCCTTCGCCCCAGCAGGCCCAGCAGGCCCTGATCCAGGCCAAGGCGGCGCTGGCACAGGCAAAGGTCCACGGTGAGGACGACTGGCAGACCACCCCCGGCGGACAACGGGTCTCCACGCTGGAGTATGACCAGCGGGTCACGGCGGCCCAGGAGAAAGTGCGGGAACTGGAGGCGACGCTGGAGCGTGCGCGCAAACGCTGAAACCCGCAAAAAAAGGGCAAAAAAAAGCCCGGCGGGGAGCCGGGCTTGAACGTCTCATGTTGAGAGAGACGAGGAGGACTCGGTTGAGACCTTCAGGCGACGTGGTTGTTGTTCTCGGTCGCCCGACTCAATGGGTGACTAAACGGCGGGGACGGCCTTGCGCAGATCGGCGCTGACCTCGGCCAGGCTCTTCTCGAACCAGACGCGATAGTCGTCGCGGGTCTGGCCGGCGAGCTGCAGGTTGAGCTTGGACTCGCCCATCACGCGCTCGCTGAAGTCCTTGACGGCCTCGGCCTGACCCTTGACGAACTCGTTCAGGCCCTTGGCCTCGGTGGCGAGCTTCGTCAGGCGCACGCTGTGCTCAACGGCGAGATTCATCGCATCGACCTGACGGGCAGCCAGACGCTCGAAGATGCGCAGAGTGAGTTCGCCCAGGCTGGACATGCGCTCCACGCCCTTGGTGGTGATTTCGTTGACGGTGTTGAAGGTGTCGTTCGCGTTCATTTGTCTGTCTCCAGAACTTTGTTGCGTTGCAACATTTGTTGCAGTGCACAATAGTCGGCGTTTTGGCCCCTGTCAAGGAAGAAAAGTGAAATACTATGGATTAATTTTCTTTGGTGCGCAGATATTGGGGCTAGGACCGGGTCACTGGTCGTCGTCGTCGCCCGGGCGCTCGCCGCCGACGGGGATCCCGGCCGCGCGCATGAACTCGTCCTGCAACTCCGACCACAGGTCCATGTTGCGCTTGGTCATGCGGGTCACCGCGTCCAGGGGGCTGTCGCCCCAGGCGTCGGTCAGTTGTTTCTGCTGCTGGGCGAAGAGGTCGAGGGAGCTTTCCAGGTAACGGGCGAAGACCCCCTGGACGGTGCCGCCGTAGAACCTGATGATCTGGGCCAGCATCGGCGCGCTGAACAGCGGCTCACCTCCGGTCTCCTCCTCCAGCATGATCTGGAGCAGGATCGAACGCGTGATATCGGCGTCGTTGGCGGCATCGACGACCCGAAACCGGGCGCTGCCCATCACCAGATTACGGACGTCGGCCAGGGTGATATAGCGGCTGACCTCGGTGTCATACAGGCGCCGGTTCGGGTATTTCTTGATGATGCGTTCGCTGCTCATGGCCATCGGCTGATTGGGGAACCTCTCGACCAAGTGTACCGCGCCGCCGCGCCGCAAGGGTGTGCCCCCGGGGGGAGGCAAGGCCCCGGGGGCGGTCCCGGCGGCCTGCGCCGCGCCGTTGTCGGCCGCGCCGACCGGTTTTCCTTTGCGCTCGGCGATGCCGCCCGGTAGGATCGCGTCGGCGGGGCGCTTGGAGCGGCCGGTAACCACCGCCTTGGCGATCCGCACCGCGGCGCGGATCATGCTGGTGTCGCTCATTGCCCCTGGTGTGCTCCGTAACTATATCGGGTAGCGGACCGCCGGGCGGGGACGGCCGTCGCCGCGCCAGGCGCAGCAAAAAGGCGCCGGCGCGGCTTCGTTCCACCGCCGCCGCTGCCCGCACGACTGCCGAATCGCTCATGGGGCTGCGCGCTTGGGGGGCGTCCGGTGCCCCTCGTCAACATCCCCGTGCCTGGTTCACCGACGGATCATAGCGGAGTTTGTTGCAGCGCACAATTTTCCATGCTAGCTTTTTCCGACTTTACACCGAGGAGGTCACAACGTGAACGAAGATAGCTTCTTTTCAAACGACTGGATGGAAACCCAGCGCAAATACTGGGAGAGTTGGATCGCGATGAATCGCAAGGCCATGGGCCTGGAGGGGGGCAGCCAGACCGCGCCCTGGGAGTCCGCCCTGGAGCACTGGTGGAGTGCCGTGTCCCCGGCCGCCCCCGCCGCCTCCAAGCAGTTCATGGAGCGGATGATGGAGCAGGGCAAGTCCTTTTTCAAAATGGCCGAAACCTTCCTGCCCACCGCGGGCGGCGGCGGGGACGGCTGGAGCGCCTTCAGCAAGGCCCTGGAGGACATGCAGAAGGGCTTCATGGGCGGGCTCGGCGGGAGCGGTGACGACAAGAACGCCATGCACCGCATGCTGGCCTTCTGGGAACTGCCGCTGGACAACTGGCAGCGCATGACGTCCTCCATGTCGCCGATGTTCCCCGGTGACTTCCTGCGCAACATGCCCCACGACGGCATGCAGGACCAGGTGGACCGGCTGCTGTCGGCCCCGGGCCTGGGTTACACCCGTGAGGAGCAGGGCGCCTACCAGGACCTGATCCGCCGCAGCATCGACTATCAGAAGGCCCTCCAGGAGTACTCGGCCTTCTACTCCAAGCTCGGGGTCAAGGCGGTCGAGCGCATGCGCGCCTACATGCAGGACCTGATCAGCAGCGGCAAGACCATCGACTCGGCCCGCGCCATCTATGACGACTGGGTCAACTGCTGCGAGGCGGTCTACGCCGAAGAGGTCAGCACCCCGGCCTATGCGCAACTGCACGGCAAGCTGATCAACTCCCAGATGGCGCTCAAGGCGCGCATGTCGGAGATGGTCGACGGGCAACTGGGCGCGCTGAACATGCCCACGCGCACCGAAATCCGCACCCTCCAGGACCGTCTCCAGGAGACCCGCCGCGAAAACAAGAAGCTGAGCCATGGCCTGAAGGTCCTCCAGGCCCAGGTCCAGGCCCTGGCCAGCGGCCAGCCGCTCGCCCCGGGTGCCCGCGTCAAGACCCATAACGTCCCCCGCGCCGCGCTGATCGCCGGCCCGGCCGATAGCAAGGCCGCTGCACCCAAGAAGCCCGCCGCCAAGCCAACCACCAAATAACTGCCGCCCCCCCATAAGAAGGCGCGGCAGACACACCTAAAACGAGGAGAGATCACGTGATCCCAATCGACATTCGGCCCGACAAGCTGACCCAGGAGATGCTCGACTATACCCGCAAGCTGGGTAAGGGCATGGAAAACCTGCTCAACGCGGACAAGATCGACACCGGCGTCAGCCCCAAGCAGGCGGTCTACAAGGAAGACAAGCTGGTCCTGTATCGCTACGACACCCCGGCGGGCGTCACCCCGCGGCCGGTACCCCTGCTGGTCATCTATGCCCTGGTCAATCGGCCCTACATGACCGACATCCAGGAGGACCGCTCCACCATCAAGGGCCTGCTCGCCACCGGCCAGGACGTCTACCTGATCGACTGGGGCTACCCGGACGGCGCCGACCGCTGCCTGACCCTGGACGACTATCTCAACGGCTATGTGGACCGTTGCGTGGACTTCATCTGCGAGTCCCACGGGCTCGACCAGATCAACATCCTGGGGATCTGCCAGGGTGGGGTCTTCAGCCTGATGTACACCTCCATGCACCAGGACAAGGTCAAGAACCTGGTCACCATGGTCACCCCGGTAGACTTCCAGACCCCCGGCAACCTGCTCTCCAGTTGGGTGCAGGCCATGGATATCGACCTAGCCGTCGATACCATGGGCAATGTCCCCGGTGAACTGCTGAACTGGACCTTCCTGTCGCTCAAGCCCTTTGCACTGGCCGGCCAAAAATACGTCAACATGGTCGACGTGCTGGAGGATGCCGACAAGGTCAAGAACTTCCTGCGCATGGAGAAGTGGATCTTCGACAGCCCCGACCAGGCGGGCGAAACCTTCCGGCAATTTTCCAAGGACTTCTACCAGAAGAATGGACTCATCAACGGCGGCGTCGTCATCGGGGACTACGAGATCGACCTGAAGAATCTCACCTGCCCGCTGCTCAACGTCTTCGCCCTGCAGGACCACCTGGTACCCCCGGCCGCCTCCCAGGCGATGAAGGCCCTGGTCGGCAGCACGGACTATACCGAAAACCCCTTCCCTGGCGGTCATATCGGTATCTATGTCAGCGGCAAGGCCCAGAAGGAGGTCACCCCCTCCATCGGCAAGTGGCTGAACGATCGGTCCTAGCCCTGCCGACGGCCTAGCCCTCTAAGGCGCGGGCGCGGCCTGCGGGCCGCGACCGACGCCGATCGGTCGCAAGGACCCGTCTGGGGGCAAAGGCAAGGGGTGCCGGCGGCGTCGCCGCCGCACCCTCGATGGAAAAAGAAGCCCGTGCGGCGGTAACGCCACACGGGCTTTTCATTTAGGAACGGGTCACCGATAAGCGAAACAAGTCCCAACAAAGCGGCGGCGGCCAGGTTCATCCGGGTGATCCGACCCTCGCCGGTGAGCGTGGCGTAGGCCACCGGGGCGAAGTCGTAGAGGTCCACATAGTCGTCGCGCGACTCCTCCAGCAGTTGCCGGGCCTCGAGCAACTCCCGGTTCTGGAGGGAGCCGTCACTGTTACTGAATCTTAACGCTACGCCCGTCGTTTCCCGGTGTCTATCCGCTTTCCGCAGCCGAGTCGTCGCCCGCCGAAGCGCGTGCGGGGTCTATCCCTCAACCCAGCAGGCTGGCCCCGGTAAAGGTGCAGCGCCGGGTCAGGGTGACGGAGGGCAACTCGCCGAACAGCGCCCGGTACTGCGCCGCGAAGCGGCCGAGTTGGTAGAAGCCGAAGGTCATGGCGATCGACGCCACCGTGTCGTCCCCGCGGCTTGCCGCCAGCAGCGCGCGGCGCACCCCATGCAGGCGCAGCCGCCGGATGAACTCCATGGGCGAGGTCCCCAGCCGTTCCCGGAAGGCGTACTCCAGGGTGCGCTGACTGACGCCGGCCTGGGCGCACAGGTCCGCGAAGTTGAGCTCGTCGAGGTCGGCGCAACGCATGATATCGATGGCCAGGTCGAAGCCCCGTTGACGCCGGTGCGCCGCCTCCAGGGTGGCCCCGGGGCCGCCCAGGCACAGGGTGCGCAGCAGCCCGTCCAGCAGGTCCTGTTCCAGCGCGGTCACGACGCCGCGATGCTCCAAGACCCGCGGCTCGGCGTGAACCCGGTTCAGCAGGCGCCGCAGCCAGGTCCCCAGCGCACCCCGCTGCCGGGCGGAGGCCGGCAGCACCCGGCTGGCCGCGTACCGCTCGATGGTCTGGGCCGTGACTGGATCGAGCTGGGTGCGCAGCCAGTCCAGCCGCGTCAGCGCGACCATGTGTTCCTGTCCGGCATCCAGCACGGCATCCAGTGACCCCGGCAAGGAGGCGCGAAGCCCGTGCTCTGCAAGTGCGGCCCCCCAGTAGCGCGACCGGGCACCCAGACGGATCGGCACCGTGAAGCCGAGCATCCCGGCCGGGGTCCAGCCCTGAACATGCAGGGCGCACGCGAAGGACTCCCGATAGATGAGCCAGTTGGGGGTGACGAGGATCCGCTTGATGTTCCGGAAAGGGCCGCGCCCGATCGGTGAGGCGAGCACCTCCCACGGGGGTGATGCTGCCTCCCAGACGCAGGGGTCGTCGATGTCCTGAAGGACCACGAAGGAGCTTGGGGCCGCGGCCGTGCGCGCGGCGGCAGGCGTTTGTCTCGATGTCTGCAAGGGTTCTCCCCCGGTTGCGGAAAATGCATAGACCGCGTGCGACGCTTGCCCTACCGTTCGCATCAGCTTTAGATAACCCTCGCTGCGCTGATGCCGATCCATCCACTTGGCCTCGCCGACGACGGGCTCGCCGCGGCCAATCTCGGGATTCTATCTCTATCAGCAATGATGTGGGCCAGAAAAGCCTGCCTGCTGATCGCAGGTCGTCTTCTCTGCACACCGCTGAGGGTAGCAAGTTTGTAACACCATCTCAAAATGACCGCGAAGCAATCGCTTGCGCGGAGTGACCGAGCGACCAAACCACCAGAGCGGAGCGCAGAAAGCGATGGCGAACCTAAGCGAGCTAGTCGGCACCTTCATACAGAATACGATGTCCCCGTCCGGCGGGGAGCGTATCGGTAACGTACTCAAAGACCTGGACGCCTTCGCCGCCGCCATCCCGAACCAGGAGGTGGCGGCCCAGGTCTATGCCGCCTCGCTCCTTGCAATCGAGGTCGACACCCCCCAGGAGCGGGCTTACCTGGCTGATCTGGCCCAGAAGACGGGCCTCACTGCGACGGTCGTCCAGAACATCCGGCAGACCCTGGGGGTCAAGGTCTGACTTCGTCGCTGCCAGCTCGGCACACCGCGCGCTGAGCCGTGGCCCAGCGCGATGGAATCTATATATACTATTGTCGGCGTCCCAGCCGTCTACGGCGGGCCGCGCTCTGAAGCCGACGCGCGCAGTCCTGCCACCTGGTTCTCAGGAGGCTCTTGGTGCGCAGTCCATAACAATCCAGCCCCGGGGGTTCATCATGGCGTTCAATCTCTTCAGCGTGCTGCAAAACGAGTTCTCCAGCGACGTGATCGACAAGATTGCGTCCTTCGTCGGCGAGACACCGGCCAAGACACAGACTGCACTCACCGCCGCGGTCCCGGCCGTCATGTGCGCAGTGCACCAGAAGGTCGCAACCCCGGGTGGGGCAGTCGACCTGTCTGAGATGCTCCAGCACGGCGGATTCGACGGCAAGACGATCGGGACCCCGGCCGATGTGGTCGGCAGCCCGAGCGGGCTCGCGGATCTCGTCAAGCGCGGTGAGCCATTCGTCGCGTCGCTCTTCGGATCGCGGGTGTCGGGTCTGGTCGACTGGTTGGCGGGCGCCGCCGGCATCGGTAAGTCGGCCTCGTCCTCGCTGTTCGGCCTCGTCGTGCCCTTCGCCCTCAACCTGATCGGTCGGCAGGCGGGCAGCACCGGCGGCCTCAACGCCGCGTCCATCGCCGAACTGACCACGGGACCGGGGTCCTTCCTGGACAGTGCCGCGCCGCAGGGTCGCGCGGCGGCGCTCGGTGTCGGCCAGTTTGGTGAGGCACCGGCACGGGCCTATGGTGCGGCAGCCCCGGCGGCCCTCGGCGCGGCGGCCCCGGGTGCCTATGGTGCGGCGGCCCCGGCGGCCCGCGGCGCGGCGGCCCCGGGGGCCTATGGTGCCGCGGCGGCCG
>NZ_CAIKKU010000005.1 GCF_903828115.1 uncultured Thiodictyon sp. | reverse complement strand
GATTCGACGATTGCTGGAGCCGGCGCGGTTTATAGTCATCGGCGTGATAACCGGACGTAGGGGCGGGTTTCAAACCCGCCCCTACACCAAGGGTCTGTCCGGATCCGCGATCCGTAGGGTCCGCTGTGCGGACCGCCGCCCGTGCGGACCGCCGCCCGTGCAGATCGCGCGGTGGCCGGGTTTATGACCAAGGCCGACAACGACAACGACAACGACAACGAAAGCGTACCCGCGATCTCGGTCACCACATCAGTTCTGATCGCACCCCGGACCGGGCCGGGCTGCTGTGCGGTGCTCCCGGGTGCCTTGCCACAGGGCCTTGAGGAGACGCGTCTGCTCGACGAAGGCGGGGGCATCGGGGGCCTGGGTGTGCAGGGCGGCGGCGACGGGTCCGGCGGGCCGGGCGCCGGCCTTGGCGATCACCGCGGCCTGCTGCGCAGGCGCCAGGTGGCGCAGTTCGGGGCGGCGCCGCTGCCAGGCGCCGAGGACCTGCCGCTGGGTCGACGCCACCAGTTGGCCGGCTCGGCCATGGCGCCAGAGGAAGGCGGCGGCGGCGTCCAGGTGCTCGATCAGGTCGCGGCGGCGGCGGTCCGGGACCGGGGTCAGGGGGCCGAGCCGGGCGCCCAGGGACCAGGCCCAGACCAGGACCAGCACCCCGGCCGCAACCAGGGCCGCGGGCGCGGCGGCCCACAGCAGGGCGCCGAGCCAGGGCACCGAGCTATCGTACAACAGCCAGACCTTGCCCCCGGGGGGCGGCCGGGCCAGTCGGGCGAAGAACAGCGCGTGGTCGTGGCGCCCGATCCGCTCGTTGGTCAGGAACCCGAGGTCGCTGGTGACGGTGAGCAGCCCGGCGCCGACCGCCTGCTGCAGCAGGCGGGGGTGCCCGGCGGCGTGCACCAGGTTGGCCTGGGTGGGGTCCGCGACCTTCAAGGCCCAGTCCGGATCGAAGCCGACCCTCAGCGGCGCGCGCGGGTCCCCCCACAGGATCTGCCCCAGGGCCTGCTCCCCATCCGGTCCCGGGCGCTTGTCGGCCGTCCCCTCGACCCTGGTGCGCCCGATCCCGAACCCGCCCAGGAGGTCGTCCGGGCTGGGATCCTGGTCCCCCGGGTCGGTCGCCTCGACCACCAGGCGCCCGCCGCCCCGGAGCCAGGCGCCCAGGGTGGCGCGGTGCCGCGCGTTGAGCCGGCCCAGGCCATTGACGACCAGTGTATCCGCCGTCGGCGGGGGCTGGTGCAGCAAGCCGGCGCCGGCGCGACTTTCCGCCGGGATGCCCAGGCGGGTGAGAAAGCGCTCCGCGGCCAGGAAGGGGTTGCGGCGGGCCGCCGCCGCGGCGCCGACGGCGACTTCCTGGGGCCGGCGCTCGAAGTTGGTGAGGAACCAGGCGCCGAAGGACACCGCGGCAATCAGGGTCAGGCCGATCAGGACCAGGCCCAGGGTGCGCTGCTCAGCGGCCATCGGCGTCGCTCCCCGCGCGGGCCCGCGGCTCCCCGGCCGCCGCGGCGTCCCCGGCGGGCCCGCCGTGCCCCGTCCAGCGCAGCCAGTCGTCGAGACGCGCGGCGATGCGCTCCGGGTCCGGCGCCTGCTGGGCATAGGCCAGGGCCTGCCAGTCCCGGGTGAGGCGCCGCAGGGGTACCAGGTCCCCGGTGCCCGGGTGGCCGGCGGCGAGCCGCAGGCACTCACCCTCGGTGGCCCCGTCCGGGATGCGCAGGCCGCGCCGCCCCAGGTGGCCGATGCTGCCCCGATACAGGAGCGCCAGGGCGCCGCGCGGGTCCCCGGCGGTGAGCCGGGCGCGCACCGCCCGCGCCAGCCCGGCCGCGTCCGGGTCCGGGTCCCCGCCTAGGGACTCCGGGGCCGCGGGGGCCGGGCGCTGCGCCGGCCGGCGCCGCCGCCAGGCGCCGGGCTGCCAGTCGCGCAGGATGCGCCGGATCAGGAGGGCGACGGCGACGACCGCCAGGACCACCAGGAGCCCCTTGGCCAGGCGCCCCAGGATCACTGCGAAGTCGCCCAGGTCCTTGAGCCAGGTCGGGTCCGGCGCGGCGGTCTCCTCGTCGGGGCCGATATAGGTCCAGACGGACTCCGTGCGCGTTCGCCCGAAGTCGGCGTCGGCCAGGACCTCGGCGATCAAGGCGCGTGCCGGTGCCGGTGCCGGCAGGGGCGGCAGGGGGTCGGCGCCGACCGGCGGGCCTGGCCAGGCGGCGAGCACGGCAGCGCACAGCAGGCCGGCCGACACCGCGGCGCGGGCGCTGCCGCGGCGGCCG
>NZ_CAIKKU010000004.1 GCF_903828115.1 uncultured Thiodictyon sp. | reverse complement strand
AGGTCGGTGAGGCAAGTCAGCACCTCCTGTGCATCATCAACGACATTCTGGACCTGTCCAAGATCGAGGCCGAGCAACTGAGCCTGGAGGAGATCCCGTTCGTCCTGGCCGAGGTGGTCGATCATACACTTGGTATCCTGGGTGAACGGGCGCTCGCCAAGGGCCTGACGATCGAGCGGGACATCGACTCCGCAGTCCCGGCGGCGGTGCGCGGTGACCCCCTGCGCCTGGGACAGATCTTGCTCAACTATCTCGGCAATGCCATCAAGTTCGCCGAGCGGGGTCGGGTCCAGGTGCGGGTCCGGGTGGCGGAGGATCAGGGGGAGACCCTGCTGTTGCGTCTGGAGGTGGAGGATCAGGGGATCGGACTGACGGCGGACCAACAGGGGCGGTTGTTCGAGGCGTTCGTCCAGGCCGACGACTCTACCACCCGTCGCTTCGGTGGTACGGGTTTGGGGCTGATCATCTGCCGCCGCCTGGCGAACCTGATGGGCGGTGAGGTGGGCGTGACGAGTACCCCGGGCCAGGGCAGCACCTTCTGGGCCACGGCCCGGCTGACCCGGGTCGCGGTGCCGGAGGCCGCGCCGGCGTGCGCCGGGATGGGGCCGGGAGTGGAGCCCCCGGAGTTGGTCCTGGCGCGCGATTACCGGGGTGTGCACCTGCTCCTGGCGGAGGACGACCCGGTCAATCAGGAGGTGGCGCGCGAGATCTTGAGCGGCCTGGGTCTGGTCGTGGACGTGGTCGCAACGGGTCACGAGGCGGTCGAGTGCGCCCTGGCGAGGGAGTACGCGCTGGTGCTGATGGACGTGCAAATGCCGGAGATGGACGGGTTGGAGGCGACCCGCCGGATCCGCGCGCAGGCCGGGCATGCCCGCTTGCCTATTTTGGCCATGACCGCCAATGCCTTTGCAGAGGACCGGCGGCGGTGCCTGGACGCGGGCATGGACGACCACATCGGCAAACCGGTGGAACCCGAACAGCTCTATGCGGCCCTGTTGCGCTGGCTGCCGCGACCCGCCGCGCCGGGGCTGGCCGACGCGACCGCACCGGCTGCGCAGTCCGAGGACGTGACCTTACGACAGACCTTAGACGGCATCGCCGGAATCGACCTGGAGGCCGGGTTGCGCTGTGTGCGCGGCAATCTGTCGAGTTACGTGCGATTTTTGACCCTGTTCGCGCAGTGCCACGCCGACGACGTGGCCGCACTGCGTCGGCACCTGGCGACCGGTGCGTTAGACGAGGTGCTGCGGTTGGCTCACGCCCTAAAAGGCTCAGCCGCTACCCTCGGGGCCGCGGCCGTGTGTCTGCGGGCGCAGGAACTGGAAACGGCCCTGCATGTGCAGGCGCCACGGGCCGACATGGAGGCGCGCATCACTGCCTTGGACGCCGATCTTGCCCCCCTGCTGGTAACGCTTGCGGGGTTCGGGCACGCGCCGCCACCCACCGTGACCGTACCGTGCGAGCCCGATCACGTCCGGGAGCCCCTGGCCTGATCTGGAGTTGCGCTGTGTTCAAGCGAAACATGCGAGGCAGTCTCCGGGGACCTGAGTAGTTACAAAAAAAAAGAACAACAACAGACGGAACTGACTACCTGCGGCCGAACGGTCGGAGATTTGGGCCTTGTTGTTAACATATGTTCTTTAACAACAGTTAAGAGGTTCCATAAGTCAATGTTAAATAAATTAAAACTTGCTCGAAAAGTCGAAGATTTGGGGTCGAACGGTCGAAGATTTGGGGAATTGAGTGTAAGTCATTGGTTGCAAAGGACCTGAAAGGTCGGAAATTTGGTCAGCAACGGCTTTGAAGCTTTTTTGTCTGGATAACTAACTGAAATTATTTTAGAAAAATGTCACCTGCCGATCTCTAAAGGTCGGAGATTTGGGCAAACGGTCGAGGTTTTGGGGCGTAAAGGTCGGAGATTTGGGTCAGCGGTCGAAGATTTGGGGCAGGGTGGGGTTCAGCTCCAGTCCACTAGATTTGACGATCGCTTCCTTAGGAGATCAAAGGTCGGAGATTTGGGGGGTGGGTCGAAAAATAGCTGTTTGTCGTCGACCTTCTGGGATACCCTACAGTTAAGCTGGACGACTGACGACTGACGACTGATGATGCGCGATCTCGCCACCAACACCGAGCAACTCCTCAAGCCCACCGCGACCATCCATGTGGGCAACAGGCTCTCGTTGATCGAACGGAAAGTATTCAACGCAATCATCTGGCATTCGCAGAAAAACCGCTTTACGAAAAATTCAAACAGTATGTCGGTGGGACTCTTGATGTCGCTCATCGGGCTCGAGCGTCGAGAAGGTCAAGAATCCGACATTGTTCGCAAAGATCCAGCTTTTGGTGCAGACACAATTCTCGAGCAAGTACTCGCTGGCGCTGTATGAATTTCTACTGGACGAGGTGTGCCGCGCCGGCAGCCCCAAGACGCACATGGTGCAGGTACCACTCGATACCGTGCGGTATGTGCTTCAGTTCGATGGGATCTACAAGCACCTCAATAACGACGTCCTCAAACCCTGTGTGCTCGAAATCAATAAGAACTCTGATATATCGGTGGGCTATCGGGGAATAAAAAAAGGTCGCGCGGTTGCGGATCTGTTGTTTATGGTGGAGCGGACGGCGATGCAGATGCCGCTTGCCGGCCTGATGGTGTTGGAGGGGGCCGCGGAGAGTACGATCGAGGACCCGCGTCCGCCGGATCTTCTCGTGGCGACGCTGGTTGAAAAGGGCGTGGCCGAAAGCAAGGCACGAATGCTTGTGGAAACCTATGATGAAGAGCGGATACGCGAGAATTGCGCACACGTCGAACGCGAGCACGAGGCGGGCAAGGTCAAGAACCTTTGCGCTTATCTGATCCGGGCGATCGAGGAAGATTACCGTCCCAAAAAACCGCAAAATGAAGCGGCGCAGGCTTGCGAGCGTGAACGACGGCAGCAGGCATCCGCTGATCTGACCAGCGAGTGGAACCGGTATCGGGAGCGGCGGGTGCGCGAGCGGTTCCTGGAATTAGAACCGCAAGCCCAGGAAGCACATCGCACCGCGTTCGTCGAGCGACTAGGTGACCTCAACCCCCTCATCCATAAATATTACAAGAAAGAAGGATTCAAGAGCCGTATGGTAGAAGCACAGTTCTTTGTCGACTTGCGCGAACGACTCCTTGCGAGTCCGGAGGAACTCAGCTGCGATGCCTACCAGGAGTGGCGGCGCAGCACCGAGGTACGTTCGCGGGAGCGTTTATGTCGCTGACCGGGTAACCCTGTGCGCGTAGCTGGTCCAAGGCGGCCTCCATGTAGAGCGTGTTCCACAAGACGATCATGTTGAGCACCAGGCCGAGCGCGCCCAGTTGGTCTTCCTGGCCCTCGCGGTAATGCTGACGCAGTTCCCCGCACTTGCGGTGGAACACGGCGCGGGCGACGCTGTGGCGACCCTCGCCGCGCTTGAGTTGAGTCAGCGTCGCCCGGCGCTTGGCCTCGTCGTCGATGTAGGTCAGCGTGTGCGGGGTCTTGTCGATGCGACCGAAATCGGCAATGGCCTGGGCCAGGCGGGTGGGGCGCTCCCCGACTTGGAGGGTGCGCATGATGCCGGCGGCCGGCACGCGCCCGAGCTTGAGTGAGCCGACCAGGCGCAGGATGTCGTCCCACTGCGGGATGATGCGCTGCAAGCTCAGGTGGTGGGCCTATACGGCGTTGAGCAGGCCGTAGTCGGCCTTTTGGTCGATCCGCCAGAATCGCGTGCCCCCGATATCGGCCAGCCGCGGGCTGAAGTGGTAGCCAAGCAGTCGGAACAGGCCGAAGACGACATGACGAAATTTTCTGATCTACATGCTCCGGTGGATGTGCGACTCCGAATACCGGGCCGCCTATAACGCGCTGGAAGACGAATTAACGCGTGCCGCCATTGTGAGTGGGGCCGGACCGAACGGCCGCCAAGATCGTGATGGTGATCATTCCGAAGATAATCTGCTACAACAGGATCAGGGGTGTTTCCCTATGCAGGCGTCAACACAATATGTCGGCCTTGAAATTATGGCTTCTTTGCCAGAAACTGAAATTTGGTTAGGCGATACTGACGGTTACTTTGTTCAAAAAGCGTTAGGTAAGCTGATAACGCGGCTTCTGCCTGGGGATTATGTAGTTGAATTTGGACTGGGCACTCCCGTTTATCCAATTCACCTCGATAAAGACAAAAGCACCACCCAAGCAGAATTGCAAGCTGGACCTGTCTGCGCTCGGCCGGCGTTTGGCTTACCGGAGCAACACCCTTTACGGCCTTGATCGTAACCCCGGCTAGCGGCGCGCGTAGTGGGATCTAGGGTGCAACGGAACAGAAAACCTAGGTAAGCTCGCCGACCGCCTCGTTTGGTTCTAGATCCTCGTCCGCTCGCGTCTCAAATCGCCGGGGAAGACCCAAACGAGGCGCTAAATCTGTCTCATCAGAGCGTCCCGCTGAGGTCTACCCCAGTGAGACGACAGGCCGGAAGTCACCGAAAATCCTGGGATTCAGCCTTACCTAGTTTTCTGTTCCCTTGCGCCCTAGACCCCGCGTTCCACCGGCCCGGCGCTGACCAGCAACGCACCCTGGCCGCGGCGCAATTCGTCCAGCCGCGCACACCGCGCCGGCCACTCCTCCGGGGGCAGCGCGAAATGGCGGCCCAGGTTGGGGTCTGAGGCGCAGTGGAACGGAAAACCGGTTTAAGACCATTTTTGTGTACGGGGTTCGAGCCTCTGGGCTGGTCAACTTGGATAGCCAGGTCGGAGATGGGCAATTTGGATCGCTTTTGGAGTTGTTGGCCGTTCGTTTTAGGGCTGGCCGAGTTCGGTTTACCCATCTTGGCCCGTGCGGGCAGGTCCATGCCACCAGTGAGGACCGCCAAGAAAACCCTTCTCCATCAGACCTATCAAGGATCGCGCCGCGCTTAAACCGGTTTTCCGTTCCACTGCGCCTCAGACCCCCATAACGCCGATCTACGTGCCATCATCGCGGCCTTGCAAGCCCCGGCACCGAAACCCGAGGCCCCCGCGGCGGCCGTGCCCGAGCTGACCTTGGAGCCGACGCTCAAGGCCCCCGCCCGGCGCCGGGGCCGCGTTCAGCAAGAGACGTCAGGAGATCAGGCGTGATGCCAGACCCCACCAGGTGCGTGACGGCCGCGCCCGGGGTGGGCTGCCGCTGCATCCGGCACGGCCTCGTCAATATCCGATCGTTATAGTAGGAAATAACGATTTCAGCTTTCCGCTGGCGCAATCTATAGTTTGAACCGTAGGCAGGCGACAACGCTTCGGCGTCCTGATCCTCCCGGATCGACCACTAAGCCATTGTCCAGCTTGCTACACGAACCAGAGATACGGCCCAGCCATCTGACTTGAGGTTACTGCCATGAGTGACGCGACCCTGCGCTCCAAGACCAACACCGCCTTGTGGATGGCTGTCGCCATCTGCCTGGTTCCCCTCGT
>NZ_CAIKKU010000003.1 GCF_903828115.1 uncultured Thiodictyon sp. | reverse complement strand
CCTGAGCTAAATGCTCATGGGGTAATGGGATGGTCCGCCCCGCTCCTCCAACGAGCCCTGAGCGGGCACAATGAGCGATGTACGTGAAGCATCGTCAACCGAGGTAGGGGAGCAGACCAATGACAAAGTGTAGCAAAGAGCCGGTTGTCACGATCGGCATCGACTTGGCCAAGAACAGCGTGCATGTGTACGGGGTGGATGCGCAGGGGCACCAAGTGCTCAGCAAGAAGGTGAGCCGAGGGAAGCTGAGCGCGTTCATGGTGAATCAGCCGCCCTGCCTGGTGGCGATGGAGGCGTGCGGCAGCGCGCACCATTGGGCGCGGGTGTTTCGCGACTTCGGCCATGAGGTGCGGCTGATCGCCCCGCAGTTCGTCAAACCCTTCGTGAAGTCCAACAAGAACGACGCGGTGGACGCTGAGGCGATCTGCGAGGCGGTACAGCGGCCGAACATGCGCTTTGTGGCGATCAAGACGGTCGAGCAGCAGGACATCCAGGCGATCCATCGGATGCGCAGCCTCAACGTCGAACGGCGCACCGCCCAGGTCAACCAGGTGCGCGGTCTGCTGCTGGAGTACGGGATCGAGATCCCCCAGGGGCGCGCGGCGCTGATGCGGCGCCTGCCCGAGATCCTCGAAGAGGCCGAGAACGGCTTGAGCGAGCGCTTTCGCGCCGAGTTGAATCGCCTGCTTGAGGAGCTGCGCCATCTCGATGAGCAGGTGGCGCACTATGACACCCAGATTCAGGTCATCGCCCACAGCGATGAGACGGTTCAGCGGCTGATGACGATCCCTGGCATCGGTGCCCTGATCGCGACCGCCCTGATGGCCGCTGTCGGCGAGGATGTCAGCTTGTTTCGCAACGGGCGCGGACTGGCGGCCTGGCTTGGGCTGGTCCCGCGACAGCATTCCACTGGCGGGCGCGAGCGCTTGCTCGGGATCAGCAAGCGCGGCGACGTCTATCTGCGCCAACTGATCATCCATGGGGCGCGCGCCGTCATGCGCTGGGTCGAGCGCAAGGAGGACGCCACCAGCCGCTGGGCGACGGCGCTGAAGGCACGCCGTCATACCAATGTCGCCGTCGTGGCGATGGCCAACAAGATCGCGCGGGTGGCCTATGCCGTCATGGTCAGCGGCAAGCCCTATGATCCGGCGGCCGGCAAGCCGCTCCAGGCCACCGTCTGAGACGGGCGAGACACCGCCTCCGGCTGGATGAACTACGACCTTGCGGTCACCACAACCGAGTACCGAACACCACGAGTTGCGAAGAGTGAACATCACTGTGATGGCATGAAAGGCACGGCCTGCCTTCCTGAAAACCTGGCTCGTTCACCAGCCGGCGACGCCGAGACTGTTGGGGTGATGAGGACGGGAAGGCGCGCGAATTCCATCAGGGCACAGGGGTCGGCGACGACACCCCAAACGATGCCGGATATATGGCTGCAACGTCTCCTTCTGCCAAAGACAGCGGTTTCCCTCTTGCATCGCGGGGCGGAACATATATGAACGAGAGTGAACCCCAAAATCCACGCATCGGAAGGCACGGACACCGACCGACTGACAACGCCCCTGGCGATTCAACCAAGGGCGTTTTCAT
>NZ_CAIKKU010000002.1 GCF_903828115.1 uncultured Thiodictyon sp. | reverse complement strand
CGACAACGATCACGACAACGACAACGACAACGACAACGACAACGACAACGACAGCGGACCCGGGATCTCGGTCGGCACATCAGTTCTGATCGCACCCGTGCCCCGCCGCTCGCGCCGCGCTCCAATGGGGTATCCTGCACTGCTACCCGATCCGTCCCGGCATGATCGACCGCCATGACAGCCTCCGCCACGCCCCTGCCGCCTCCCGCCGGACGCCCGTACACCGGTCGCCGGGCATGGGTCACGGCGCTCGCGGCCAAGGTCTCGCTGCGGACCCTCCTGGTCGTCACCTTCACCCTACTCGCGATCGGCGCCGCGGGCACGGTGGGCATGCTGTCTTACCAGGCCGGCCGGCAGGCCGTAACCACCCTGGCCAACCAGTTGATGGCCGAGATCGGCGCCCGGGTCGACCAACGCCTGGCCTGGTATCTGTCAGGGCTGCGCAACATCGTCGAGACCAACGCGGTGCTGATCCGACAGGGCCGGCTCGCGGCGGACGATACCGCCGGGCTCCAGGGGCATTTTGCCGCCCAACTGGGCCTGTCCCCCGGGGTGGACAGCATCGGTCTGGTCACCGCCCGGCGGGACATGCTGATGCTGGCACGCGGCGGCCCGGACGCCCTGATCATTCGCCGCTGCGACGCCGCGACCGGTTACCGCCTGCATCACTATCGCGCCGACCCGGACGGTCGGCCGGGTGAACTGATCGAGTCGCGCGACAACTACGACCCCCATAACGACCCGCCCGGAAAGCCCTGGTATCCGGCCGTGCGTGAGAGCGGACAGGGCAGTTGGCGCCTGTCGGTGAGCCTGGCCAAGGGGCAGGATCACCCGGCACTGGTCACCTTTTTCGCCCTGCCCTTCGATGACGGCCGGGGCGCGGTGCAGGGCGTGCTGGTCGCCGGGATGACCCTGTCCGGTATCGGCGAGTTCCTGCAGGGTCTGCAGGTCAGCGCCCACGGGCGCGCCTTGCTCCTCGACCGTGACGGGCTGTTGGTCGCCACCTCCACCGGTGAGACGCCCTTCGACAGTCGGGCACGCACCGAACACGGGCAAAATGTTGCGGTCGAGACCCGGCGCCTGGCGGCGAGCGCCAGCACCGATGCGGTGACCCGCGAGGCGGCCCGGCACCTGTCGGCGCTGCAACCGGCGCTGGGGCAGTTGCGGGCCCCGCTGCGTTTCGATTTCGCTTTCAACGGGCAGCGCTACCTCGCCCAGGTCGCCGCGGCCGCCCCGCAGTTGAGCCACCCGGACTGGCTGACCCTGGTCATCGCGCCCCAGCGGGACTTCACGGACCTGATCGCCGCCCACCTGCACCGGCCCGTCCTGCTCGCCGGCCTGACACTCGTGACCGCCGTGCTGCTCGGTCTGGTCGCCGCCGACGCGATCAGCCGCCCCTTGAGGCAGTTGACCGCGGCAACCCGACGCCTGGCCGAGGGTGATTTCGCTCAGTCGCTCCCGCCCGCGCCGATCCGGGATCTGCGTGAGCTGGGTGAGTCTTTCGGCAAGATGACCCTGCGGCTGCGCGATGCCTTCGGCGAACTGCACCAACTCAACCAGACCCTGCGGGTCGCCGAAGGGGAACTGGCCGGACAAAACCAGCAACTGGAGCGGCGCGTCGCGGCGCGCACGGCGGAATTGGTCGCGGCCCAGGTCCGTGTCGAGGACGCGTTGGCGCAGGTCGCGGAGTCCGAGACAAAATACCGGACTATCTTTGAACAATCACCCCTGGGTATCGGACTGACCGACTCACAGACCGGGCGCCTGCTCGAATGTAACCGACGCTTCGGCGAGATCCTGGGACGGACACCGGTCCAGTTGGCCGCGACCGACTGGATGAGCATCACCCACCCCGACGATCTGTCGTTAGACGAAGGACAGATGACGCGCATGAACGCGGGCGAGTCTGCCGGTTTCGAGATGGACAAGCGCTATCTCCGCCCGGACGGCGCGGTGGTCTCGGTGCACCTTACGGTCGCGCCGCTGACCCTGCGGGCGCGGGGGATGCGCTGCCATCTTGGCCTAGTCGAGGACATCACCGCGCGCAAACAGGCGGAGACCGAGCTGCGGCAAAGCGAGGCCCGGCTGCGCAGCTATTTCGAGCAACCGTTGGTCGGTATTGCCATCACCTCGCTGGACAAGGGCTGGCTGGAGATCAATGACCGGCTGTGCACCATCCTGGGCTATACGCGCGACGAGCTGCGGCGCAAGACCTGGACGGAACTCACCCATCCTGATGATCTGACGGCCGATGTCGCCGAGTTCGAGCGCGTCTTGCGCGGCGAGCTCGACAGCTACTCACTGGAAAAGCGCTTTGTGCGGGCCGATGGCCGGGTGGTGCCCACGGACATCAGCGTCGCCTGTATCCGCGGGCCGGACGCCAGACCCGAGTATTTCGTGGCGCTGATACAGGACGTGACTGAGCGCCGCCGGGCAGCGGAGGCGCTGCGCGAGAGCGAGGAGAAATTCCGCCTGGCCTTCGACAATGCCAATACCGGTATGTGTCTGGTGGACCTCGAGGGCCGGCTCTTTCAGGTCAACGACAAGATGACCGCCATCTTCGGTTACGCGAAGGCCGAACTGGAGGGGATGACCGTCAATGACCTGGCGTATCCCGACGACCTGGGCCTGAGTCGGCAGTTTATCGATCATGCGGTGCACGGCACCGGCGACAGCGCGACCTTTGAAAAGCGCTATCGCCATCGCCAGGGCCGGCTTATTTATGGCGCGGTCGCCTCGTCACTGGTGCGCGATGCCCAAGGGCAACCCCGGTATTTCATCTCCCAGGTCCAGGACATCACTGACCGCAAGCACGCCGAGCGGGAGCTGGCGCAGGCCCGGGACGCCGCCGAGACCGCCAACCGGGCCAAGGGCGAGTTCCTGGCCCACATGAGCCACGAGATCCGCACCCCGATGAATGTCGTGCTGGGCCTGGCGCAGGTGCTGAACCGCGAGCCGCTCACCCCCACTCAGCACGACATGGTCGGGCGCATCCAGACCGCCGGGCAGTCGCTGCTGGTCATCATCAACGACATCCTCGACCTGTCCAAGATCGAGGCCGAGCAGTTGCGCCTGGAGCCGCGCCCCTTCGTGCTGGGGGCACTGCTGGAGCGAATCGACACCATGATGGCGCCGGGCGCCCGGGCCAAGGGGCTCGTCTTGCGGGTCGCGGCGGCGCCGACGGCTTTGACCATCATCCCCGCCACTGGGAGCGCCGCACCCCCGTGCGGGGCGATCTCTCACACGGCTGCGGCGTCGCCGGGTGTGGATAGGCCGGGCCGCACTGGGGTGCGGCGCTCCCAGTCGGCCGACCGACAAGCGTCGCTGGCCGGAGCGATGATCAAGGCCCCGCCGGCGGTGCCGGGGCCATCACTGGGGCCGTTGCTTGGCGATGCCCTGCGGCTGGAGCAGGTCTTGGTCAACCTGATCGGCAACGCCGTCAAGTTTACCGAGCGGGGGGAGGTGACCGTTTCCGTGTACACGATCCAGAGCGATGCGGCGAGCGAGCGCCTGCGCTTCGCGGTGCGCGACACGGGCATCGGCATTCCGTCGGAGGCGCTGGACCGGCTCTTCACCCCCTTCACCCAGGCCGAGGAGGGCATTACGCGCCGCTTCGGCGGCACCGGGCTTGGCCTGGCCATCAGCAAGCGCCTGGTGGCCCTGATGGGCGGTGAGATCGGCGTCGCGAGCCGGGTGGGCGAGGGCAGCACCTTCTGGTTCGAGCTCTCATTGGCGCGGGCGAGCGCCGCTGACGGGGTCCTGGCCGCCGTCGCGCCGCTCGGGGGGGCGGTGTCGCCGGCCGGCGCGCCGCGCCTGGCCGGGGCGCATTTCCTGTTGGTCGACGACAGCGCCATGAACCGGGACCTGGTCGAGCGGGCCTTGGCACTGGAAGGCGCCACCGCCACCCTGGCGGCCGACGGCCAACAGGCCCTGCAGGTCTTGAGCAGCCGGCCTGGGGCCTTCGACGCGGTGCTGATGGACGTGCGAATGCCGGTCATGGACGGCCTCACCGCCACCCGTCTGATCCGCGGTGAGTTGGGCCTCACGGACCTGCCCGTGATCGCGCTCACCGCCGGCGTCTTGGCCGAAGAGCGGGAGGCCGCCCGCGCGGCCGGCGTCAACGCCTTCTTGCCCAAACCACTGGACCTGGAGCAACTGACGGCCGTGCTGTTGAACTGGGTCAACCCGAGGCCGGCGGCGCCCGACGCCGACACCGCGGCGGCGCCTGGTGAGCCAACCCCGGCCGCCGCGCCGGTCCGCGGTCAGGACGCGGTCGGGGGATTCCCTGACATTGAGGGCATCGACCGGGCGCGGGCCGGGCAACTGATGCCTGACCGGGACCTGTTTCTCCGGGCGCTGGGGTGGTTCGCCGACGAACATGGGCAGACCGCCGACCGCGCGGCCCTTGACCTGGCCCAGGGCGAGCGGGCGAGCGCCGCCCGGCGGATGCACAACCTGCGGGCGGGGGCGGGCCAACTCGGGGCCGCGGACCTCGCGGCCCTGGCCGGGGCACTGGAGGCGGCCATCGAGCGGGGCGAGACGGGACTTGAGGGGCGGCTCGCCGCCCTTGGCCGCCAGGTCGCGGACCTGCTGGCGGCCAGCGCGCCCTGGCGGGAGGCCGCAAGGCCCGGGACCCCGGCGCCGGCCGCAGCGCCGCCGCCGCCCCTGGACGCCGAGCGCCTCGCCGCGCTGCGCGAGGACCTGCGTCGCCGCAACCTGCAGGCCCGGCAGGGCTTCGAGGACCTGCGACCGGCGCTCGCGGGCGTGCTGGGCGAGGCCGGTGCCGAGGCGCTCGGCCGTGCCATCCACGGCCTGCGCTACGCGCAGGCGCTCGCCGCCTTGGATGAGGCCGCGGCGGGCTCCAATCGTGACCCCAGGCAGGAGACCAACCCGTGACAGCGACCGCCAGAATCCTGATCGTCGATGATGATCCCGCGGCCATCGAGGTGGTGGCCCATGCGCTGGCGGGGCTCGGGGAGCTATGTTTTGCCACCAGCGGGGCAGAGGCCCTGTCCCTCATGGCGGATGACCCGGCCGACCTGGTCCTGCTCGATGCCAACATGCCGGACCTGGACGGTTTTGCGACCTGCCGGATCCTGCGGCAGGACTATCCGGACCTCCCGGTGATCTTCGTCACGGCCTACGGCGAGGAGGGGCACGAGGTCCGGGCACTCGCGGCCGGGGCCGTCGACTTCATTCACAAGCCCATCAAGCCGCCGGTGGTCCGCGCCCGGGTCGGCGTGCACCTGCAACTGCGCGCGCTGAACGCGGCCTTGCGCGTCCTGAGCGACTGTGATTCCCTGACCGGTATCGCCAACCGGCGCGCCCTGGATGACCGGCTGGACCAGGAGTGGCGGCGGGCCGCACGGCACGGGCAGCCGCTCGGCCTGCTGATGATCGATATCGACCACTTCAAGCGCTACAACGACCACTACGGCCACCTCCAAGGCGACGCTTGCCTGCGCCGGGTGGCGCAGGCCCTGGCCGACACGGTTACCCGCGCCGGCGACCTCGCGGCCCGCTACGGGGGTGAAGAGTTCGCGGTGCTGTTGCCCGGCAGTTGCCTGACGGCGGCCGCCGCGCTGGGCGCCCGGGTCTGCGCCGCGGTCCGGGCCCTGGACCTGCCCCATGCCGGGTCCGACGCGGCGCGCCAGGTCACGGTGAGCATCGGGGTCGCCAGCGGCGTGCCGCGGCCGGTGCCGACCCTTCCAGGCCCCCAGGCGACCAGCCCGCCTGCCGCCGACGGCGCCGCGGGCCTGGAGTGCATCGCGGCCTTGCTCACACGGGCCGACCGGGCGCTCTATGCCGCCAAGGCCGCGGGCAGGGATCGGGTCTGCGTGGACGAGCCTGGGGCGCCCTGCTGATCCCGCCGGGCGCTGTCGGCGTAGCGCCCTGACAGGCTTGATCCTCGTCGGCAATAGTCTAATATTCAGGGGAAAGGACGAAAACAGGAAATATACGACACACGGGAGGTCGCTACGGTGTTTCTCAAGACGCTGGTGTGGGGGGCGGTGGCGGCGTCGTTGGCCAGCGGTGCCTACTTCGTCGCGCAGGAGCTGAGGACCTCTGAGTTGCAGGCGCGCTACTTCTCCGCCATCGTTGACCGGATGCGCTTTCAGGTGGAGCCGGGGTCCAGCCCGGCCATCCGTTATCCGACTGGCGGACCCTACGATCAGCGGCTGGGTTATGCGCAACTGCCGGACTTCTTGCCACGGCTTAAGGCGGAGGGGTTCGCGATTGCCGCCCAGGCGCGCCTCTCGCCGACGCTGCTGCGGGCGATGGATTGGGGCTTCAACGCCGCCTATCCGGAGAAGAGCCAAGCCGGGCTGCGGCTCTACGATCGCGATGGCAAGGCCCTGTTCGAGGTGGAATATCCGGGCCGGGTCTACCCCGATTTCAAGGCGATCCCGCCCCTGGTGCTCAAGACCCTGCTGTTTATCGAGAACCGCGAGTTGCTGGACGAGCGCTATCCGCACATCAATCCCGCGGTCGAATGGGATCGGTTTGCGCGTGCCGGCGCAGGCCTTGCGGCGCGTAAGCTCGGGGCCGATCTGCATGTCTCGGGTGGCAGTACGCTCGCGACCCAGACCGAAAAATTCCGCCATTCCCGCGGCGGTCGTACCGGCTCCGTGCCGGAAAAAATTCGGCAGATGGGCAGCGCCTCATTGCGGACCTACCTCGGGGGGCCGCAGACCCTGGAGGCGCGGCGCGCCATCGCACTCAACTATCTGAATGCCATACCGCTCGCCGCCGTGCCCCGTTATGGTGAGGTGCATGGTCTCGGTGACGGTCTGTGGGCCTGGTTCGGGGTCGACTTCGACACCGTCAACGCGCTGCTGACCTCCGGCAGTCTCGGTGCCGACCAAGGCGCCGCCGGGGTCACCGAGCCGCAGGCCCGTGCCTATCGTCAGGTCCTGTGCCTGCTGCTCTCCCAGCGCCGTCCCTCCTGGTATCTGCGCGAGGGACATGCCGACCTGCAAACCCTGGCCGACAGCCATTTACGTCTGCTGGCCGCACGCGGGGTCATCAGCGGGGCACTGCGCGATGCCGCGCTGCGGGTCAGGACTGATCCTGCGGCGTACCCGGTGCCGGTCCTGGCGGCGTTCGCCGATGACGGCAAGACGAGAAGCGTCTGGCGCGCCCGGCTCGCCGCCGCCTTGGGGCTGGATCGGCTCTATGATCTGGATCGGCTTGATTTGACCGCGCGCGCGACGCTCGACCTGCCGACCCAGCGGGCCGTGACGGATGCCTTGCATCAACTGCGGCGGCCCGAGCAGGCGCGCGCGGCCGCCGTGATCGGCGGCCGCCTGCTCAATCCCGCAAGCAGTCTGGAGCCCGTCGTCTACAGTCTGATGCTGTTTGAGCGCGGCCCGGCAGGCAACCGGCTGCGCGTCCAGGCTGACAATTACGCCGGACCACTGGACGTGAACGAGGGTATCCGCCTGGACCTGGGCTCGACCGCCAAGTTGCGGACCCTGGTCCATTATTTGGAGATCATCGCGCAGTTGCACGGCCACTATGCGGGGCAGCCTGCCCAGCAGTTGCGTGAGCGCAAGATCAACCCGCGCGATCACCTGTCGGACTGGGTGATCAAGCAGCTCCTCGCCAATCCTAAGATCGACCTGTCCGCGCTGTTGCAGGGCGCGCTTGAGCGGCGCTATTCGGCCAGCCCCGGGGAGTCGTTTTTCACCGGTGGCGGCTTGCATACCTTTGCCAATTTCAACAGTTCGGACAATGGCTCCATCATGACGGTCCGCATGGCGTTGCAGAACTCGGTGAACCTGGTCTTCATCAGGCTGATGCGCGATCTGGTCTATTATCATCTCTACCATCCGCAGGGGGTGGCACACTGGATCGACGAAGGCGATGGTGAGATGCGGCAGGCGTATCTGGAGCGCTTTGTCGATAAAGAAGGGCAGACCTATCTGCACCGGTTCTATCAGAAATATCGCGGCAAGAGCGAGGCGCAGGCCTTGGCCTTGCTGACCGACGGCGTGTATCCCCTGCCGCATCGCCTGGCCACTGTCTACCGGTCGGTGTACCCGCGGCGGGACCTTGCCGCCTTCGGCGCCTGGCTGAGTGCCGAGCACCCGGCGCTGTCCGCGTCCGACCTCGACGAACTCTATCAAAAATATTCGGTCGAGCACTTCGATCTGCAAGACCGCGGCTACCTCGCGCGCATCCATCCGCTGGAACTCTGGCTGGTCGGCTACCTGGCGGAGCATCCCAACGCCACCTTCAGCGAGGTGGTGGCCGCGAGCCGCGAGCAGCGGCAGCAGGTCTATCGCTGGCTGATGAAGGACAGTCGCCGGCGCGCTCAGGATACGCGCATCGCGACCCTGCTCGAAACCGATGCCTTTATGATGATCTATGATGCCTGGAAGCGGGTGGGGTACCCCTTCGAGACCATGACGCCATCCTATGCCAGCGCCATCGGTGCCTCGGGGGACCGTCCCGCGGCGCTGGCGGAACTCGTTGGGATTCTGCTGAATGACGGCAAACGCCGGCCGCTGGTGCGCTATGAGAGCCTCGACTTTGCCGTCGGCACGCCATACGAGACGCGGTTGCAGATGCCCCAGAGCGAGGGCGAGCAGGTGCTGTTGCCGCAAGTCGCTGCGGCCGCGCGCGGCGCGCTCGTGGGGGTGGTCGAACAGGGTACCGCCGTGCGGGTCAAGGGGGCCTACAAAGGACCGGACGGCAAGCCGTTGCTGGTCGGCGGCAAGACCGGTACCGGCGATCATCGCCGCGAGGTCTTCGGTGTCGGCGGCCGGCGCAACGCCAGCCAGGTCATCAGTCGCGCGGCGGTGTTCACCTTCTTTATGGACGACCGCTTTTTCGGTGTATTGACCGCCTATGTGACCGGGCCGAGCGCGGCAGGCTACCGCTTCACCAGCGCCCTGCCGGTGCAGATACTCAAATCGCTGGAGCCGACGCTGCGGCCCTTGATCGCCAGGGCCTATGCGCCGCCGCCGGCCCCCGAACCAACGAAGCCGGAAACGGTCACTGAGCTTGCTGCCGGGGTCACACCGGTTGCACCGACAGCGGCCGCCGGCACTCGGGGCGCAACACCGGTTTCCCGCCCGGCACAGAAAAGCACAAAGGTCGTGACGCCGAAGAAGGCGAAGGCCGTCAAGCCCGCGCCAAGAAAAATCCGCAATCTCGAAGATCTGTTTTAAGCGCCGTCAACGGCCACCTGTTCGTGACCGCGCGTCTTCTCCCATTCCCGTGACACCGCATCCAGTGGATGCTACTCGCGGATCTCCATGTTGCGCTGGGCCTCCATCAGTGTCCGCTCGTCCTCCGGCGTCAGCTTGGGCTGGTCGATGCGCAGCGTGAGCCGCTCCAGGGTGCCGCTGAAGCGCAACGGCACCTGGTAGTCCCCGTCGTCGACCCCGGTGCCGGTGTCGGCGCCGACGGTGAGTTCGCCGGTCCAGATGAAGGTGTCGCGCCCGGCGGTGGGGCTGGGGCGCGGGGTGGCGCCCCGGGTGAGGAAGCACGAGTCCAGCGGCAGCACCTGGTGCCTTTGCGCCTCCTCCCAAAACATGCCCTGTAACTCCTTGAGCTTGTGGCCATACCGGTTCGCGACATGCTCAGACTGGGTCCAGTCATGGCGCAGGTCATAGAGTTCCCAGGGGAAATCCAAGGGGTCTCGCGCGGGCGACAGCAGGTCCCAGGGCGGACGCACGACCGCCGTGCCGGCCATCCAGCCGTCATGGTAGAGGGCGCGGTCACCCATCATCTAGAAATACTGAAGGTCCAGCCCCACGGGGCGGCCATTTGTGGATAGGTCTTGTCGGACCCCCAGATGTCATAGAAGCGCGCGAGTTGGTCGATGGATTCGGTTGAGTGCTCACTGGGTGCCCTGCGACCGGCGCTGACAGCGGCCGGATTCGCTCTACGCGATTCTAGCAGCCGCTCGTGATTTTGCTATGATTCCAAGCAGGTAAGCCGCCGGGCCGCCGCAGCCCTTGGACCGATGGCGATGGTGCGGCACTGGTTGTCGCGGACCCGTGACAGCCTCGTCAGAACGAGAACCCGCGTCGGCGGATTCTTGCCGAATCCTTAGCGCCCTGATAGGCTTGATCCTTGTCGGCAATCTAACCCAGGATTGAAGGGAAGCAACGAAAACAAGGCAAGTACAGCAATGGTCCGTCACATCCCCTGCGGCACCTTCGTCAACGAGAGCGAGCGCCTCGCCTGCGCGCGGCTACGCGCCAAGCTCCAGGCCGCCCCCGGCGACTGGATCATCCTCTCCAACCTCAATCACGCCCAACACCCCAGCGTCCGCTCCGACGAGATCGATGCCGTCGTCATCGGCCCGCCTGGCGTCTTCGTCCTGGAGGTCAAGCACTGGGACTCGGACTACCTCCGCAAGAACCCCCAGGTCGCCGAGCGCGAGGCCGACCGCATCGACACCAAGGCCAAGCGGGTGGCCGGAAAGCTGCGCCCGCGGCTCGACCCCGGTTTCGTCGCGGCGCGGCTGCTGCTGACGCGGGGCGAGGTCCGCTTCGATGCCGCCAAACGCCCCAGCCCGCGCGGCGTGGGCGTCTTCGGACTGCCTGAATGTGCCGATCTGGTGGCGGTCGGCGACCGGGAGCAACTGAGCCCTGACCAGATCGAACTCGCCGCCCGGCTGCTGGAACCCAACGTCAAGGTCACGCTCAACGGCGAGTTGCGCACCTTCGCCGGGCTCGTCAACCTGGAGCGGCTGTCCAACAAGTCCGACGCCTTCC
The DNA here is from genome assembly GCF_903828115.1 of uncultured Thiodictyon sp. Taxonomy (GTDB): domain Bacteria; phylum Pseudomonadota; class Gammaproteobacteria; order Chromatiales; family Chromatiaceae; genus Thiodictyon. The sequence continues at coordinate 14,829 of NZ_CAIKKU010000002.1, read as the reverse complement.
ACCGCATCTACCGCGGCCAGCACCCGACCCGCCGCGATCGGGTCATCCTGCACCTCTACGACCTGTCCGCCACCCAGGAGAAACAGGCCCTCGATCTGGCGCGGCGCGAATTCGAGACCATCCAGCGTTGGCAGAAGAGCCCCTTTGTCCCCAGCCTGTTGGACTCGTTCCAGGAGGCCGAGGGCTATCCCGGCGAGTTGGTCTTCTACTCCCTGGTGGACCCGGCCGCACCCACCCTGTCCGAGCGGCGCAAGGATAGCGGTTGGGACCTGCCCGCACGGCTCGCCTATGCCCAGGCCGCCGGCGCGGCCCTGCGGCAATTCCATCAGCCGCAAGACCCGAACCTGACGGCCATCGTCCACCGGCGCCTGTCACCGGAGAGTCTGCGCGTCCGTCACAACGGCGCACCCTTGTTCACCGACTTCAACCTCACCCGGCTCCAGGACGCCGAGACGATCTCCCCCGCCCAAGTCGACTTCGGGGACCTGCTGCCCTTTGTCGCCGCCGAGGTCCGCCAAGGCGGGCTGGCCGCCGCCGACGCCCGCTCCGACATCGCCGCCCTGTGCGCGTCCCTGCTCACCCTCTTTGAACCCGGCGAGCCGCTCGCCGATCAGGTCCGCGGCATCCTGGAACTGGGCTGCGCTCCCAATCCCACCGACCGCCCGACCCTGGACGACCTGGCCCAGGCCCTCGCCAAACTGACCCCGGCCGAGGCCCCGGCCGCACCGCCGAGCCTTCCGCCCGCCGATTACTGGGACGAGGACACGGTGGTCGATTTCCAGCAGTCCCGCTACAAGATCGTCAGCCGACTGGGGCGCGGCGGCATCGGCCAGACCTTCAAGGTGGTCGAACTCGATGCCCATTCCGACGAGAAGTTCGGCACCTATGTCGCCAAGCTGGTACGCGATGCCGACGACGGCGAGGCCGCGATTCTCGCCTACAAGCGCGTGCGTGCCTATACGACCCACCCGAACCTCTCCACCATCCACGCGTTCGCCCCGGACTGGGAGCCGGACCGCTTCGTTGCCCTGATGAAGTGGGTCGAAGGCCAGCCCCTGCACGACCTGACCGGGGTCCTGGACCTCTACGCGGAAGACCTGGGCGAGGCCTCCGCCGAGGCCCTGGCCCAACGCTGGCTGATGGACCTGTGCGCCGCCTTGGGCGAACTGCATCGGGTCGGCCTGGTGCATGGCGATGTCAGCCCCAAGAACCTGATCGTCCAGGGCGGAACCCTAATCCTCACCGATTACGACACCGTAGCCCTTGCCGGCGAAGCAGCCCGCGGCGGGACCTTCCCCTATACCAGCCCGGCCGTCCAGGCCCGCCAAGCCATCCAACCCGCGGACGACCTCTACGCCCTGGCGGCCAGCCTCTTCCACTGCCTGACTGACCGGGAGCCCTTCGCCTATGGGACCGAGCGGCGGAAAGATCGGGGACTCAACTGGGACGGCATCGAGGGCTACGCGACCCTGCGCCCTTTCCTTGACCGCGCCACGCACCCGGACCCCGCCCAGCGCTTCGCCGATGCCCTGGACGGCGGCCGGTTCCTTGCCGATCAGGTCCGAGAGGCGCACCCGAACACTGACCACAAGGCAATCAAGACCGCCCCGCCGGCGCTGATACCCAACACCGTGCCCTGGCTGCGCCAACTGCTCTCGTCCTATCCCGGCTCCCGCCACGGCAACAGCGAGACCCGCGGCCTGGACTCACCCTTTGCCGAGGCCACCTACGTCGAGACCCGCCTCGACGACACCCTGCTCGCCGAGATCGAGGCCGGCGAGATCAATCTCGTGATCCTGTTCGGCAACGCCGGGGACGGCAAGACCGCTTTCCTGCAACATCTGGCCCAGCGGCTGGGCCTGCCTGACATTCACTCTTCCCAGCGCGTCTGGGAGACCCGGCTTAGCAGCGGCAAGCAACTAAAGGTCAATCTGGACGGCGCCGCCGCCTGGGAGGGCCAGAGCGCCAATGCCATGCTGGACAACCTGTTCCGGCCCTTCCACACCTCGAACTTCTCTCGCGGGCGCGTCCATATCGTCGCAGTCAACAACGGCAAGCTGCTGGAATGGATCGAAACCCAGCCGGAAGACACCTGGCTCACGGAGCCGCTGCGCCGGGTCCTCCTGGGCGAGGACGCGGCGATGAAGGAGCCGCGCTTCCGACTCATCGACCTCAATCGTCGTTCGCTGGTCGGCGGCATCGACCAACGCCGGTTGACCACCGACTTCCTCGACACCCTGATCGAGCGCCTGCTGGGAGGCGACACCGACCCCTGGGAACCCTGCACCACCTGCACCGCGCAGGGTCGGTGCACCGCCCGCCACTCGGTCCAGTCACTGCGCGACCCCGACCAGGGCCCGCGCCTGCGGGAGCGCATCACGGACCTGCTGCAAGCCTGCCACCAACGGGGCGAGATCCACATCACCGCCCGCGAGCTGCGTGCGGCCCTGTCCTACTGCCTCTTCGGCGTCTATGACTGCGCCGAACTGCACGCGGACCCGGACCTGCGTCCAACCCACTACTGGCAGCGCGCCTTCGATGCCCAGTCGACCCAGCGCCAGGGCGAACTGCTAGCCGAGATGGCACGCTTCGACCCCGCCCTGGAGGCGGACCCCATCCTGGACCGTCGGCTCCTGCGCGAGCCCGGGCCGGAGCGCGCCGAGGAGCACCTGACCCAGGCGCGTCGCCGCGCCTGGTTCACCCGCCCGGTTGGGGCCGAGGACGGCGATATCGCGCTCGCGAACGGGCGCTATCTCGCCCGGTTCCGTGGGTTGCCGCTGGCGTCACCCCAGGAAGCCGCTGTGCTCCTGCGCGACCTCTGCCTTGGCATCGCCCGCCTGGAAGACCTGCCCGCACTGGCCTTCGCACCGAGTCAATTGGCCTTGGGCGTACCCCTGCGCCTCACACCGCGCACCCCCACCGAGAGCGCCTTCTGGGTCGTCAAACCCTGGGAGCGCTTCGACCTCAAGCCCGCCCTGCCGTCGGCCGCCGTGGGGCTGGAGACCCTGCATACCCACCTGCACCTGATCTATCGTTACGCCAACGGCGGGCAGGAGGTCCTGACCCTGGGCCTGGAACTCTTCCACCTGTTGCTGGAACTGAAGGACGGCGTGCAGATCTCCGGCGTAGCCCAAGAGGGCGTCTTCGCCAATCTGGAGATCTTCACGCAACGGCTGGCACAGGAAGACGCTCGATCGCTCCACGGCTGGCATCCCAGCGAAGAAGACAGGGTCTTCCGGGTGCGGATCGAGCCGCGCGAGGGGCGGCAGGTGTTGGTGCGAGAACTGGCGCAGCCGTCATAAGTCACCGAACGATTGCGAGCTAAAGCCATGCAAGCCCAAGATCGTCGCCGGCTTTTCCCCGTTCTCGCGTGATGAAGCCCATCAGCGATAGCATCTTTGTGGGTTGCAGATATGAACACGACCGAAATCGAAGGCATGAGCATTGCCGAGCGCATTCATGCCATGGAAGCGATCTGGGCTTCTCTGTTGAAAAGCGACTCAGATATGGAATCGCCCGACTGGCACCAAGACGTTTTGTTCGAGCGGCGCAGACAGATCGACGAGCCTTCCGCTGAATTCGTCTCATTGGCCGAGTTAAAGGCAGCGCGTCGGTAGTGCGCAGAGCGGTCTACTTGCCTAAGTTGGTAACGCCGGTTGAGTTGATGGAGACATTGCAATGACCACCACCCCCGTCTGCCGAAACCCGATAGTGGCCGAACTTCATGCCATACGCGAACAGCTTGCCGAACGCTTTCACAACGATCTTGCGGCGTATTCAAGGGCAGCGGATGCTCACTGTCGCGAACTGGGATTCCACACTGTACCGTCGCCTACGGCAGTGCAGTCCCATGAGGACGCTTCCCACTGCGGACCGTTGCCGCGGAATCACGGCCATCATAAAGCTGATCTGGCTGACCTATGAAACCTGAATCTGACCCCGTAGTATGCACCGCCTATTGCGAGAACTCGGCGATTGGAGCCTTGCTATGATCAACCTGTCCGTTCCCATTCCCGAAGGCGCCTTCTCCGCCCTGCGTCTGGACCCGCCCGGACTGGCTCGGGAAATGCGCCTGGCCGCCGCCATCCAGTGGTACGCCCAAGGCAGGATCAGCCAGGATAAGGCCGCCGAGATTGCAGGGCTCACCCGCGCGGCCTTCATCGACGCCTTGTCTCAGGCGCGGGTATCGCCTTTTCAGTTCAGCGCAGAGAGTTTGCGGGAGGACCTCGCGGATGTTGATTGATCGGGTCATCATCAACGCCTCACCGCTGATTACCCTGTTCAAGAGCGGCCAGGCCGATCTACTTCCGAGGCTCTTTCAGTCCGTCTTGGTACCTGATACCGTTTGGCGAGAAGTCGCCGCCACCGGGCATGAGGACATAGCAACGCGAAGCCTCTCCGCAACACCCTGGCTGACACGACTCCCTGTCCAGCCGCTCGATCTGCGGGTACTGGCCTGGGATGCCGGACCGGGTGAGACCGAACTACTGAGCTATGCGCGGAAGAACCTGGATACCTTGGCCATTGTGGATGACGATTATGCCCGACGGTGCGCCCGCAGCCTGCAAGTCCGGACCCTGGGTACCTGCGGCGTCCTTATTCTGGCGAAGCGCCGCGGCTTGATCGCTGCCGTAAAGCCGGGTGTGCGCGCATTGTGCGATGCCGGTCTGTGGCTCTCGCCTTCCGCAATTCAGACGGTGCTTGCGGCTGCGGGAGAACTATGATCGGAACTGCTCTTGCCTTGACAGCCGATACCCCAACGTAACACAGGAGTCGATCAGATGCCGCGCCCAGTCAAGAGCATTGTCGAGGATGTGCTGACCCCCCAGCGGACTCGCCGTCTATGGACCGTCAACTACTACCCTGCTTTGCCTATTAGCCCTATCGCTTTTGACATTAGTGCGCTGCTGCCGGCAATGCTCTACATGGCGCGCTTTGGCCATCGGCGAGGCCGGGGGCGTTTCGTGCAAACCTTTGGTAAGACCCGAGACGGAACTCCTTTGGCACCGACCATTAAGGACGTGGTCGATCATCTTTTATCCCGCCCGATCTCTGCCATTGACGGCTTCGACGATCCGGTCGGCAAGTCCATGTTTGGAGATCTACTTCTGGCTTGGTGCCTCGGCAACAGCAAGCACGCGGAGGGGCACTTGGACCAGGTGCAGCGCGTTTACCCAACACATTACCTCGCGTGTTGGATCGATCTACCGACTGTGGTTATCAACTTGCGCGGTGTTCCGGAGCTTCTGACCGCGCTGCTTGCGCACCAGGACTCCGGCGAATGGATTGACACGCATGGCACGGGATATTTCCCGGTGGGCGTAACCCACGCCGAAAATCGCTTGCTTTCGCTGTTCGGCCGCAGCATGGAGATTCGGGGCACGCACGGAACCGATCTCAGTTCGGATACCTTTGTCGAGGCCCGCGCGGACAGCGTCGGCATCGATGAATTGCTCGCGATCCGGATGGCGCAGGCGTGTGGTGGTGCCCCATTGAAGGCAAAAGGGAGGGACGAGAGCGAACGTATCCCGAACCGCCATCCTTTGGCCCGATGCGCCGCCGAGGTGTTGCGGGAGGATCTGTCGGTTTTCATCGAGGTGTATGGCGATTCGGTACCACGACAGGCGTTCCTGCAGATGTTGGAATCCGGCATCGGCATCGGACTCGTCAACCTACTGCTTTCCAGCGCCCGCGTCCTCGCCGAATGGGAGCGTACCGGCGCCGTCCCTGAATCTGCACAGCAATCTCCATGGCCCTTATTCGTGGATGCCTCTCGTGGTCAGGACAGGACGTTGCGCGACCTCTCAGAGGAGTCCGTGACCGAGTGTCTGCGGTGCTACGAGCGGCTGCCGGTCAGGATGATGATACTGAGGACGCTTGACGACCGGGTTCGCAATCACCGAAAGCTGCACAACCAGTTGCCCGTAGCAACTCCCGACGCGACCCAGTTCATCGATTTATTGGGAGAGATCTATCATGGTCGACATCCGCGCGCCGAAGCGATTCTGGATGCCTTTCATGATGACTGCCAGCGTCTTGCGGACAGTCTGGAGGCCGAGGGGGAAGTTCCGGAGGTTGCGGGCGCTTTACGTTCGGGAACTGATAATCCGGTCTTGCGTCTGGCGGAGGCCATGTGCGCATTGATGGGGGATAAACTCCAACGCTCTCAGTTCATGAAGGCGCTGGAGAACGCACTCATGACCGACCTTCCCAACGGCTTGGCAATCAAGCGCCGGGTCAGCCGTCAACAGCATGGCGAGCGTCGCTCGCAGGACCTGCGGAGCATTGTGTTCACTCCGACCCTGCTGGATTTCCTCGTCCACCGCCATCTGCGCAAGGCCGCCAAGGGCAAGCCGTTCCATTCATTGTCGCTGCCAGATTTCCTTAAGTTGCTGCGGGAACGTTACGGTCTCTATGTGGACCGCGAACCGCCAGGACAGCCCGTTTCTCAGGAGCTACTGTTGCGTAACAAGGATTGGTTCGAGCGAAGGCTGCGTGACCTTGGGTTGCTCATTGGGGTAAACGACGCCGAATCGATGAAACAGTTGCGGCCAAGGTACCAAGTGGAGAGCAGCGATGCTGTCTGATCAAGCGGCACTGATCCTCGGCGCTGCTTTCGGCCGAATCCTGGGTAGACCGGAGACCGGCAGCATGGCCTTCGTACGCTGCCTACCGCCGGATGTGGCTGCGGCGCTGGCGGCCCACGAAGGCTTTTCAGTCCGGGGCTGGCGGGTGGCCGCCGTGCTCGAGTCACCAAACTCAAAAGCCCGCGCCATCACTGCCGATCAGGCCGTGGAGTGGCGTGAGGGTAAGGGGGACGCGACTCTGCTCCTGGTTGATCCTAGTCGGGCCGGGGCGGGCATGGACGGCATCTATGGGGCGACGAGGGAGATCGGGGAGGCAGAGGTCTTCAAAGTTGCCCTCGACCTAGCACAAAAAGACCTGCTGCCCGGCTACCGGGGATTCGCGAAAAAGGCGCTCAATAAGGCTGGCTGGAGGCTCCGTAGACGCCCCTTGGCCCCCTGGGCAGCGCTATCCTATCTGTGCCAGGCACGCGAGGACCCGCGACAAGTCGGTACCGCCTTGTCGCTGATCGGTCTGTGGCCTGTCGCAGTGGAGGGCATACCGCATGAAGCCGATCTGGACAATTCGCTACGCCTGGTGGAGCGGCTGATCCCCGTTCAAGGCTCTGGCCTATCGCCCGAACAACGCGCTGCTGCCTTGAAGCTCGGCGATTCAAAGGCCGCTCAACAGGCCAAATTGGCTAGCATTCTTCGCGAAATCGAGAGTCTGCCCCGCCAGGTTGCCCTGACTCGCCTGGCACAGGAACCTGACCTTTGGCTGAACAACATGAGTCCGGGCCTGTTCGACGAGGAAACCCTCAACGCCATCGAATGGTTGCCCTGGCGCGGAAAGACAAAGAAACCCGCCGCCTGGTCGGGGTTGCGAGAAACCGGCGATGGGCGCTTAGAACTGCGACTGAGTCCCGACGCTGATGACCGCACCAACCGTGCCCGCCTGGAGGTTCGTTGGAAGACCGATCCGGACACCCTCGCGAAAGGGGTCGTCGACTATCTCGTTCAGGTGACATCTGATCAGGATGTGCTAGCTGAGAAGAAGCCCTCCCACACCGGCAAGTCGCCCCAGAAGGCGGTCTTCACTCAGGACGATTTCGATGTTTTGGAGGACGATGCGCGGTTTGAAGCCCTAGTGACCATCCGTGCGCTCGGGGGCAGCGCCTGCGAGGCAGAGAGCGAAGACTTTGTGCTCTGCTTCGGCGATACAGAGAAATCCGCCAAGAGCAGCGCCGGCAAGGTCCGTCCAACTTTGGCCCTGGCGGTGGCCCATCTTGCAACGGATGGCGAGGCATTCAAAGATCTGGCTCGGAACCCCGGCAACCGGTCCGTATTCAGCACCGACAAGAAAGGCTTCATCACCTGCCGGCTGGACGGCAAGGTCGGTCGGGTCTTCTGTCCGCCCCTGATCGCGGAGCTTGGCCGGGATTGGGTGAATCGGAAGGGCGCGCTCGGCCGTTGGCGTCTGGCGGTTCGCTCCGATGGCACGCCGATCGGTGAGCCGGAGTTCATTCCTGTCTCGTCGGAGTCCGGCGCCGGGCGCCTGGCGCAGCAATCGCGCCAGTTGGCGAGTTGGATGGCCGGCAGTCAGGGACCGTTGGGCATCCTCTACCACCATGAGATTCCTGCGCTGAATCAGTATGTGCTGGCTGCCTCCGATGCCTGGCAACAAGGCGCGCCCGAGTTGACCCTCATCAATACCTTGGAGGTCGTTTCACTCGCCGGGCGCACACTGGGCCTGGTCGTACTGCCCATCCACCCGTTACGTGTCGCCTGGCAACAGAGTTTCGACTTGCTCGTGGCCCATCACCGCTACGAGGAAAACCTGTCGGCGGCAAAGCTGGAGCTACTCCTGGAACGTATCACGGGCGCCCACTATCCGGCTTTCCTCCCAGGGGTAGAGCCCGGGGAGGCGTTCGTATTCGCCGATACGCTCGGATTCCATGCGGTTGCACTGGTCCGCACGGACGACCCTGAGCCGAAGGCGACGGTCGCGTTGCTCGGCCGGCTGATGGGTGGCGATGAGAGCACCGCGCCGTCCGTTGGCAAGGGCGCGGCGGCGGCGCTGGCCGGGGAGATACGCCGCTATCTGCAACTGCACCCTCAGTATCGGCGCGTTCGTGTCCATGCCTTACGCGCCGGTGATGCGATGCCGGTAGCGCGCGCCCTGGGCCATGCCTTGACGGCAGCGACTGAGGGCGAGGACGCGCCGGAGGATACCGATAGGCAACTCTGTTACGAACTTGACCTCTTTCCAGGCTCCGGCCAGACCAGCACCCAGACGGGGCGCTTCCTGGCTGCCACCGCCGAGCGTCGGCGCAGCGGCGCGGGCTCGGTACCGGAGGCCGATCGTTGGCTGCTGGAAAGCGTGACGCGACCGGGTGGCGTGACCCTGCCGCGGCTGCGCTGGGCGCGCCGGGCCGGCTCCAGGCCCACGACTCCCGCCCATGTCTCAATCGCCTTCGATTGCTTCGCCTCGCGCGTGGAATGCCGCAATCAGGCCGCGCTGCCGGCCGATGGGGTGCTGGAGGCCCACGGGCTGATGCTGATGCCGAGCCGGGAATTCCATGCCGCGCCTACGCCGCATTGGTTGAGCTTCATCCCTCCCAACCCGGACGGCGAGAAGCACCCGGTCACCGGCATCCTGACCAAGCGCCAGGTGGGGCTGCACGCGCACATCCTGAGGGCCGTGGTCCGCCACCTGGGCGGCGGGACGGATGACTGGCCGGTCTTGGTGACCGAGGTCTCCGCGGATCAGGCGGACCTGCTGGCCGATCTGCACCGGCTATGCGATTGGGTGGTGACGGCGGACCGCAACGCCGGGATCGAGTATTTCGACTCGCCCCGCGAGCTGCCCCGTGTCTACGACAATTACATTATCGACTGCGTACCGGAACGCGACGACCTGGGATTCATGCAGTTGATCACCTCCACCAGCAGTTTCGACGAGGTCGTCAATCTGCTGGACGGCGCCTTGGGCGAGATGGGCCTGTCCGCCAGTCCGCGCAATTGCACCTATCTGCTGGATGCACTCAAGGCGGTCAGCGGCCGGTTGGCGCTGCGGCTGGCCGGGGCCGGCAATGCGGTCCAGGAGATGATTGCGGTCGCGCTGGCGCAACGGCACTGTGCGCGGGCAGGCGGTGATGACCCGGCCTGGCTGTCGCTGGCCGAGGGATTCCTGATCCCGCTCGACGACGTGCCCGAGTTGTTCCGGGAGCCGGGGAAGCTGGTCGAGGGCGGCGAGCAGCGGGCCGACCTGCTCTATGTGAGCGCGACCAAGAAGGGCGGATTGCGACTGGCCTTCGTTGAGATAAAGTTCCGGCGCTATCTCAAGACCGCCCGCTCCGCGGACCTGGCGGAGGGGATGGAACGCCAGATCGCGGCATCCTGTCAGCGCTGGGGCCAACTCTTCGGCGCTCGGACCTCGGCCCTGGAGAAGACCGTCAACCGCGCCTGGCTCGCGCGCATCCTGCGCTTCTACGGGCGCAAAGGGCGGCGTCATGGGTTGTCGGAGGATGCGTTCACTACCGCCATGAGGGAGATCGACCGGGTGGTTCGCAAAGATGCCGAACTCCCCGATCATCTGGAGATCAAGCGGATCGGGTTTGTCTTCTGCCCCGAGTATGGCGGGCACCAGCCGGCGCGGATCGAGCACAGCGGCGAGGCGGATTTGTGGCTGTTCGGGCCGGATATCCTGCCGGAGCCGCGGGCGGCCTCAATGGATGACGGGGAAGGTTCTGATGCTCAGGCCGAACGGGGCATGCGCCCCGTCCGAAACGTTTCGGATGCCCCGGATACCCTGAGCCCTGGCGTTTTCCCCGAGTCCTCAAACGCTTGGGACGGGGTTGCAAACCCCGTCCCGCCTGAAAGCAATCGCCCCGTCCCGCCTGAAGTCTCGGCTGAACCTGTTGTCATCGACTCCGTGAGCCGCCTGGCGGCGGCTGACCGAGAGGATGTCGGCGGTCTCAAGCCCGCCGAATGCGGACCGGACCCCGCCGCGACCGGCGAGGCGACGGTGCTGCTCGGCCATCGGGAGTCGGGCGACGAACCCGTCATCTGGCGCCCGAGCATCCGGGCGAATCCCCATCTGATGATCCTTGGGCAGCCGGGCATGGGCAAGACCACCACCTTGATCAATGTCTGTCTCCAACTCCAGGCGCAGGGCGTAACGCCGATCGTCTTCTCCTACCACGAGGACATCGACGAAAAACTCACCAAGGAACTGCCGCAGCCGCCATTGGTCGTCCGCTATGCGGGGCTCGGATTCAATCCGATGGAGGTCGTCGGCGACAATCCGCTCGGGTATCTGGACAACGTCGGGATGCTGCGCGACATCTTTTCTGCGGTCTTCCCGGATCTTGGCGATGTGCAACTGGGGCGCCTGCGCGAGGCAATGAAGCAGAGCTATGCGGACCTGGGCTGGTCGCCGGGTCAGACCGGTGCGGCCCCGGCGTTCGGCAGCTTCCTGGATCGGCTGCGTGCCGAGGAAAAGCCCGACAAGGGCCTGCAAACCCTGCTCAATCGGTTGAACGAGCTTGATGACTATGGCCTGTTCGGCGCCGGGAGCGGTGCGCCCTCACTCTTGGATCAGGACCTGCTGTCCCTGATCGAGGTCCACGGCACCCAGAACGAGCATCTGCAACGGGCCTTCGCGACCTTCGTCCTCTACAACCTCTATCAGGGCATGTTCCGCCGCGGACCTCAGGGCCGCATTACCCATGCGGTGATCTTCGACGAGGCCCACCGCGCCGCCCGCCTCAGGCTGATCCCGACCATGGTCAAGGAGTGCCGCAAATACGGCATCGCCTTCGTCGTCGCCTCCCAGGAGGCCAAGGACTTCGATCCCTCGCTGTTCACCGCGGTCGCCAATTATCTGGCCCTGCGCTTGAGTGAGGCCGACGCGAAGCTGATGGCAAAGAACTTCGCCGTAGCGGACAAGGTCGCGCTCTATACGGACCGCATCAAGCAGATGCCGAAGTACCAGGCGATGTATTACGGGGAGGGGCTGCGCACGCCGATCAGGGTGGCGTTGGCGCAGTATCGGAATCCGGATCGAACCGCGAAATGAAGCGTTCCGGATCCTCCGGGTACCGGTAGCCGTGGCGGTTTCCCGGAGTCCCCAAACGTTCGGGACGGGGTTTCAAACCCCGTCCCGCCTTAGAATTGGGAGAAAGCTCCGCAATCACGCCGCCTCGAGTCGGACCTGGACGCGCAACCCAAGGGTCGCCGCGATATTCACCAGAGCATCGACCGAGAAGCGTGAGATGCGCCCGCGCAGCAGGTCATTCATGCGCGGCTGGGTCACCCCGCAGCGCGTGGCCGCCTCGTTCTGAGTCCACCCCTGCTCTGCCACGATGGCGGCGATTTGGTCCATCAGTTCGGAGCGCAACTTCAGGTTCGCCGCCTCTGCGGGTGTGTCGGCGATGGCATCCCACACACTGGCAAAGGTCTGGATGGCTTGCTTGTTCGTTGGGTCGCTCATTGCTCGCCCCGTATCGGTCGAGTGAACCGCAGCTTGGCGATATCGATGTCGCGCTTCGTGCCGCGGGTCTTTTTCTGAAATGCGTGAAGGACATAGAGGGCATCGGCGAGACGCGCCGGGTAGATGACCCGAAAGGTTCCCGCCTCATCCCAGATGCGGATCTCCTCGACGCCCTTGCCGATCGTCGGCATGGGCTTGAAGTCATCGGGAGGCTGGCCGCGCTGGACCCGGTCGAGTTGACGCCCCGCGTCTTGCCGAGCGTCGCACGGAAAGGCCCGCAGGCACTTGAGGGCGTCGCCCAGGAATCGCACGGGTTTCATGTGTCCAACTATATCCATTCCAATATATGGGAGCAAGGTCCGACAAGGTGTTTGTCTTCGCCGATTATGAACGCGATCTGCGTCCAGGCGCCGGGCAGGCCAGGGCGCAGACCGGCCGCTCCCTGTCCGCCACCGCGGAACGTCGGCGCAACCGTGCCAGCGCGGTGCCGGAGGGGGACCGGGGGTTGCTGGACAGCGTCGCCCGCCCGGGTGGCGTGACCCTGCCCCGGCTGCGCTGGGCGCGCCGCGCATCGACTGCGCACCGGAACGCGACGACCTGGGATTCATGCAGTTGATCACCTCGACCAGCAGCTTCGACGAGGTCGTCAATCTGCTGGACGGCGCCTTGAGGCAAAAAAGAGCCAGGATCGAGTTGTTTAGGATCAAGTGGTTTTCACCCGCTTCGGGCAGGTAGAAATACCCAAGCTTGGCTCCTTTACCCTAACAAATAAGGCAAGATAAACAGGTTGTTATGGCTGCGACTACCATGGTTCACGTCCGCATCCACGAACAAGTTAAGGCACAAGCCACCGAAACGATATGGTTGCGCCCTACGAGCTATCTTGCGGCCTCGATCAGCTCAATGTCCTTTCTAAGCAGATCATTGACCAGGCGATCAACAGGCACACCCTTGGCGTCCGCCCGCGCCGCCAGGTAACTCCGGACCTCCGCATCCAGATAGACCGGAACCCTAAGCACGGCACCTTCTCGAAAGAACTTACCCCGCTGTGCTCCGGAGAAGTCGATCTCTGCGGGCATCTCGTCGTTCGTGTCGTCGATTACGTGTGACATAGCGGACCTATCGCGGCTCGTTCTGGTACTGTTGCCGTTCGCGGCGTGTGGCTTCTCTGGCAGAGATGATTCGGACCAAAGCACTCTCCCCGGACTCGCACAGATACGTGTGAGAAACCGCCAGAAATCTGCGGCGGGTGGTTTCGCCGAGGGTAAACCAGCGTTCCTCCTCGGTGCTGTGCGCCGCATCGAACACGGTGAGCGCCATCGGATCCAGCAATACCTCGGTGGCCTCGCCAAAGGTGACGCGATGGTTCGACTCATTTTTCTGGGCTTTGATAGGATCCCAGGTGATGTCGATGCGCTGACGGGCCATCAAATCTCCGCAGTGAAAGGCTTACTTACGCAGTGGTATCAGGTTCGCGATGCGGCTCGGATTTGCCGGCGTGATGGTACGCGACGGGGGGCAGAGTCTCAAGGTAGATACTCTCAGTTCGCGGCTGGATCGCGCGCTGGGGGAAATGTGCCTGTCCGCCAGCCAGCGCAATTGCACCCACCTGCTGGATGCACTCAAGGCGGTCAGCGGCCGGTTGGCGCTACGGCTGGGCGGGACCGGTAATGCGATCCAGGAGATGATCGCGGTCGCGCTGGCGCAGCGGCACTGCGCACGGGCGGGCAGCGACGAGCCGGCCTGGCTGTCGCTGGCCGAGGGCTTCCTGATCCCGCTCGACGACGTGCCGGAGCTGTTTCGGGAGCCGGGGAAGTTGGTCGAGGGCGGCGAGCAGCGGGCGGACCTGCTCTATGTGAGCGCGACCAAGAAGGGCGGATTGCGACTCGCCTTCGTGGAGGTGAAGTTCCGCCGCTATCTCAAGACCGCCCGCTCCGCGGACCTGGCGGAGGGGATGGAGCGCCAGTTTTCCCCGAGTCTCCAAAAGTTCGGGACGGGGTTGCAAACCCCGTCCCGCCTGAAGCAGTCCCGTCCCGCCTGAAGTCTCGGCTAAACCTGTTGTCGTCGACTCCGCGAGCCGCCTGGCGGCGGCTGACCGAGAGGATCTCGGCGGTCCCAAGGCCGCCGAATGCGGACCGGACTCCGCCGCGGGCGGCGAGGCGACGGTACTGCTCGGTCACCGGGAGTCGGGCGACGAACCCGTCATCTGGCGCCCGAGCATCCGGGCGAACCCGCACCTGATGATCCTTGGGCAGCCGGGCATGGGCAAGACCACTACCCTGATCACTGTCTGTCTCCAACTCCAGGTCCACGGTACCCAGAATGAGCACCTGCAACGGGCCTTCGCGACCTTCGTGCTCTACAACCTCTATCAGGGCATGTTCCGCCGCGGACCTCAGGGCCGCATTACCCACGCGGTGATCTTCGACGAGGCCCACCGCGCCGCCCGCCTCAAGCTGATTCCGACCATGGTCAAGGAATGCCGCAAGTATGGCATCGCCTTCGTCGTCGCCTCCCAGGAGGCCAAGGACTTCGATCCCTCACTGTTCACCGCGGTCGCCAATTATCTGGCCCTGCGCTTGAGTGAGGCCGACGCGAAGCTGATGGCAAAGAACTTCGCCGTGGCGGACAAGGTTGCACTCTATACCGACCGCATCAAGCAGATGCCGAAGTACCGGGCGATGTATTACGGGGAGGGGCTGCGCACGCCGATCAGGGTGGCGTTGGCGCAGTATCGGAATCCGGATCGAACCGCGAAATGAAGCGTTCCGG
>NZ_CAIKKU010000001.1 GCF_903828115.1 uncultured Thiodictyon sp. | reverse complement strand
TGGACGTAGGCTTCATCAAGCTGGTTGAGGCTGTGGTCGCTCAGGTGCATCGGTCAGTGGCGCGGTATCATCGGGCAGCGTAGGGGGAACATACTGATCGGGCTGGAGGCAGCGGTCAAGGGGTCTCTGAACGGCTACCTTCGGAGTGCAGTTGGCGTCCTGCCACCGGGCCGCCAACCGGGTCCCGCAACTGCGCGCGCTGGTGGAGCAGATGACCGCTGACCGGCAGCGGGCCGCAACCGCGGCCCAGGAACGGCTGCCCGTCTTCGAGGCCGAGGTGAAGGCGCGCCAGGCCGCGGCGGGGGAACTCACCGTGGAGGGCGAACCCGATCCGGCGCGGCTCACCGATGCGCAGCGCCAGGAGTATGACGACCTGCGGATGACGGCCCGCTTCAAGACCTTCGACCTGGACTATCTCATGGGTTGGGTGCTCATCGCGGAGGGCCGGCCCGCCGCCGCCCTGGAGCACCTGCGGCGCGCCGGTAAGGCCGAACCCAGGCGTCCCGGTCTGCACCTCCAGGTCGGCGACGCCTTGGTCGGGCTGCGGCGCTGGGTGGAGGCGGAACAGGCCTTCCGCCGGGCGCTCGCCATTGATCCACGCAATCCCCACGCCTATCTCGGTCTCGCCAAGGCCTGTCTGCGGCAGAAGCGAGTGGATGAGGGGCTGGCCGCGGCCCTGGAGTCCGTTGCCCTGTGCTACCAGAACCCCATGGCCCACTATGTCCTGGCCCTCGGGTTGCTACGCAATCGGCAATTCACCCGGGCCGCGGAGGCGATGCGGGTGGCGGTATCCATCAACCCCAACTTCGAGCGCGCCCATCGCTTGCTTGCCGGCTACGCCATGCGCTTCGAGTTCGATCCCGAGAAGGCCCGCGGGCATTGGCGCCTGGTGCGCGAGATCCGTGCCCGCCGCCGCCGGGAGCGGCGCGTGGAGCCGACGGCGCTGGCCGGGGTCGAGGACCTTGCGCCCGAGGTCGATCAGGAGGCCCGGCAGATCCCCTTCGACGGGGCGCCCGAGCGGCAGCGGGCGCCGCTGGTCGACAAGAGCGGCGTGCCGACCGACCCCGCGCAGTGTGTTGTCGTGGTCGCGGGCTTGCCGCGCTCCGGCACCTCGATGATGATGCAGATGCTGGTCGCGGGTGGGTTGGCGGCCCTGACGGATGGCCGGCGGGCGGCCGATGGCGACAACCCTCGCGGTTATTTTGAGTTGGACGCCGCGACCCGGCTCCGCCAGGACCGCACCTGGCTGGCCGGGGCGCGGGGCCGGGCGGTCAAGCTCGTGGCCCAACTCCTGCCCTTCCTGCCGCCGGATGAGGCCTACCGGGTGGTCTTCATGGAGCGTGATTTCAAAGAGGTTCTCAAGTCGCAACGCCTTATGCTGGCGAATCTCGGTCGGGCACCGGCTAATCTGACCGACGAGCAACTCGAACGGGCCTTCAATCAGCAGTTGCGCCAGGTGCGGATCTGGCTGGGGAAGCAACCCAACGTCAAGACCCTGTTCGTCTCCCACCGGGAGACCATCACCGATCCAATCGCGGTCGGGGAGCGGGTTTGCGCCTTCCTTGGCGGCCAGTTGGATGCGTGGGCCATGGCCGCCGCGGTGGACGGTTCGCTCTACCGGCAGCGCGCGAGTGGGGCCGCCTGAGTACCGATCTCATGTCGGGCGGGACGGGGTATTTGCCCCGCTCGGCCCTGAGTTCGATGTTGGCCCGCAACCTGGAGTCCAAGGCTGAAT
The DNA here is from genome assembly GCF_903828115.1 of uncultured Thiodictyon sp. Taxonomy (GTDB): domain Bacteria; phylum Pseudomonadota; class Gammaproteobacteria; order Chromatiales; family Chromatiaceae; genus Thiodictyon. The sequence continues at coordinate 10,423 of NZ_CAIKKU010000001.1, read as the reverse complement.
TGGGGGGGGTTCAAACCCGTCCCTACGGCCTTCGGCCGACGGGACCCGTGCTAGGCTATGTCCATGACCGCCACCGCCCTGGGAGACGCCCATGTCGCAGACCGCCCTTGCCGAACCGCGCCGCACGCGGCCTGAACCGGCGCCTGTCCTGCCACCCTCCGCGGCCGGCCGCCACGTCTCGGAGGAGGAGTACTGGCGCGACTACTACCTCGAGTCCGACGTCCACTATGAATGGAACAACGGACGTCTGGAGGAAAAGCCGGTGTCCAACTACGAAACCTACCTCGTCTACGAATGGTTCATGCACCTGCTGCGGCTGTTCCTCGACTCCCGGCCCATCGCCAGGATGGTCGCGCTGGAGATGGGCTTTCGGCTGCCGCTGCCGACCGGCACCGTCATCCGCAAGCCCGATTTCGGCGTGGTCTGCAACGACAACCCCCAGCCGCTGCTTCCGCTGGACGCGTCCTATCACGGCGTCTTCGATCTCTGTGTCGAGGCCCTCTCGGACCAGGAGCGCCGCGACATCCTGCGCGATACGGTGGTCAAGAAGGCCGAGTATGCCGTCGGCGGCGTCCCGGAATATTACATCCTGCACCGCGCGCCCGAGCATCAAGCGTTCTTCACCCGCACGGCGACGGGCGTCTATATCCCCATCGCGGCGGACGACGGCGTGATCCGCTCACGGGTCCTGCCCGGCCTGCAGTTCCGCTTGGCCGACCTCTGCCGTCGGCCCGAACATGGCACGCTGCGCGATGATCCGGTCTACGCCGCCTTCGTGCTGCCCGGCTGGCGTGCCGCCGAGGAGCGTGCCGCGGCACAGGCGCTGGCCCTGCAACAGGCCGAACAGCACGCCGCCGCTGAATCGAACCGTGCCGACACCGAGGCACAGGCGCGTCGGCAGGCCGAGCAGCACGCCGCCGCCGAAGCGAACCGTGCTGATACCGAGGCACAGGCGCGGCAGCAGGCCGAGGGGCTTGCCGCGGCGCAGGCGCTGGCCTTGCGGCAGGCCGAGCAGCGGGCGCGGGCGGCGGAGCAGGCACTTGCCCGACTCCAAAATCGCTAGGGCGGGAGTGGGGGCTAAAGCGGCGGCGGAGGGGCGAGGGCGGGACGGGGTATTAACCGCGTCCCGAACGTTTGATTCGACGCTGCGCGAAGACACCCATCGGCAGATCCAAGGAAAACGTTCCGGACGGGGCGAATGCCCCGTCCGGCAGTGAGAGGCAAAAACCAATCTCATGCCTGCACCGACCCCGCGCCTTTCCCCATCACTCTGCGCCATCTGTCTGCGCTACCAACTCCTGGTGCGCCTGGGCGGGCTGGCCGGGGGGGGCCTTCGCCTTCGTCGCCGTGATCCTCTTGCTAGGGCTGGACATCCCGCTGTGGTGGCTGACCGTGTTGGGGGCGGGGTTGGTCCTCTACACCCTGGACGCCCTGTGGCACCTGTCCCGGGGCTCCGCCGCGGGCCCGGACCCGGGCGAAGGCACCCTGCTGCGGGAGGCCGTCATCGATCTGGTGGGTCTCACGGCGGCCCTCTATCTGACCGGCGGGGCGGACAATCCGCTCATCACCCTGCTGTTGCTGCCGGTGACCGTGGCCGCCGCCACCCTGCAGCCGCGCCTGATCTGGGGCGTGACCGGGGTCGCGGCGGCCTGTTATACGGCGCTGATGTTCTTCCATCGGGCGTTTCCGGTACCTGACCACGGACCGACCGTATTCGCCCTGCATGTGCAGGGCATGTGGTACGGATTCATCCTGAACGCGGTCCTGATCGCCTTTTTTGTCGCCCAGATGGGGGCCGCGCTGCGCGCCCGTGACCGGGAACTGGCCCAGGCGCGGGAGGAGGCCCTGGTGGAGAACTCGCCGACCGGCGTCTTCGTGCTGGCTGACCAGCGGCTGGTCTTTGTCAATCCGATGCTGGCGCAGTTGCTGGAGTATGAGCGCGCGGAACTGATCGGGGTCGCGGCCCTCAGCCTGGTGGACCCGCGGGACCGCGACCGCGTCGCCTTGATGGCGGAGCGCCGCCGCAACGACCAGGCGGTTGGCCCGGGCTACGAGTGCCGGCTGTTGACCAAGTCCGGCCAGTCCCGCTGGGTGAGCCTGCACAATACCCTGATCGACTTTCGGGGCGGCCCTGCAACGCTTGGAAGCGTGCAGGATATCAGTGATCGTAAGCGCATGGAGACGGAACTGCACCTGCTCTCCGCGCGCCTGCTCGGCGTCCAGGAGGAGGAGCGCCGACGGGTGGCCCGCGATCTGCACGACGGCATCTGCCAAACCCTGACCGCTACCCGCCTGGCCCTGGAGGGCTGTCTCGGCGCCGCGCCGGCGGTTGAGCGCCGCGCGTCCATGCCCGCGTTGCGTGCGCTGGTGCCGGCCCTGCGCGGGGCCGTGGACGAAGTGCGGCGGATCTCGACGGACCTGCGGCCGGCCATGCTGGACGACCTGGGGCTGCTGGCAACGCTGCGCTGGTTTCTCGGTGAACTGAAGAAGATCCATCCCGGTCTTGAGGTGCGGGAGCACCTGGACGCGGTGGAAGAGGATATCCCCGACGGGCTCAAGACCACGATCTTCCGGATCCTGCAGGAGGCGACGAGCAACGCCGCCAAACACGGTGGCGGCACCCTCCTGGAGGTCGGTCTGAGTGCCGATGCGGAACTGCTGCGCCTGGTCGTGGCGGACAACGGCATCGGCTTCGTGCCGGGGGCACTCCCCCAAGAGGTCGCGCAAGGGCGGGCCCCGGGTTCGGGTCTCAGCTCCATGCGCGAGCGGACCGAATTGTCCGGCGGGGTGTTTCGCCTGCGCAGCCAACCCGGCGGCGGTACCCGGGTCGAGGCCGTTTGGCGGCTGGACGATGAGGGTGCTCAGCGGGTCACCAAACCCTTCTCGATGGCATAGGCCGTCAGCCCCGAGACATTGGTCACCTGGAGCTTGCGCATCAGATTCGCCCGATGTTTTTCCACGGTTTTTTCACTGATGGACAGATAGGTGGCGATTTCGCGGCTGCGGTATCCCTCGGCGACCAGCTTCACGACCTCCCGCTCGCGCCGCGAGATCAGGTCGGGAATGGCCCCCTGCGGGTTTGGCGCCCGGCCCTCAAGGTAGGCCTGAGTGAACTGAGTGGCGATCCGGCTGCCGAGAAAGCGCTCGCCGGCGGCCACACTACGCAACCCCAGCACCAACTCCGCGGCGCTGGAGTCCTTCGACAGATAGGCGTCCGCCCCGGCCCGCAGGGCGCCGAAGACGTACTCCTCGCCCAACTGGGCGGTGAGGATCAGCACCCGCGCGCCGGGTGCGACGCGCTTGAGGTCTTTGAGCGCGTCCAGTCCATTCATCCGCGGCATGGACAGGTCCAGGACGATCAGGTCCGGCTGCAGCTCCTGGGCGCGACGGATTGCCTCGCCCCCATCGCCGGCCTCACCGACGACCGCGAAACCCGGCTCCGCGTCAAAGATGGCCCGCAGGCCCTCGCGTAAGATTCGATGATCCTCGACCAACAGGATGCGCGTCTGTTGCGGCATGGTTGTTCTCCTCCTCGATCACTGGCCAAGTCAATCGTGGATTATATTGGTATCCGCGCCGGAAACGATGCAATCAGGAACCCGGTCGAGCATCCCTTGGCCCGCAGGGGAATCAGGTACACGCCGGTTCCCGACGACCGCTCGGTGGGCGTAGAAGACGCCGACTATGCCATTGCCCTGGTTGAATAAAGGGCCGGTGCTCCGCTGGAATCCTGATCGCCGGAATGACCCACTGTGCTATCCGTCGGGTGAAACCGGCATCTCGTCAGGTTCGTCGGGCGGCCGTTTTTCCCAGTCAGGTGCCGGACCCGCGACCTGTCTCAGAGTCGTCTCAGAATACTGTATCGGGGCGTCAGAAATGGGGGGAAACCCCCATTGGTTTCCCGCGGTTTTGCGGCCATGCTTCGCCCACGAGTACGACCGGATTATTCGACCGCAATTTTAGGGTCAAGGGTCCGGGTCCCCAGTTTGCGTCGTCAGTACGTGTCCAAGGTGCCGCGGCCCTCCCTGGATCGCACGTGACCCTACCATGAGGTATGAAATGATGAAGATTCAAGTGGTACCTGAGGTGACAAGTCACCGTCACGCGCGCTGGATGCGTCTGGCCCTGGCGGCCACGATCGGGGTTGGCGCTGGGGTCGGTCAGGGCATGGCGACGGCGGCCGAGGAAGCAGCGGTCCCGGTCGATGGCGCCACCAAGCCGATCATCGTCACCAAATCGATGAAGGCGAAGGCGCTCAAGGACGCGGGGGCGGGTGTTCGCGGGGAGGCGCCGGCCGCCCCGTCGGCGCCTGCCGCCGCAGCCGCTGCCGGGACACGAACCTCATCCCCCCCCAATGCACAACAACCAGCACCGGGCGCCGGAGCGACAAAATGAAACAAACAGCACGCGCACCTGACGCCAGGAGGCGTCGGTACTCGAAATGGACGCATCTGATCCTGGGGGCGGCCATTGGCTTTGGCCTCGGGATCACGCCGGCCGGGGCGGGCTTGCCGACTTCGGCGACGGACCAGACCAAGGTCCCGCACTATTTCGGCCCCTTTCCGAACTGGGCATTGAGCCCTCTGACGCTGCCAGATGCCACCGTCACGATCGACCCTCCGACTTCGGGCACGACCGCGACCGCGACGGCCACAGTCGGGGTCGGCGGTGTCGTCACGGGCATCGTCATCACGAACCCGGGCAGCGGCTACACCAGCGATCCCGACGTCACCATCGAGGGCTCGGGCGCCGACGCCACGGCGGAAGCGCACTACACTGCGACGGGTGCGGTCACCAGCATCGCCGTCAGCGGGCCTTCCAGCATCGCGGGCTATGGCTCGGGCTATACTGCCCCAACCGCCATGATAACCGGCGGCGGCGGTTCGGGCGCTGAGGCGACCGTATACGGCGGCGTCCATGCGGTCGCGGTGAGCACTGGCGGGGCCGGGTACACCTTCCCGGTCGTCAACTTCGATCTGCCCGACGATGCAGTGAACGGGGTGGCAGCCCAGGCGTACGCCCTGTGTGATGGGGCGATCAACTGTCCCGTCACCGGCACCGGCGCCATCACGGGCATCGTCGTCACCCAGCCTGGCTCTGGCTATTCGCGTGCGCCTACGGTGGTGATCACCAACGGGCCCCTCTACGACCCGATCAATATGACCAACGGCGGCCCCAGCGCCGAAGTCACGGCCACGCTCGCCGTCCAGACCGTTGCCGTCACTGACGGCGGCTCGAACTATACGCCTACCGAGCAGAACCCGATCGTCGTCACCATCGGCGGCGGCGGCAGTGGGGCCACGGCCACGGCCAGCACCGACTATGGCACGATCTCCGAGATCAACGTCACCAATCCCGGTTCCGACTATCTCACCGCCGGCGGCATCAAGAAGTTCCAGGACCGTCTGCCGGGGCTGTGCAACCCCGCGGTCACGGGCAGTTGCAATGCTGCCAAGAACAATCTCGGCCAGTACATCCCGCTCGCGGTGCCCGACACCACGATCTTCACGACCGCACACGGATTCACCGCCAACTCCGATTACTACGCGATCGCGCTGGTTCAGCACCGCGAGTGCATGAGTTCATCCCTGGGCTGCGCCAACGACCCCACGAAAGGGACCCTGCTGCGAAACTACGTGCAACTCGCCTCCCCTGGGGTTCCCGGTACGGTCCCACTGTCAACTGATTTGCTCGACGGCACTTCCGTTGACCTCTATTTGCCGGACGGCAGCCGGGCCTACGGGGTAACCGATCCCCATTACCTCGGCCCCGTCATTGCGGCGACCAAGGATAAGGCGGTCAGAATCACCTTCTACAACCTGCTGCCCGCCGGCGCCGGTGGGAATCTTTACATACCAACGGACTCGACCCTGATGGGCGCGGGTTTTGGCCCGTTGAACAATTGGCCGGCACCCAATCCGCCGGTCGTTGGGGCGGGAAGCGTGTTGGATGGCGTGCGCAATCCGGAGTGCACCCAGACCGGTAAAGGTACCGATGTCAACTGCTTCAGAGATAACCGCGCCACGCTGCACCTGCACGGCGGCACCTCGCCCTGGATCAGCGATGGCACTCCGCACCAGTGGATCACCCCGGCCGACGAAGGCGCCCTCACGAACGCAACCCATACCGATTGGCCTGAGGGTGAGAGCGTCGGCAATGTCCCGGACATGACCGGCACGGCCATCCAGGCCCTGGGTGTGCCCGATTGCTCGAAACCCGCCGATGGCTGTCAGACCTTCTACTACACCAACCAGCAAAGCACGCGGTTGATGTTCTATCATGACCATGCGTCCGGGACGACCAGGCTCAACGTGTACCTGGGCGAGGCGGCCGGCTATCTGGTCAGCGACGACACCGAGAAGGCGCTGCTCACTCCGGATGGCAGCGGCAAGACCACGATTCCAGTCGACCAGATCCCGCTCATCATCCAGGACCGGACCTTCGTGCCCGATACGACGCAACTCTCCGAGCAGGACCCGACCTGGGACGCGGACCGCTGGGGCGGCAAAGGAAACTTCTGGTACCACCACGTCTACATGCCGGCCCAGAACCCGGGCGACCCCTCGGGTATGAGCGCCTACGGCCGTTGGATGTACGGTCCCTGGTTCTGGCCGCCGGCGACCCCGCCGCATGGTCCCATCCCCAACCCCTACTACCAGATGGACCCGAAGGCCGAGCCGCCCTTCTCGGAGCCATTGGCGGAAGACAAACAGTGCAACCTGAACGACCAGACCACCTGGCAGTACGACACTGACCCGTTCTGCGAGCCGCAGTTTATTCCGGGTACGCCCAACATCTCGGCCGGCATGGAGCAGTTCAACGACACGCCGCTGGTGAACGGGACCGCCTACCCGACGCTCACGGTGCAGCCGAAGACCTATCGCCTGCGCGTCCTGAACGCGGCCAACGACCGGTTCTGGAACCTGTCGCTGTACGAAGCGGATGCGACCGGGACCGAGGTTGCGCTCAACGCGTCTGAACTGGAGGCGGCGCAGACCGATCCGACCGTCGTGCCGACACCGGACATCAGTCGCAGCCGACTCGGACCGGATTGGATCGTGATCGGCAGCGAGGGGGGCTTCCTGCCCGCGCCCGTCGTCGTCCCCCCGCAGCCGACCACCTGGATCACGGATCCGACCCGCTTCGACGTCGGGAACGTGGACAAGCACTCGCTGCTGCTGGCCCCGGCCGAACGCGCCGACGTGATCGTCGACTTCTCGGCCTACCGGGGCAAGACGCTCATTGTCTATAACGACGCGCCCGCCGCCTTCCCGGCCCGGGTCCCGAGCTACGACTACTACACTGGTGCCCCGGACATGAGCCCCAACGGTGCCGCAGCCGTCCTGCCCGGCTATGGCCCCAACACCCGGACCGTCATGCAGATCAAGGTTGCGGATGGCAATGAGGCCGACGCCTTCGACTTGCAGAGGCTCAGGACAGCATTCCAGCACAAGGCGAACGGCACCGGTGTCTTCGAGACCAGTCAGCACCCGATCATCGTCGGGCAGGCGGCCTACAACTCCGCCTATGGCACGAACTTTGTCGGGAGCGGCGATTGTAACAATCCCCCGTCTACCACGCCCGGGGGCAGCAGCCCCAGAACCACCTGTGACGGGTTCATGCGGATCAACAACCAAGGCGGTACCTGGTTCGGGTTTAACACCCTGCGTACGGGCACCAGGTCCAAGCTGCAGATTGCGGTCCAGCCCAAGGCGATGCATGACGAGATGAACTCGGCGGCCTTCGACGAGTTCGGGCGAATGACCGCAAACCTGGGTCTGGAGGCTAGCCCGGCCGGGCCGAACGGGCAGACCATCACCCTGTTGCCTTACATCAACCCGACGACGGAGATCTGGGACGGCACCAAGCTGCCGAGCGCGGCCACCAAGGTGACGCCGATCGCCGACGCGGCGGATGGGTCCCAGATCTGGAGGATCACCCATAACGGGGTGGACACGCATCCGATCCACTTCCACCTGTTCGACGTGCAGGTGCTCAACCGCGTGGCCTGGGACAACATCATCCTCCCGCCGCACCCCACGGAATTGGGCTGGAAGGAGACGATACGGGTGAGCCCGCTCCAGGACACAATCGTGGCCATCCGGCCGATCATTCCCCAGGTCCCGTTTGAAGTGCCTAACAGCATTCGTGCGCTGAACCCGGCAACGGCCTTCACCGGGGTCGATGCGACGATGGGCTTCAACCCGATCGCCATGGACCCCGTTACTGGGCAACCGGTGCCTGCCGTCGTCACCAACCAACTCGTCAACTTCGGTTGGGAGTATGTGTGGCACTGCCATATCCTCAGTCATGAGGAGATGGACATGATGCGTCCGGAGTCGCTGGTGCTCCCGCCGATCGCGCCGACCTGGAACGGCCTTGGCTATTCGATCAGCGAGGCGCGGCACGTCGTTCTGTCGTTCAATGACAACTCGATCACCGAGACCTCGTTCCTGGTGCAGGGCTCCGCGGATGGTGGGCATACCTGGTTCGCGCTTGCTTCGACGACCGGGCAGCCTAATCCGGTTCCGTCGCCGCTCAACCTGGAAAATACCCACAAGGTGCGCAGCTTCACCGATCCGAGCCCGTACGATGGGAGCGCGACCAATCGGTACCGGATCGTCGCGCAGAACACCGTCGGTTACGGTGGTTTATACCCGAGCCTCACCGCGTCGTCGGTGTCCGACCCGCTGGTGGTTAGCCCAACCGTCCCGACCGCCCCGAGCAATGCGGCGGCGGCGCAGGTGGGAGTGCAGATCCAGTTGACCTTCACGGACAACTCCAGCAATGAGACGGGTTTCGTGGTCCAGCGCAATGTCAACAATAGCGGTTGGGTGGATAGCTACGCGACCCTGGCTCCGAATGCCACGAGCTTTACGGACAGCAACGGAATCGTGGTCGGCAGCACCTACCAGTACCAGGTCGCGGCGCTGAGTGGTTCCCAACGCTCGGGCTATGCGCTGAGCAACACTGTCGTGGTCGTGGCACCCCCGGCCGCGCCGAGCAATGCGAGCGCCACGTATCCGCTTTCCCCGTATACCGGCGTGCTGACCGTGTCCTTCACGGATAACTCTGGTACCAGTCCTGGCGAAACCGCGTTCCTCCTGCAACGTTCGACCGACGGCACCAACTGGACCACGGTCGACTCGCCCGCGTGCGGCCCGTTCGCCGGGACCGGCACCCGCACCTGCACCGATCCCGCGGCCGCGGTCGGCAGCGACTACCAGTACCGCATTGCCGCGCTCAACGGTACCGTGCCGTCGGCCGCCGTGACGACCAACTGGGTCCCGGCGGCCCCGAATGCGATTACGGCAACCAAGGTGCTCACCGGCGGCGGCACCGGGTCGACGACGACCGTACGCTGGAGTGACTTGTCCGGCAAGGAGACCGGGTTCAGCATTCAGCGCTCGACCAACTCCGGTTTCACGTCGTCAGTGACGAGGAACGCGGTGCTCAGTGGTATCGCCAGCAGTGCCTTTACCGGCAGCCGCAACCAGAAGTACTATTACCGTGTACAGGCGGTGAATGGGGCATACAATTCGGCCTGGGTACCAGTGCCGGTTGTGTGCGTACCTGCGACCAATGGCAATGGTGGACCTTGTTCGTAAGCCCGACCGGGTCCCGGACCACCTGTTGAATCCGGCGGCCGGGCAGAGTACCCGGGTGGTCTTAAGGCGTAAGAGGCCATAAGCCGGCACAGCGTTCGGGGAAGGGTAGGAGCCCTTCCCCGATTTTTTTTGTCCATCTCCAGGCGGCTGGGCCGCTCGCCCGCGGGCGATCCCGGAGAGCATGTGCGAGGTCAACGACAATGACGATGCGAATTACACGATTTGGCCCCTGGGCGGCCCTGGGTTTTGTCTGCCTGAGCGTCCAAGCGCTGGGGCAGGAGGCAACCGTGCTTGGTACCGATCAGGATCGGTTAAGCTATGCGCTCGGCATGGACCTGGGCGCCCAGTTGCGCCGGTCGGGCGTGGCAGTGGACCCCGCCATCTTTGCCGGGGCACTGACCGATAGTCTGGCCGGGAACGAGACCCTGATGACCCCGGCAGACGCACAGGTCATTATCCAGATGCTCCAGATGCAGTTGCAGCGCCGCCAGGCGGAGGCCAAGGCCAAAGCGGCGCTGGGACCCGATCCCGGGGGCACGGCCGTTGCCGAGCCCGCGGAGGGGTCTGCCAAGCCGCAAGCCGCGCCCCCGCTCCAGCGTGCCCCGGGTCCGTCGAACTGATGCGGTTTCCGGAAAATTTTGTACTGAAGGGCGGGGATTCTTGTAGGGTGGATAAGAGGGTATAGACAAAATCTACCTGGCCGATATTCTTGCGCGAGTTTACAAGAACGAGGCGCGCAACGATGTCGAAAGGTGGTCGGCCAAAGAAGATCAACGAGGGACAGTATGAGGTGTTGCGCCAGATCGTCGCGGATC